>LCOM01000001.1 GCA_000999395.1 Parcubacteria group bacterium GW2011_GWA2_47_7
ATCAAAGACCTTGCGCTCGAGATAAGAAGAATTCTTGATGAAAAAGCTCATCGCATCGAAGCTCGGAAATATGCCGAAGGAGCAGCAAGAAAAGATCATTGGTCTTGTCACAAAGAATCCGAAACTGTTCGAGGAGATCGCACTCAAGATCAAAAAGAAGACCGATGCCGGTGCGAACCAGATGATGGCAACCACAACGGTCATGAAAGAATACGCTCCGCAGATCCAGAAGCTGATGGCAGGATCGGATTAGCCTTTTTCACATAATAGAGAATCTGCAAAATAAAAACCCCTCATAGAGGGGTTTTGTTTTGACGGTTGTCTTATGAAGCGAAAAAATATACGCACGCATAAATTATTGTCGAAATGACACCTGAGATTAATATATCAACCGGTGTTATTGGGTACATATATTCATGACGATACGAAGGAGATTTGCACATGCGACCCTCAAAAAGGTTTGCCTGTGACACTATCGCACACATCCATTGTTCTGTACGTCGTTCTTCAAAAAACATTTTTTCCTCTTCGTACTGTGTCAATTCCTTTTCGCATTCAGTTTTAAAACGCTCGACACTCAAGCCTTTAGATATCCACATTTCACGCTGCTTATGTGCATACCGATCACCTGCCCGTTTAATTTTCTGATCAGCGAAAAGCTTTTCACGATCTCCACGTTGGCGAAGCACGGGTACAAGAAGAAGTGCGACAAGCATTGGAGACAATACGAGTAGCATAAAGACAAATCCAAGTATTGTTAGCATGAACATGATAAGCTCAACGTCGACCCCCGAATTCACCCCAGTGCCTTCATCATTGTCACTCCTTGATGATTTGTAGCTACTTGCACTGCCCCCACTACTACTTGAGGTGGTGCTGCTTTCCGAATTTTTTGGAGAAAACGTATTTGGTATTGATGCCATGCGCGAATATTTATCGGAAGAAGCGTTTAACAGTGTAATGTCTGCAATTGAGCAAGGAATGTCGTAGGAGAAACAATACTCACGTGTTTGCTAAATGCATATTCAATAAGGTCTTGCGTGTTTACCTTTATGGCACCCACTTGGTTTACCAGTAAATCATAGAAGATCGCTTCGTGCGGGATAAACATTAAAGCAAAATCCATGGTTCTTCCCGACCTGTACGATCTTGTTTTCTCTTTCGAGTTGCGTGAGATAGCGAAGTGCAGTTGCGTTGGAGACATGAAGAAGTTTGGCGACGTCACTATTCGTGATGTGTGACTTCTTTGCAAAGAGTGCCATGACTTTCAGGAGTTTCTTTTGCTTGCGGAGTTGAGTGACAAGCCGTGCTTTGGTGAGGAGGAGCATGAGAATGTTTTGGGGAGTGGTTCCGATTTGCGCGACCAAATTTTCTTGACGGTCATCCGTCTTAGAAAAATGAAGTGCCCCTATTGCCTGTCTCTCCGAATCGACAACGGCAATTGCGCAAAGCCGCACCAGAAGAAACATAAAGCAGTTTATGTTTAGCGGACTCTCCACCTACCGTGGCGGGTGATATTCGATCTCTAGGAATCGATAACGAATATCCTTTCGAGTCCGCTACGGAGTGCCGCAGGGCACTCCTCGGGTCCACAAATAAAAAGCGCCTTTCGGCGCTTTTTATTTGTGGACCCGAGCGGACTCGAACCGCTTGCCTCGTCAATGCGAATGACGCGCTCTACCAGATGAGCTACGGGCCCGATATGAGTAGTATAATCGGAAAGCCCGGAAAATCAATCCTGTTCCTCTTTTGCTCCTGATAGTAACGCTTTCAATTCAGCGATATTTATCGGTTTTACCATATGACGGTCAAACCCGGACTCTATGGCCTTTTTTATATCATCTCTTTGTCCATATCCGGATACCGCAACTAATATTCGTTTGCACGCTCTCCCCTCTTCGCGTTTACGCAACTCACGCGCGACCGCGTATCCGTCCATATCGAACATGCCAATATCCAAAATAACAACTTCGGGGTCAAAGGCATCTGCTTCTGCTAATGCGGATATTCCATCAAAACAGGTACGAACATCAAAACCGTGCATTTGGAGCAATTTACCCATGAGTTTTGCCAAATCCCTATTATCATCAACGACAAGTATTTTCATCTTTCCGACAGTTGATTGCATTAATGGTTCAACCAAAGAGAGTTGCGCGGGCAGTTCAGCCGAAGATACCGGCAAGCGTATAATAAACTCGCTGCCCTTTTGCGGCCCATCGCTGTGCGCGTCGACAGTTCCACCGTGCAAATCACAAATAGCACGGACGAGCGTCAGGCCCATCCCAAGCCCGCCCTGAGACAATTGTAATGCATCGTTCGTCTGATAGAATTGCTCAAAAATGTGGGAAAGATGTTCAGGTATAATCCCCATGCCATTATCCTAAACGCTCACCAACGCTTGATTCTTTTCTGTGGTCACCGTAACCCAGATATGCCCCCCGCTCGGAGTATATTTACACGCATTTGAGAGGAGGTTGGCAACCACCTGAATCAATCGAAGCCTATCACCGTTAATCACAACGGGTTTTTTCGGCGTTGATAAAGAAAACTGTATGTTTTTATTCGTGGCGCTCGCTTTCAATCCCGCAATCGCATCATCAACCACTTCACAGAGATCTATGGTCGCTTTCTTGATTATCATTTTACCGGACTCAAATCGAGCAACATCGAGCAGGTCATCAAGGATATTCGACATGCTTTTAATATGCAAGAGTGCAATGCCTATAACCTCGGACATCTCTCCTTGGTCAGCGACTTGCTTATCGCTCGCGTCAGTCACACGAGTACGTTCGCGGATTATTTGTATCGATGAATACAGAGCACCCAAGGGAAAAGAGAAAGAGTAAGGGTTTCTCCCCATTTCGTAGAAACTAATATCTCACGTGCAAACGATTCGCCTCCTTGCTCTCGCAACCGTCCATTCGGATCATATGGAGATTGAGACTTCTGTAAAATAACAGTGTTGACATCAAAATCAGATGAGGTCATCTCTTCCGCAGTATACCCCAGAGCTACGTGCATGTGAGGATTTGTGTATACAAGGCGACCCTCCTTTTCACTGTAGAGAAAGATAATTTGCGGTACCTCATCCATGAGTAAGCGAAACTTTTCTTCGCTTTCGAGTAGTAGTGCTGTTTTTTTCTTTAGTTCGGTAATATCTGTAAAAACCACAACGCTTCCGTTAAACTCATTGTTTACATCCATTATCGGTCGTGCTGAGATTAGTGTGTCAACATTTTTTCCGTTCTTGCGGCGCCAACCTGCTTCATATGATGTTGCGATTCCATGAATATGCTTCTGATACTCCCGCTCTACAATCTTCATATTTTCCTCGTCAAACATAATGCTTCCATGTTTACCGATGAGTTCTGTGGGGAAATAACCCAATATTTCACCAGCCCTTGGGTTCACGTAAGTAATTATTCTATTGTTATCTTGTATAACCAACCCCTCGCTCATGCGATCTATGATATCGCGATATTTTATCTCGGTGTTCGCCATGTCTCTTTCAATGCGCCTTCGTTCCGTAACATCTCTTACTACACAAAATGCCGCCTTCACATCATTGCCACAACCGACTGCCTTCACACTCATGATGGCGTTGCGTGAATCCCCTGACTTGGTTGTAATCGAAAATTCAAAATCCTCCACCTGTTTTCCCTCAACAACATATTCAAAATTCTTTAGTGTTTTCGATAGATGCTCTTCCGACATCAATCTACGAAATTGAAAATCTGGAGATGTCAGTTCCTCGGTGCTATAGCCGGTGGTTAATGCACAGCGCTCATTTACGTATGCTATTTTGTTTCTACAATAAATAAAAATCATGACGGGCAACAAATTTCCCATTTCACGATAATCAATATTGTCACAATGCTCCATTAAGTCCTTTGTTGTCATAAAAAATAAGTTTTTGACATAAAAATTGAAAAGAGACTCTGTCCTACCACAATCTCCATGAAAAATTCATGAAGTTTCAGCTCGGTGATAGGATTTCTTTGCTATATGTGCTCCCGTAGGCATGCAATTTTTCAGAGAAGCTTCTTCATTTTCACCACACAACATTAAAAGTATATCAGCTATACGTAAGTGTGTCCTAGTCAGTATCCACATTTATATTCAAAACATTTTTGAATGAAACCCCACAAAATCAATGTTTACGATACTACGGGAGGAAGGAGTACGGTGACCGTGGTTTCCTTACCAATCTCACTGCTTGCACGGATTGTTCCGTTGTGTTTTTCTACTATTTTTTTACAGATAGACAATCCTATGCCAGAGCCCAGTACGCCTTTTCCTTCTCCGGTCTTCACTCGATAAAACCGGTCAAAAATTTTTATTAAATATTCTTTTTCAATACCGATACCATTATCCTTCACGATCAATTCAACAGTAGAACTACTTTTTCGTAGGGTGATGTCTAAGAATTTATCCACACGAGAAGGAGATACATACTTGAATGCGTTGCTCACCAGGTTGGTGACGAGCTCACTCAGCTGGTCTCTGTTACCAAGAATATGAATGTCTCGTTCAATTGAACTGATAATGCGAACCCCCTGGGCCTCTGCCAAGATTTGAAAATATTCGACCAATTCGTCCATCAATATGCTCAAATCGAACAATTCCATTTTCACGTGAGCATCCCGGGTTTCAAGCTTTGCAAGAATAAAGAGGTCGTAAATAAATTTAGAAACATTATCGATAGATCTTTCAAGTATACCCAGATGTGCTGACTCTAAATTCGTTGTCTTTAATAACTCAATCTCGTTCTTGATTATCGTCAGGGGCGTCTGCAGTCCGTGCGAAATATCGAGCATCATTTGTTGCTCCTCGTTACGAAGGCGAACGAGCTCTGTGGTCCTTTCTTGAACTCTTGCTTCGAGCTCTTCGGAGTATGACTTTACTTTTGTATAAAGCGCCGCTTTCTCTAATGCCACCGCAAGCTGATTCACAAAAGTTTTTAAGAGCTGAATATCCTCGACGGAGTATGGATCTTCAGATCGTTTTTCTCCAAGAATTATAACTCCGAGCTGTTGCTGCTCCAGCACAATGGGCAATGTCACCTGATACTCATCGTCGGTACCCGTGTTTCCTCCGTAAGTTTTTGCTGAACTAATGCGATCCCCATCAAGGTGTAATGAAACCAATTTCGCCTTATACGTTGTCTCGAGTTTTTCTGTTACCTCGCTGACTATTTTGTCGACGTCCATAGTTCGATTGAGTATTTCGCTCAAATCCTGAAGAACGCGCGCATAGTCGTATTTGTCCTTAAAAAAATATGAATCGGTTATTTTTCTGAAATATCTTTCTATAACTGGTACGCCAAATATACCAATGACCATAGTAATTCCTGCGCTCCATACTGTCGCATATCCAGTTGCTTTCTGAAAAAAGAAACCAAAGAGATAAACGAAGGTCAGAAAAATCGTAATTATCGATACGAGAAGCATCGAATAGATTGCACCACGCTGTATGATGAGACGAATATCCATGAGCTGGTGCTTCACAATCGCGTAACCAATAAGAGTAATCATGGGCAACGAGAAGAGCGGTCCGAGGTTGTTGTATTGGAATATCCCCAGTAGTGGCAAAATAAGTTGAGTAAGAAAAACGGGGATTAAGAATATCGTGACACCCAAAATTATATACTTCAATTGTTCTTTGTGGTGGAAGGCTTGCGAATCTCGATGCTTTAGGATTAGTTTAATGAAGGCAAGAAAAATAAATCCAAAATAGTATGTCAGATATGGAAGATAAGTAGCGGGAAGGAGGACTCCTGAAATATATGTGTGGTTCACTGAAACAACACTTTCTATCATCAGGTCAGTAAGTGGTATCACAAAGAAAAACAATCCAAGTGTCCATATAACTATTTTTTCGATAAAGATACTTCCATCCTTCCAAGGAAAAGTCATAGCAAACAAAAAAAGACCTAATGGCATGAAAGATCCCATAGCAAAAGCCAGCCTCCCCCAAAAGAGTGGCTGGCCAAATTCACCGATAACCATTAGTAGCGAAAAATTCCACCCAGCTGTGCCAATCGCAAAAGTGCAAAAATAGCGATTGACCTCAGAGCGCGGATTCTTGCTCAGAACAAAAAAACCAAGAATACCTATAAGGCAAAAGGCGACGAATTGAATAGTGAGGATGAGATTCATGGAGCTTTGTTTTGAGCTTCCTTGTGTAACGTAAAAGCCATCGGAACTACAACGACATTGTGATAAGCGGAGGGTTCCCCGATTGTCTCCCAACCCATTTGTAGCAGGATTAAACTCAATTTGTCAACTCGAGGCGCACCGATACTGGTGATGAAACCATGCTCCCTTTGCCACAAGTAAGCCCCACGAAGAAGGACGGTGTAAATTCCTCTATCCCGATGTTCTTTTTTTATGATGCCTCGAGAGTGTTCTACCGTGCGCGAACGATCGATAGAATCCGGCAATACAAAACATTCTTCCATAAGGAATCCATGGGTGCTATCACGAATGAGGCGAAGTATGCCGATGATCTCATCTCCACATCGTACAATCACGTGAGTTGAGAATTCGTCATATTTATCCGATTCTTGTTTTTCGGGATATTGAGACGGATCTAGCGAACCCATTTCTTCACAATATGCCGTATAACGCAAGCGATAGAGAGCAGCCATATCATTTGCACCTTGTGCGATCTCACACACCAGTGGGTTGTCGAATTTGTCGTTCGAAACGAGCATTTTGCTTGCGACGATAAAAACATCAGTACCACCATATGCGTGCTCGGTACGCAGAACTCGAAAATGAGCCTGCTTGAGCAATTCAGACAACTCTTTATTGTCAAGAAAGTGATAGAGCCGCTTGGCCCCAAGTCGTTTAATCCACAAAAAATTAATGAGGAATATCAAGAGAAATATCGGAGAATATAATATCCCCTTCATCATGATTGGCACACCCGCCCAACCCTTTTTGAGGTTCATCTTTATGTGCTCCACAAAGACATCTCGCACGCGAGCCTCTTTTGTGGGATTTGCAAGAACCAGTTTTCCTCCGAACTTTAACACTCTACTGAACTCTCCCAACACCTTGATGGGGTCTTCGGTCGCATAGAGAGCGTTGAGACACACGATGTTGTCGAATTGTGCATCCGGATATGGAAGAGGCTGATTGAGGTCCACTCTTGCACAATGAACATTTGTGTATGCACGTAATTTATTTATTGCTCGACGGAGCATGCTTGGCGAAGCGTCGATACATTCGACTGAAACGTTCTTGTTCTTGCACCGATCAAGATATTCTTTTGTGAAATTGCCAGTACCACACCCCGCATCAAGAACATGAGAAGTAGTATCATTCTCTTCTTGAAGCGCCACCCGTGCTCGTTGTAACAATTCCTGGTACGAGAGCAGATGGCAGAGCGCATCGTAAATTATCGCGTAAATAGCCCATATGATCTTCACTTGTCACCTCTTTCAAAGAACCAATAAGTCTCCATCATAGATAATAGATGATGAAGACTTCGCGAAGATGAAAAAGGAGTCTCCAAAAAATGAAGACCATATGAGATATTTATGAATAATATCTCGTCTTGATGTATGCTGGTTTAATCCGACAAATACCCTTGCTGGTATGGGGCATCTACAGTAAATCAATCTTATAGCCCCTCCCAGGCACGGTGTGAATCAGCTTTTTCTTACCCGGTTGGTGGATTTTCCTCCGCACGCTCATGATATGAGATTCAATGGTATTGGAAAATGGATCGGCCTCCATATCCCAAACATGCTCTAGAATCATCCCGCGGGAAAGCACCAGGCCTTGGTTGCTTAATAGATATTCCAACAACATAAACTCCTTTCTCGTTAGATAAATTTCCTCATTCCCGCGACGTACGCTTGCTGTTTTTTCATTTAAAACCAAGTCGTCAATGCTCAATGTTTCTCTTTGCATTTGTTTTGGTCTGCGTAGTAGCGCACGCATTCTAGCGACAAGCTCCTGTAACGAAAAAGGCTTTATCAAATAATCGTCAGCCCCTGCGTTTAACAACTCAACCTTAGTGGCAGCATCAGATTTAACAGACAACATAATGATAGGCATAGTTTTTTCCGCCGTTCTGATATCTTTACATATTTCGAGTCCGTGTTTTAAGGGCAAAACGTTATCGAGAATAACGAGATCGTAATTTTCCGTGCGCGCAAGGAAAGACCCTCTCTCTCCATCGGTCGCAACGTCAACAGCAAAACACTCCGCCTGTAAGCTCATTTTGAGGAAATCTGCTATTTGGGGCTCATCTTCGACGAGGAGAACTCTCATTGAATTTGACTTATCATAAATCCGTGGCTAAAGTCTCTTGTTCTTAATAAATATTTCATAATTTCTTTATGTTTCTACTATCTCAGCAGACTATAGTAAAGCGCAAAGAAGGTTCGATGGCAATACTACGATGTCGTGAGCAACTTTTTACATATGTCGATAGTGTGTATCTGAGACCCTTAATTGTGTGAATATCCCCAATTTGTTTGTATCATGAAAATAATAAAATCAAAAAAAACGATTTTAGTTGTGGAGGACGAGGTTGCCCTTCAGGAGGCCATTAGCATACGCCTCACAGCCGCAGGCTACTTTGTGGTAAGTGCAATGTCGGCTGAATGGGCAATTGAATTGCTAAAAACAGTAAAACCAGACCTCGTATGGCTTGATCTTCTGCTTCCTGGAATGGGGGGACTTATTTTTTTGGAGCGTATTCGCAAAAATGAATTGTTAAAAAACATACCGGTAATGATTGTTTCAGTGTCAGGTGGGCCAGAGAAGATGAAAGAAGCATTTCAATTGAATGTCGTTGATTTTGTCGTCAAAAGCAATCATCGCCTGGAAGATATCATCAAAAAAGTAGATGTATATACGGCGATGAAGAATACCGCTTGATTCAGCCGCATTGGTGAGGAGCGTACGGGACTCTTCCTCTATTCGAGTTCGTCCTCGCAAGTTTTATATAGAGGGCGAGTTGTGTGGTGCATTCGCGGAGGCGAATACTTCTTCGAAAAAGCCGACCGGGTGTTTGGCTCTGCAAACTCGACTTACCAGGACAGTATGCCTTTGCGGTTTACTCAGCATAGGAATGCTTTGTAAACATCGCAAAGCCCTTCTCGTCCTGTACGGAGTGAAGCAGTTCACTCCTACGGCCACAACAAAAAATCCCCTTTCGGGGAAAATTTTTGTTGTGGACCGTACAGGAATCTCGACGCCTACTGCGTCAGTACCCCTTTCCCATTTCCGCGAGATAGGAATGACTTAGAAATAAGGGGGAAGGGCTTCGAGTCCTTTCGCAAGCAATGCAGATTGCTTGCTACGGTCCACAAAAGCACAAAACCTGCCACAGGGGCAGGTATTTGTGTCTTATGTGGACCGTACAGGACTCGAACCTGCCACCCCTACATTGCAAATGTAGTGCTCTACCAGATGAGCTAACGGCCCTTAAAACAGTTTGATGCAAAATGTTTAGGCGTCCGCACGGAGCGGATAAGCCTCAAACAATTACTGAGGTAGCATATATCAACTATTTAAAAAAAACAAGCATTCGAGTATGGAGGCCGGTCGAATGTTATCGATTACTCGTTAGTGAAAGTGAAAGAACGTGCTCGAGAAAATCTGAAAATTCGACCCTCCCAGCGGAAAGCGCTTTCGGAAAAAGTGACTCACTCGTCAACCCTGGAAGCGTATTGATCTCGATGGTATAAATACCCTTCGGAGAAATCATAAAATCAGTTCGTGAATAATGCCTCGCGTCGATTGACTTATGAGCTTTTACAGCAAGGTCACGCAAGAGACTATGTGTCGCGAGCGTGAACCTCCCCGGACATATCTCTTCCGTGGAGCCGTCATACTTCGTTTCATAATCAAAAAAAGGTTTAGTACTCGGAGGAACGATTTCTATTGGATACAGCACGAGGAACTCCCCTTTTACACCGCCATCGATGACACAAACAGTCGCCTCCTGCCCTGCAATGAACTCTTCAACAAGGACGTCACCATACTTCGCTGCCAACGTTATGGCATCTCCCAATTCTTCGAGGGAATACACAATAGTTGTGGCAATCGATGAGCCTCCGGTTACGGGCTTCACCACGAGCGGCAATTGTCTATTGCGATAGATTTCGAATGCCGCATCTGCAATATTCGCACCCTCTAAAACGATATCGCCGTGAGGCACCGTGAGGCCATACTCAACAAATCTATCCTTCGCAAGACCCTTGTGCATGCCAATGGCTGATGACAATGCTCGTGAGCCAGTATAAGGAATGCCAAATTTTTCAAATAATTGCTGTATCTTTCCGTCCTCACCGTATGCTCCATGTAATGCATTCCACACGACATCAAGATGAGGGACAATATTCGAAAAGCTCTGCTGGACGCCACCCATAACCCACTCGCCATCCTTGGTAAGAAGTAGGTCGATCGGAATGTATTTGTCACGATCAAGATTACGCAATACATTTTCGCCCGTACGAAGCGATACGTCATACTCACTCGACGGTCCGCCTCGCACTACTCCTACTCTTATCTTTTGCATGACATCAGTATAGCGCAACAGTGGCGCACCGTACTAGTCCTTTTTGCATCCCAGCGTATCTCGAATTTGCCGATGATATGCCACGGCAAAGCGGTGGGATTCCGCGTTGGCAAGCAAAATACCACGCTTATATGACTCTGCGATTTCACGATTTCCAAGTATCGCTTTCGGCTTATGGCGTGCATCCTTCACGACACTTACGACATCAACGGACAGTGCGAGTTCGCCAAGCACCTTTTCTGCACGTCTTTTTTGTGCAGTTCCACCATCAACGACAACTAAATCGGGTTTGGTCCATTCTTTGTGTCCGAAACGCCGCCGCAAAACCTCATCAAGATGAAGCGTATCGTTCGATACATCACTTTCAATGCGAATCTTGAACTTGCGATAGTCGCTCTTTTTCAATTTCCCATCTTCAACGACGGTCATCACGCCAACCGTGTACTTACCGGAGATATGCGCAACGTCATAGGCCTCAATACGGAATGGTTTACTACGCGATAGGGAGGTTTTCTGTGAATGGGAACGCACCTCTGCGCTCAATAGTGAAACATCTTTGATATGCTGAAGTGAGAATATCATGTTTTTAAACTCCTGCGCTTCCTCAAATTTCTGCTGAGTAGCATACTCATGCATCAATTTCCCGAGTCTTTTTACTAGCGTATTTTTTTTGCCTTCGAAAAATAATCTAATCTCTTGAATGCGCTCCATATACTCACGTGCGTTCATTTCGTCGGAGCAAATCCCCGGACAAAGCCCTATTTGACGATTAAAACAAGGCTTTCCCTGATGTGGTTGGCATTTGTCGCGAAACGGCAAAATCCGACGGATAATCTTCAACGATTCGTTCAGACTTCCACCATCTGTGAATGGGCCAAAAACGTGAAGATAAATTCCACTCGCCCCTTCGGTACCCGAGAGCATGACCCGCTCACGGATAGTAAGGACTCGTGGAAATTCTTCTTTCGTCATAACCACATAGTTCCAGCTACGATTGTCTTTTTCTCTGGTGTTGTAGAACGGCTGGTGGCGTTTAATGAGACTTGCCTCAAGAATAAGCGCCTCGATTACCGAATCGGTCACCTGATGCTCGACATTGCGTGCAAGCGTGACCATGTCGACGATATGTTTTCCACGCATATGAAGCAGATCATTAGAAAAATAGCTCCTCACGCGGTCGCGCAAGGACGTCGCCTTTCCGATATACAAGACCCTCCCTTTCGCATCGAGAAACCTATAGATACCTGGGGAATCGGGTAATTTGAACGATTTTAGCCTGTCCTGTGTCATTGCCGTATCATAAAGGAAGTCATTGGTATTGACAAACAACAACATGATGATTAGATGAAGGAGGAACAAACAGGAGAGTACCATGATATCAGAACGGCTTGTTGGCAGACTTGCATTCGAACTACGGGAATATCACTTCAATAGACCGCTGCGTCCCTCCCTTTATGCACCCAATCAGTTGATTGGTGACGATGGATTGATGGGGCAGTTTGTCTTCACTGATGCTTGGGCGTGTATTGTTGCCCACATCATCCAGACAGTGCAACTTAACGCGGGTGATCTTCGGGTGCGATTTCCGGTCGAAATTCCTCCGCAAGGCTTGAAAGATGTTTTCCCATTCATGAAACCAGAATTCTCGGGCGCATGTTCTCCTCAACGACTGACCGAGATTCTCCCGGGGGTTATAAAGGATTTCCTGAACTGGGTTGAGGATTTCCATTCCTGCCACGTTGAAGACATGGAAGATGATCGCGGTAAACCGCCACTCAAATCCAGATAGGTAAGTAAACAAAAGGCGCCACACGGCGCCTTTTTTATTTACTCGTTTTTTTTAACATTTTGTTCAGATATTTCCCTGTGTGTGATTTTGAATTATTCGCGACCTCTTCCGGAGTTCCCTTCGCCACAAGCGTGCCTCCACCCGAGCCACCTTCGGGTCCAATATCGATTACATAGTCGGAGGATTTGATTACATCGAGATTGTGTTCAATCAAAAGCACGGAATTTCCTTTATCGACGAGGGTTTGCAATATTTCGATCAATTTCTTCACATCTTCATAGTGCAGCCCGATGGTTGGCTCGTCGAGAAGATACATGGTGCGTTGCATAAGTGGGCGATAAAGTTCGGATGCAATTTTCACGCGTTGCGCCTCTCCACCCGACAAGGTCGTTGCAGATTGGCCCAGCTCCAAATAGCCGAGCCCCACGTCTTCCATCGACTTTAATCGATCCGAAATAGCAGGAATATCCTCAAAAAAAGTCGTTGCCTCTTCAACGGTCATCTTCAGAACTTCGTATATATTCTTCTTCTTCCACTTCACTTCGAGCGTCTCTTTTTGGAAACGCTTTCCTTGGCACACATCACAGAGCACGTACACGGTCGGCAAAAAATGCATTTCGACTGCAATCATTCCGTTTCCCTCACACGCCTCGCAGCGCCCGCCCTTTACGTTGAAGGAAAATCGAGATGGTTTCCACCCACGCACCTTCGCCTCTTCCGTCTCGGCAAACATATCGCGAATGAACGTCCATGCGCCGGTGTAAGTTGCGGGATTTGAACGTGGGGTTCTTCCGATGGGAGACTGGTCGATAAGTATGGTGCGGTGCAAATATTCAGTTCCTGTGAACGACGAGCAATTGTAAGTCTTTGCGCTACGATATTTTCGCTCAAATCGCGCCTGCAGATTTTTATAAACGAGCTCGTATAGAAGAGTTGACTTCCCTGAGCCCGAAACGCCAGTCACGGTCACCAACTTTCCGAGTGGAATATCAACATTCATGTTGTTGATATTAAAAGCTTTGCCTCCACGTATCTGTAGCGTCCCCTTGTCTTTCGTGCGCCGTTTTTCGGGAATGGGAATTGTTTTATCTCCACGCAAATAGTCTAAGGTTAATGATTTTTCCTTTTTGTTTAACAATAAGTCTTCAAGATAACCCGCGGCCACAACGTGGCCACCATGCACGCCAGCACCTGGACCGATATCAACCAAATAGTCTGAAGCAAAGATAGTATCTTCGTCATGCTCCACGATGATAATGGTATTCCCCATATCACAGAGATCACGGAGTGTTTTGATCAACTTATCATTGTCTTTTTGATGCAGACCAATGGTAGGTTCGTCGAGCACGTAAAGCGCTCCGACGAGCCGAGATCCGAGTTGTGATGCAAGACGAATGCGTTGTGCTTCGCCACCAGAAAGTGTGTTTGCGCGACGCCCAAGGGTCAGATACCCAATTCCCACATCAAGCATGAATGATAAGCGCGACTGAATTTCCTTGATAACTACATTGGAAATTTCCTTTTCGGTCGGCGTCAGAACAAGTGAGTGAAAATATGCAGATGCCTCTTCAATGGACATATCCGTAATTTCAACAATATTTTTCCCACTCTCCTTCTTCAAAACCCCTTCCTTTTCTTTCTTGTTTATGACATTACCACCCCCAATGCGTACATGAAGTGCTTCCTCACGCAAGCGAGCACCGTGACACACCTCACATGCCTCCTCGCCAAAAAAGTGCTTTGTCCCGAGGCCATTACACCCTTGGCACGCACCGGCGGGAGAGTTGAAAGAGAACAGTCTTGGTTCCACTTCGGGATAAGAAAACCCATCGTCAGGACAGGCAAATTTTGCCGACATAAGCGTGTCATCTTCGCCAATCACGAGACGCACAAGACCCTCCGTCTCGTCGAGTCCGCGTTCGACAGCCTCCGCAAGTCGCTCGCGCACACCCTTCACATTGTCAGTAAATTCGGACACGAAGAACTCATCAACGAGAATGTCGATATCGTGTTTTTTATTTTTTGAGAGTACGATCTGCTCACGAAGATTTTTCTGTTTTCCGTCGATACGCGCCTTGATGTACCCCTTTGAAAGATAATCATAAAGCAACTGATAGTATTCCCCTTTCCGCCCGCGCACGACGGGCGCATAAATGCCAACCTTGAGCGTTGAATAGGAGACGCCGAGAACAATCTCCTTCGCTTCATGTTTTCCTATTTCACCGACCTTTTCTATAACGAAATTCATGATCTCCTCGTTCGTCAGACGCTTAATTGGCTTTCCACATGTGAGACAGTGCGGAATTCCGATACGGGCGTACAGAACACGGAGGTAGTCGTATAATTCAGTAATGGTTGCAACTGTTGAACGCGGGTTCGAGGAGTGCGACTTCTGGTCTATGGAAATAGCTGGCGAAAGACCAATAATCTCATCGACATCCGGCTTTTGCATCTGATGAAGAAACTGTCGAGCATATGCCGAAAGCGACTCCACATATCGGCGCTGACCCTCAGCAAATATCGTATCGAACGCAAGTGAAGATTTTCCAGAGCCGGAAAGACCGGTAATGACCACCATTTTGTTGCGCGGCATCTCCACGGTAATATTCTTCAGATTATGCGTTCGAGCACCGCGAACAATGATCGAGTCGAGTTCTTTAGTTTTGTGTTTATCGCTCATGAGTGTGCAATTCTAACACATTTTTTATAAAATGCAAAATCTCACAACTGGGCATTTCTCGCAAAGAGCAATTATTTTTATGCAGGTCAATCAAACTATACCCTGCGCAAGCATCGCATCTGCGACACGGACAAATCCACCTATGTTGGCACCTTTTACATAATCCACACGGCTCTTACTCTCGCCACCAAAGGTGACGCAAGTTGCATGAATATTTTTCATGATCTCTTTCAGGCGCGCATCAACTTCATCAGCCGCCCAGGAGAGCCTCAGACTGTTTTGAGACATCTCAAGTCCGGACGTGGCAACACCACCCGCATTCGAAGCCTTTCCTGGGGCAAACATTATTCCCTGTTTCTGGAGCAAAGATACAGCCTCTTGCGTAGTGGGCATATTTGCCCCTTCAATAACAGCTAGCCCCTTGTTGTCGACAATCATTTTTGCATCATGTCCATTCAGTTCATTCTGCGTAGAACAAGGGAAGTAGAGTTCAGCTTTCACACTCCAGGGTTTCGCTCCGGCTAGGTACTCCGCTCCAAATTTATCGGCATATTCCTTTATGCGACCACGTTTCACATTTTTTAACTCCTTCACAAATGCAAGCTTCGTCGCATTGATACCATCTTTATCATAGATATATCCGTCGGAGTCCGACATCGTCAATACCTTTGCACCGAGCATAATGGCCTTCTCGACAACGTGTTGGGCTACATTTCCTGAGCCGGAAACAACGATCGTTTTATGTAACAAAGTCTCACTGTGTCTACTAAGCATTTCTTCCGCAAAATAAACAGCACCGTACCCTGTTGCCTCAGGCCGCATCAGAGAGCCTCCCCATCCATAGCCCTTTCCGGTAAGCACGCCAGTGAATTCATTGGTCATTTTCTTATATTGTCCAAACAAATACCCAATCTCCCTTCCGCCAACCCCGATATCACCAGCAGGCACATCCGTATCAGCACCAATATGCCTATAAAGTTCCGTCATAAAGGCCTGACAAAAACGCATTACTTCTCGATCTGACTTGCCTTTAGGGTCAAAGTCAGATCCACCCTTCCCTCCTCCCATCGGAAGCGTCGTGAGGCTATTTTTCAAAACCTGCTCAAAACCCAAAAACTTCAATATCGACAGATTGACCGATGGATGAAATCGGAGCCCTCCCTTATATGGACCGATGGCGCTAGAAAATTGCACGCGATACCCGCGATTGACGTGTATCTGCCCAACATCATCAGCCCATGGAACGCGAAATATGATTGTACGTTCAGGCTCCACTAGTCGCTCGAGAAGCATCTCGTTTTGATACTTTGCATGCTCGCTCAAATACGGCAAGATTGTTTCCGCAACCTCCTCTACCGCCTGATGAAATTCTATTTCACCCGGATTCTTCTCAACAAGCGAACCCATAAAATCTGAAATTTCCTTTTTTTGAATTGTCATATTAATTTCGTTTAAATTTTGCCATTTCCTTTACCTCGCCAACAATTTCATCGAGTGTATAATTTGCCTTGACCATAAATTTATCAGCTCCTGCCTTCAGTGCCTTTTCAATGTCTTCGCGCTGACCAAAATTAGAAAGCATCGAAATGTGTGTATTTGAAAGAGCGGGATTTGCACGTAGTCGGCGCAATACTTCAAAGCCGTCTATCCCCGGTAACAATATATCAAGCAACACTACGTCCGGAAGCTCCTTTTCGGCAAATAGAACCCCCTGCTCACCATCCACCGCCGCAATGACAGTAAATCCTTCTTTCGAAATTTTTTGCACAGCAAGATCCCTAAGGAATTTGTCATCCTCAATGATAAGGAGCTTGGTTTGCGACTTCACTGATGGTGTGGGTGATGGAACAACCTCAGCTACTGTCGGTGATGCTGTCTCAGCCTCGATTTGTGTCGCTGATCCAATATATTTTGAAACATATGACAAAATCTGAGTTGCATTAAAATTCGACTTTACAAAATAGGCCTGGACACCACACTTCAATGCGGAAGAAATTTCGATGGGGTTTCCACTTTCAGAAACAATAATAATGGGTATTTCCGCTACATGCTTTTCCGAATGCTCGCGAATCATTCTGATTAAATTCAAATTTTTTTCAGACTCTTTCCCGATATCCAGAATGATCAAACCTGGGGTGCCATCTGAAAAGACTTCAACTAATGTTGCTGGATCATGCGCCAATATGGAGCGATAGTGCGATTCCTCAAGCAAGCCAGAGAGTTTTTGGATAAAATTTTGATCAACCGACATGATGACGATACTTTGCGCAAATTCTTCATTCATACGAATAGTAGTATATCATAGATATCCTATCGTCAGCTGAGTGGCAATGTGACGTGGAAAACTGAACCTGACCCTATTTTGCTCTCAAACCATAATTTTCCGCCATGACGCTTGACAATGCTTTGTGTAATAAATAAACCTAGACCAGAACCATCAGATGCAAAACGCGAAGCGTTGGAAGCCCTAAAAAAACGACCAAATATCTTCTCCTGCTCGTCGGCAGGAATTCCTATACCATCATCTTTGACCCAAAAGTGTATTTCGTCATTTTCTTTTGTGGCGCCAACAGACACCGTACCTCCCGGATTGGTATATTTGATTGCATTATCGATTAAATTTTGAAGGACATCACGCAACTTGTCGACATCAACTTTTATCTTTGGCAACAACTCCCTTGGCGACGAGAACTCGACACGTATGTTTTTCTTCGTTGCGAGAGTCAAAAGGCTTCTAATCATATCTTGGACGATATCCTCAAACTGCACAACGACGAAATCATATTTTAATTTGCCGGATTCGAGCTTGTCCACCGCAAGCATGTCGTTAATGAGCGTTATCATACGCTCATTGGACGTAAAACTTTTTTTTAAAAGCTCCTCTTGTTGTGGGGTCAATTCGCCAGCGTCTTTGTCAAGAATTATTTTCAGAGACCATTTTATAGCTGAAAGCGGTGTGCGTAGCTGATGTGCGACGACTGATATTATTTCAGACTTCATCTTGTCTAGCTGAATAAGCTTGTCGTTTGCGCTCGTAAGTTCGAGGTCGCGACGAACCAACAACTTTGCGCTTTGATCAAATGCTTTGGTTAATTCTTCGAGTCGCACTACGTGTACTTCTTCGCTGGCAATTTGCTCATGCAAAAGAACGTCACGAGCTCTCATGAGTCGTGATATATATCCTCCAAAAAATCCCGTAAGTAAATACAGAATAAAAATAACCCCAGACTGAAGTAATGTGTTTGAAAAACGAGGAGAAATGATAAACGGATTAGCTCCCGATATCAGATCAGTAAATATACCTAAATGAATAAATGCTGACACCAATACAGCCACACCCGACACAATTGCAACAATAATGGCACCTCGAAAACCAAATACAATCATCGAAACGACTATAGGTATAAAGAAAAACGAATGACCAACACTGCTCACCCCACCGCCAGTGAACATCATCACGGTGAAGAAAAAAAGTAGATCAAGTGCGATCTGTAATATGTTTATCGTACCGACACTCTTGTCCGAGGGAAATTCTTTCTCTGTTTTTCTGATATATATAGAGAAAAAAATATTGCAAAGTAATACAAAAAAAAGTGAACCACCAAGGATGACCAACGACCTCATTTGATCCCCATCCTCTCGCGCAATGATGCCAAGAAAAAAAGCTAGGGGTGCATAGTACCAACGAGCATCAATAATCCAGCTCGTCGATTTCAATCGAGTCCCTCCGTGTAGTTCATTTTGCATAAGACTTACTTCATTTTACGCGAAAAATACACTATTCCGCAATAGCCCATAACAATAAAGAACCATTATGTATCTGTACACGCTCTCCAGACTGACCTCCGACTTGAGCATATGAATAGTACCCGGCGATGGGAACATCGCGTCCGATGATACGCTGTATGATTTCTATTTCCTCATCAGCGCGTAATCCGAACATTTTTTTCCTTGCCGCAGAATTAACAACAATAATTGCTTTGGGTGTTCTTCCTTGAAGCTTTTTCAATACTTCCCTTGCTGCACGCTCTGCAGTCTCTAACCCTCTATCGATATCAGAGATCATGAGGCGAATCTCAGATTTTTCAGGAATACCAGAGGCAAATGTCATGGCTCCTTTTTGATCAACAAAAATAGGATTTCGCAAAACAACATCATTATTATCATCAGTAAATACTCCGAGAGGATAAGCCACTGCAAGCGCCGGAAGTAATCCATCATGCAGTTCGTGCACATGGTCTTCTCCAAAATATTCTTCGTATATTGAAGACGCTGGCTTTCCGTCTAATTCAAATAGTGTGGTGCCCTCTGATCGCGTCGCAACGCGCGATATTCCTATTGGCAAAAAACCATGCATTGCGACAGACGCTGTGTGATAATCCCCAGAGAGACCCATGCCGACGATAGAACCGCGATACACTTTATTCTGTAAATACTGATATGTTTCGAAAAATAACATCTCATCACCAGATGCACCTCCAGTGACGGGAAAAGTATCTCCTAATTTATTCGTCATGCCACGAATCGTCTCATCGCCAGAGCCAGAAAGTACGTCAAGAAACGTGAGGCAAGAAGAAATATATCCGTTTGAATTATACGTAAGCGTATTTGCGCACTCTTCACCTGCGAGACGCGCGTTCCAAAGAATGTGATTTCCGATCGCTCCCCAAAAACGTGCCTGATCGGAGCAAATAGCCATGACCACGACGGTGTTGTATGTAGAAAATCCCTCACTGGAAATCTCGCCTGCAGTGGAACATCCAATGAGTATGGCATTCGGTGCGACGCTTGTGACGCCGGCCACCAATGCATCTTGGTCAAAGGTCGTCGACCCAAACACAATGAGCGCATCAGCATCTTTTCCTTTCGGCAACCCAGAAATAGCCTGAGTACACGCCTCAGCACCAGCAGTATGTGAATCCTTTCCTTTTCCGACACCAATACTTGCGGCAATCATGATGCAAGTATAGCACTATTTTGCATCCTTCTAAATACATAAATTTAACCTCTAATGCTGCTGAGATTCCTTATGCTTTCTTCTTGCGCGACCCGCTCGTTGTTCGGGTATTTGCCGGTTCTCCTCTCAGCATTTTAATTTCATCTCTCAATAATGCGGCTGTTTCAAAATCGAGCTCCTTCACCGCAGCGAGCATTTGCTTTTCCTTCTGCTTAATAAGTTTCGCTGGGTCTTTCGTAAATGCTTTTTGATCAAGCAATAATAGTTCATGTAAGGTTTTTTCATGTACAGTCCTCAATTCCTCCGTAATATCATGAATTTTCTTCTTGATCGTAACTGGAGTAATTCCGTGCTTGGTATTATAAGCTTCCTGTACCGATCGACGCCTATTGGTCTCGTTCACCGCAGCGGTCAGCGAACCAGTCATAACGTCTGCATATAAAAGCACTCGTCCTCTGACATTTCTCGCCGCGCGACCGATGGTTTGAATCAACGATGTCTCGGAGCGCAAAAATCCCTCCTTATCGGCATCTAAAATAGCGACCAAGGATACCTCGGGTAAATCGAGTCCCTCGCGCAGCAAATTCACCCCGACAAGACAGTCAAAAGTGCCCTTACGGAACTCCGTCAGAATTTTTATTCTGTCCATGGTTTTTACATCACTGTGTAAATATTCCGACTTCACGCCGTGCTCCTTGAGATAGACGGACAAATCCTCGGCCATTTTCTTTGTAAGAGTGGTCACTAGTATACGCTCATCTTTTTTTACGACACTCACCGCTTCATCGATAAAATCTGCTATTTGTCCGCGGAACGTTCCTTTTTCCACTATGGGACGAATCACAATTTCTGGATCGACGAGTCCGGTGGGACGGATAACCTGCTCGACAACCTGCTCGCCATGCTCACGCTCGTACGCGCCCGGCGTTGCAGAAGTAAAGATGACTTGCCCCACACGCGCTTCCCACTCAGAAAATGTCAACGGCCTATTGTCGGCTGCAGACGGAAGGCGAAAGCCATGCTCAATCAGCGTTTTCTTACGCGATTGATCGCCAGCAAACATCCCTCGAATTTGCGGGATTGTTACATGGGACTCATCAATAATAGTGAGGAAGTCGGCTGATCCATCTTCCTTGTGTGGAAAATAGGAAAGCAAAGTTTCCGGCGGCTCACCTGGTGCTTTTCCTGAAAAATGACGAGAATAATTCTCAATGCCACTGCAATAACCAACTTCTTCAATCATCGCCATGTCATATTTTGTTCGACGCTTCAGACGCTCAGCCTCAAGGATCTTCCCTTCCTTCTCAAGCACTTTCAGACGGTTTACCAGTTCGACTTTCATATCGAGTAGCGCACGCTTTCGTTCTTCATCATTCGTCACGAAATGTTTTGCGGGAAAAAAGAAAACAGATTTTTCCTCGGATACTATTGCTCGTGTAATGGGATCGATTTTTACTATTCCAACGATTTCACTCCCACTAAATGAAAGCTGGTAGATCATAATCTCACCAGTAGGCATAATCTCTAGAGTATTCCCTATCCCGCGAAATGTTCCAGGACGAAGATCGGCATTCGTTCTATCGAAGTAGACATTCACAAGTTTACGTATGACGTCATTGCGTGAAATTTTTTCTCCAACCTCAAGCTTCAGATTCACGCGCAGATACTCGTCCGGCGAGCCGAGGCCGTATATACATGAAACAGAAGCGACGATGATAACGTCTTTTCGGGAAAGTAATGCTTGAGTGGATGCATGGCGCAATCGATCAATCTCTTCATTGATCTGAGCATCTTTCTCAATGTAAGTATCTGTCGTCGGAAGATACGCTTCAGGCTGATAATAATCATAATAAGAGACAAAATAGTGCACGGCATTATCGGGGAAAAATAGACGATATTCTTGAGCAAGTTGAGCTGCAAGTGTTTTGTTATGTGCGATAACCAAAGTCGGCTTATCAACCTTCGCAATAATATTTGCAGCGGTAAAGGTTTTTCCGGAGCCCGTGACACCCAAAAGAGTCTGGTAGCACATATCAGCTTCTATGCCTTCGTAGAGCTTCTTTATGGCCAGAGGCTGGTCTCCAGAGGGCTCCCAGTCGGATTTAAGGTGAAAGTTTGTCATATGATTGAACGGAATAAACGTAGGATGAGTCTCGCCCGTGCACCGGCCTTGCGGTGTTTCGGGTCTCCAGAGGGCTTCCAATCGGATTTAAGATTGAAATTCATTCTTGACAAGATAGCATAATGTTGTCATTTTAGCAACGCGTACATACATTACCATTCACCAGATAATAGATTTCGGCATACTGAACACAGGAAATGTAGAGAGAGATTTTTATACGGTGCCGTAGAAATCTTTTAATGTTTGCTTTTTTAATGACGCATATGTGCCGTCGAACAGTGATAGGCGGATGCGTTCGACGAGGTGGAGCGCAAAGTACAAGTTGTGAATCGACCCGAGTGCGGCGCCAAGCATCTCGCCTTCACGAAATAAATGCGCGAGGTATGCACGGGTGTGATGTTTACACGTGTAGCATCCGCAGTTGTTATCAATGGGAGTGTGATCATTCACGTACTGTGCATTTTTAATTATCATTCGTCCGTTCGTCGTATAGAACGAGCCATTTCTTCCCAATCGTGTCGGGGAAACGCAGTCAAAGGTATCCACTCCAGCTTCAACTCCATAAAAGAAATCTATCGGCTCACCAATTCCAAGGAGATGTCTTGGTTTATCCTCAGGAAGTATTTTATTCACCCAAGCAACCGCAGTACCGATGTCATCCTTACTAAACGAGCCACCGATGCCAAATCCGTCAAAATCCATTGCGCCGATGGTCTGCGCCGCTTCTTCGCGCAAGTCCTGAAACTTCCCTCCCTGAATGACCCCATAGAGAGCCTGATCTCCACCAAGTTTTTTGTGCTCAGCGAGTGAGCGCTTGGCCCATGCATGCGTGCGATCAAGAGAGCGTTTTTGTTTATCATGCGGATCGCGTGGCGACGTGCATTCATCGAAAGCGACAATTATGTCTGCCCCAATGTTGTGTTGAATCTGGATGGAACGCTCTGGGGTAAAACGATGCAAGCTCCCATCTCGATGTGATTTAAAAGTCACCCCATCGTCATCAACGGTGGCCAACTGCCCATGATCAGAATTGGTGTCCTCGGCATTTTCTTCCTCACTTGCCACCTTGCCTACCCCTTTTCCAAATGCGGCCCCCAATGAGAACACTTGGAATCCACCGGAATCTGTGAAAGTAGGCCCATCCCAATTCATGAACTTACCCAATCCTCCGGCTTTTTTCACCAACTCATCTCCCGGCGCGAGATACAGATGATAAGTATTCGCAAGAACGACCTGCGTACCAAGACTTTTCACTTGCTCCATCGTAAGGGACTTCACGGTCGCCTTGGTCCCTACAACGATAAACGCCGGTGTTTTGATATCCCCGTGCGGTGTGTGAATCACACCAGTGCGCGCCAATGAATCCCCTCCGACCCTTTTCTCTATTGTGAACCCAAATGTATTTTTTGACATAGTAGAAATGACTATAGCACGTACGAGAATTATTGTGGATAATGCATTTGTGCTATATTCACTTGGAGAATGCTCATTTATCATTAGGAGAAATATCGATGAAACAATACCTTCATTACCTGCAGACAATTAAAGACAAAGGCACACACAAAGAGGATCGGACCGGTACGGGGACAAAAAGTATTTTTGGTCACCAAATGCGGTTTAACCTCTCTGAGGGATTTCCTCTCGTCACCACCAAGAAGGTATTTACGAAGGCTATTATTCATGAACTCCTCTGGTTCATCTCGGGCGACACCAACATCAAATATCTGAAAGATAATGGGGTGACCATCTGGGATGAATGGGCAGATGCAAGCGGCGACTTGGGTCCCGTATATGGACACCAGTGGCGCTCATGGGGTACACCGGACGGGAAAACTATCGACCAACTCTCGGAAATTATCGAGACGCTCAAGAATAATCCCGACTCGCGACGGATTATTGTCTCGGCGTGGAATGTTGCTGACTTATCCAAAATGGCGCTCATGCCTTGCCACTGCCTATTTCAATTCTATGTCGCGAATGGCAAACTCTCTTGCCAGCTTTATCAGCGCAGCTGTGATTCATTTCTGGGTGTTCCTTTCAATATCGCTTCGTATGCCCTACTTACGCACATGGTCGCCCATGTGACTGGACTTGAACTCGGTGAATTCATATGGGTAGGTGGTGACTGCCATATCTACAATAACCACGTCGACCAAGTTAATGAGCAACTTTTGCGTGCGCCTCGCGCACTCCCAAAGCTCGTAATTAAACGCAAGGTAAACGCGATTGATGACTTCAAATATGAAGATTTTGAATTCGAGGGATACGACCCACATCCCGCAATCAAGGCTCCTATTGCCGTATAAATACATGCCCTACACTTTGTAGGGCATTTTTGTATAATAGTATAGATGAATATCTCCATCATTGTTGCACATGACAAAAAACATGGCATTGGCAAGAATAACACCATGCCGTGGGCGGGGAAATTGCCGCGCGACATGGCTCATTTTAAGGAGGTGACCTCTGGTAAATCAGTTATTATGGGTCGAAAAACTTATGAGTCCATCGGTCGCCCACTGCCTGATCGAATGAATATCGTACTCACGAGAGACAGAACATGGAGAGTCCCTGGCGTCTGGCGTGCCCATTCACTCTCCGAAGCATTCGCCCTAGCAAACAAAGAAAGCGATGACGTGTTCGTCATTGGCGGTGCTGAACTTTTTCGCGAGGCACTACCTTCTGCGACCAGATTATATATTACGGAGATTGACGCAGTATTCCCCTGTGATGCATTTTTTCCAACATATGATTCCGCAGAATGGAGGGAAGATTCGACCCTTATTTATAAATCCGACGAAAAAAATGCATTCGGACTCAAATTTATCGAGCTCGAGAAAAAAACCGCCTAAGCGGTTTTTTGAAAAACTATTTTCCGAGATTTTGTTTTATAAAATGGAGTGCACCGTGAAGCCCCCCAACGTCCGCGAGCGCTGAGTGTGTAATGACCGGAAGCTCAGGAAAAATATGAAGGATCCCTTTCAAGTGCGCGCGAACACGGTCAACGGGAATACCAATTTTATTCATCATCGAGCCTCCAATAACAACGACATCAGGTGACCAGTGTACGATGGTGTTGTTCAATCCGAAAGCGAGAATTCTAGCCATT
Source organism: Parcubacteria group bacterium GW2011_GWA2_47_7 (assembly GCA_000999395.1). Lineage (GTDB taxonomy): Bacteria > Patescibacteriota > Minisyncoccia > Phycocordibacterales > UBA6899 > MHLP01. Next base: position 25,200 of record LCOM01000001.1, read on the forward strand.
TCCTCCCAAAAAGCCTCATCCGTAATTTCATAAGGCTTTTTCTCATACCGCGCAGAAATCGCTGTGCCGGATACTGTCGACTCAAAATCGAGTCCAGCTCCGCAAACTGTCGAACGATAGAGCGTGTTGTCGGCATCAATAATCTGATGTCCCGGCTCAAAACCCATAGCAGAAACATCAATTTTTTTATCAACAATTCTCACGCCTCCGACACCAGTCGACACGGTCATATAAGCAACAATCTGATGTCCCATGCCGCTACCCGCAACCGCCTCACCAAGACCAACAATGGCAGTATCATTTTCCACAAACGTCGGAGCACCAAATGCCAATTCCAGAGCTGACTTTATGGGTTTACCGTTCCATCCATGAAGATTTGGCCCAATCAAAAACGTCGTCTTGTCGCGAGAAAGCGTACCAGCAATACCCCCTCCGGCCGCGATAAGCTTTTCGCCCCCAAGTAATTCATGTGCAATTTCTTTTAACATCTGCATTCCTGCATCAAAATCTTTCGGTGTGTCTACAATTTTTGGGTCACCAAAAGTTTCACCGTTTTTAGAAAGCGCAATGCGCATCTTTGTTCCCCCGATATCAAATAGAATATACATAGTTTTATAAATTATTAGATTATTTTTTTCCAAGATGTCCAAGGATAACCCTAGTTTCTTCCTTATAATCTTCAACGTTAGGCTGATTATATGGATCTACATGCAACAGAGTCGCAAGATAAATAACCACGAGCATGCGCCACTCCATGTATGCACCGATTGCGACCGCCGATACCGATGGTAATGTAACGAGAACGACCGGTAGTTTATTTTTGTGGTACGCTCGAACCACCCCCTGATATATTGCATCGTTTAACTCGACGGGACTTCTCATTGAGAGAGCCGGAGCGACATCGTGAAGCACTCCATCCGAAGGAATCCTCTCCGTCGTGGTACGATTTGCCCTAACGATTATCGTCATCTTATCTTTTGGTCCACCAAAATAGAGTTGCGCCATGGAATGGAGATCTGTAGAACCAATAGAAACAATTGGAGTTATGCCACTCCTAATCTCGCGACCGGAAATATCATTTTTTTTTCCAAGTGATTCTGCAATAAGCTGGCGTTCCCACTTGCCAAGCGATTCAAGCTCAGGATGAAAATGAAAAATATTCAGTATGTTACAATGACCGACCGTCATCTCACGAAAAATCGATTCGGCAGCGAATTTTGCGGTCTGGTTACTATTCGACGACTCACGCTCAGCATCAAGTACTCCACGAGCGCCGTCAAGTAACGAGATGACATCAATACCCGCAAGTAGGAGCGGGAAAATACCCGCATGAGAAAATACGGAAAATCTGCCGCCCACCATTTGTGGCATTAAAAGAATTCCATACCCCATTTTTGTAGCCACCTTGTGAAGCGGAGACTCTGCATCAGTCGTAACGACAATGCGCTGGTCTATCCCGTCGATGTGTTTATTTAAAAATGCACGCAATAGCTCGAAATTCGCAATGGTTTCAGTTGTACCACCAGACTTACTGGAAAGACTGATGAGTATTTCTTCTTTCACACGCACTTCTGCGTGAAGTATTTCCCTTAGTTCATGAATGCCAATAAGAATGATGTACTTAAGATTTGAGGTATAGTACCGTTCAGCCATTTGTTTCGCAGCGAGAAGAATGTCGTGGTCTAAAGGAAGTCTTATGACATGATCATGCGTCATATACGCTCCTCCGCGCAGTAGACTAACGCGGACGAGTTCCTCACGGAGTTTATTGAGCGATTCGGAAGGAATCGTCATCAAAGCATCCGTTAGGTCCCGGTGTTCTATGGAAAGAATATTATTCATAAGGCTTTTTTATTTCACGAATAATATTCAACTCCTTTAATTTATCGAGATACATAACTACGGTGCGCACATACTCTGCATGACTCCATGTCAGTGGTGCTGCGCCAAGCTGTTCTCCCGTATGAGGGTTCAACTGCTCTGAAAGAATTCCTGAGCGTAGTGCATTTCGTTCTACCCAATTAAGCTCTGCGCGAGCACTATCGAGATCATGATCGCTCTTGGCAATACTTATTGCATGCTGCGTATACCACAGCGTCGTAATAAACCATGGGTTACCGGGAACATCATCGGCCACATGATAATACTGATCTTCCTCGTAGCGAGCAATACCGCCAACCGGGGTATGTATTGAAAGTTTTTCTTTTGTACGCGCAATAGCCCCCGTGAGTCGTGGGTCATCGGGTGGCAGCACTCCAAAAAGAAATATCCCATATGCACTCGACGCGTCAATCGCACGATCAAAGGCCATTTCCCCTTTTTCATCCAAAAAAGAGGAGCGTAAAAAATATCCTTGTTCCGCATCGTATAAATGTTTTAAGATCGCATTCCGCATTTCATTGGCCGCTTTGTGAAAATTATGCTCACTACGATCTTTGCCGAGCAAGTCAGCAAATCGTGCTGCGGCCAACAGCCCAGCGTATACCGATGATGCGGTGTACGTATGAATCCCGAATTTCTCTTCCCAGAGATTGTATGAAGACTTAGGCAAGCCGGTATATGGATCGCGATACGCCACCATGAATGTCGCTGCCTTTTTTATAAATGATTCATAAAGTGACTCAATAAAATCAAGGTCTCGAGAAACAAGCCAATGCTCCCAAAGCGCCCACAAAATAAGCGCTGTTTCATCTTCTTGTATGGGTAATTCAGAGTGGCCATCGACGACATAACCGTGCCACGATGAGCCCAATGATTCATCCGGGCGATACTTGTGCATCATATAGCCACCCTCCGTTATTACATGATTACAAAAATCAAAAAATTTGCGTGCACTATGTCTATCACCAATCCAATCAAGCGCCACCGCAACATATGCTGCATCTCTCGGCCACACATATGCGTAGGTATCACGACCACCCTGAAGCATATCGGAATCCCCGGAAGCAATGATTCCTCCGTGCACGTCAACATGAGACCGAAGATAGAACTGTGACTTAAGGAAGAGATTGATCGCATTCTCGCTTAACCCATAGAGATTCCAATTACTTCTTTCAATCCAAGCGCTCCAATAGTCCCGTGATGTTTTCATAATATGCTCCGCAGAATGCTGCGAGACGTAAAGATTGAGTTCTTTTGTTTCGTCTATCGACTCGCCAACAGTGAACCAGTAGTAAAATACTCCGGTACTATCCGTTTCAATTTCCATAGTCATGCCAATTACTGAATCAACACTGCCATGTTCTATATTGTTTTTCCCAAGAACACCGTCTTCCGCATCTTTGAATGCCCCCTCTTTTCCCTCCATGTGGAATAAACCAACAGTGTAATCAGTAAAGCCATGGCCATTCATGTTCGCATTAATGAGAATCGCTCGTTTGCCTTCATAGTGAACAATAGTATTGTTCTGAGGGTCATAATATGCAGTATCCCCCTTTTCTGAGTGAAATAACTCAAATTGCTGATTAAAAAAAATACGCACTTCCCTCTTTTGCGACGCAAAATTGAGCACCTTAATCTTACGTAAAAAAATATTTTTCTCATGAGAAAGAACATCTGTAAAATGCAACTCGATCTGAAGGGAGTCAGAGTGCGCGGTCGTAAGGCCAGTATATGAAAGGTCCGATTGAACATCAACAGTCCACGATCCATCATCAATCCAAGAAAATCGTCCATCAACCCAAACACCTATACGATGTGCATTGGAAGCACCTGCCTGATTTTCGAGTCCTATAAAGGGATAATAAATATCTCGCACGCGACCAAAATGATCAGTACAAATCAAGAGGGAGCCATTGCCGAACGAAAGGGACTTAGCCATAGGTAAAGTATACCTGCTCCTCATCTTTTTCACAAAAACTGCTCAGTATGGGTCGGGTAACTCGCGTCTTATTTTTTTGCTATTTTGGGCGCTTTTTTGCCCGAAACCTTCTTCACGTGCACTGTTGGCGCACGATTCGCAACTTTCTTGGCTACTTTTTTCTTCACGACAACATCTTTCTTGCTTTGCACACGCTTCGTTTTCCTATCAGCAATGCGAAGGCGGAGGTCATGCAATACATTGTTATATGCAATGAACGCCTCGTAGGGGGTATCGTAAGGATTAAAATATTTATGAACATCTCCGTCGGCAAACCACTTTGTGCACATATAGTAAAAATGGTCAGATGTCTGTAACTTGCGCCAGTCTTCGATAATTTTCGCATCTCCCGTAGCAAAAACATCTGCCTCAAGTGCGTAAATATTGTTGATTGCTTCGTGTTGCATACTATTTGAAAGCCACGCTGAAAGGTCACGCTCAACATCTGCCCAAGAGACAAAATTATGCGCATCATACTCACCAACAGCCGGATACTTCGCGACAGCCTCCGTCGGCGTGATGAATTCATTGTCCGGATGCTTCAATATTGCTCCTGGTAACGCACGCAGAAACTCAAATATTCCGGTATCTTCCCATTGATGTTCACCAAACGTTTCGTAATCCATGAAAAGATTAACAAGATTCCCGTTTCCGTTGACCTCATTCACCCAGTTTGCAAATTTCTCTGATGTGAGCGGCCATTCGGTCCATGATTTGGAAGAAAATCGAAAAGCAATATCATCAGACAGTTTATAATTTTTGAGTAATGTCTTGATGGTTGTTGTTCCGGGAGATCTGTACGCAAAATTTGGACTGCGCCATCCGAGTAGATTGTCGGCCCCTTCCGCAAGAATTGCTTTATACCCCATTCCCTCAACGAAATTTGCCAACTCATTGTTATAGATGAGCTCGGTATTGCGAAACACTTTCGGCGTAACACCGAACAGCTTCTTTATTTTTGCGCGATGAAGTTCAACCTGGCGTACAAATTCATCCTTAGAATAAAGAAACGCAAGTGAGTGATAATATGTTTCTTCGAGTATCTCGACGCGGCCAGTCTTAACCAGTTTTTGAAAAGAAACCAAAGTCTCAGGAGAAAATTCCTCAAGCTGATCAAGAAAAACACCAGAAAAAGAATAGGCGATTTTGAATTCAGGATGTTTTTCAAGCAGTTCAAGCATCAGTTTGTTGGTCGGCAAATAGCACTTGTTCGCGACCTTGTGTAATATTTTTTCATTATTGATATCTCTATCAGATTTGTCGTTAAAATAGTGATGATCATGCCCGACATCAAAAATCCTATATTTTTTTATACGAAACGGTTGATGTACCTGAAAATAAAAACATACTGAAGTCATATTACTTTGCAGAGTTAATGATATCTCGATAAATTTGAGTACACTTCCCGGCGGCACTCTCCCATGTCACGTGCTCAACATCTGTCGAGCCAAGCTCGCCGAGTGTGTCATGCAATCCCCTACTTGAAACGACATTAAGAATCTTGTCCGCCATATCATCTATATCCCAAAAATCGGATTTGAGTGCGTGCGTCACAACCTCCGATACGCCGGATTGTTTGGAGACGAGGATGGGTGTTCCGTTCGCGAGCGCTTCAAGTGCGGTGAGACCAAAAGGCTCGGACACCGAAGGCATCACAAAAAGATCCGCAGCACGATAAAGTTTGAGGAGTTCATCGCCTCGGACAAATCCAGCAAAAATGATTTTGTCCCCAAGCCCCATATCTGATGCGAGGCGAATAATCTGATGTTCCATATCTCCGCTGCCGGATACTACAAAAAGGACGCTCGGATCAAGCTCGAGAACCCGTTTTGCAACTTTGATAAAATAATCAGGACCTTTTTGAATGGTGATACGTCCAACAAAAAGTACGACTTTTTTTCCCGACTCGCGAACGTTTTTTAGTGCAGGCGGAAGTGCGTGACGAAAATCTTTATGGTCGATACCATTATGAACCACCATGACGCGGGAAGGTTCTATGCCATAGTGTTCTACAATGACATTTTTGGTGAGTTGAGAAACAGCAATGATGCAGTCTGCCGCATGAAGCCCCCTGCGCTCCTCGTCATAGATAAACTGATTGGGTTTTCCTCCCGTGCGATCGAACTCCGTTGCATGTACGTGTACGATAAGTGGTTTACCGGAAATGCGCTTCGCCTCAATTCCCGCACGAAATGAAAGCCAGTCGTGTGCGTGAATAACATCGTGAGGTTCTTCGGCCGCGATAAGTCTCGCCTGCAGACCGTAGCGCCTCACTTCGTCAAACAGATTGAGGCCATAGAGTTGATGCTCTGGGGCTTTGAGGAGGTACTCATCATACAATTCTGAAGTAATGTAAGGATGAATAAGCGATGTGACGCCACGAATTTTGATATTCCGAATATTTGCGAATACTATTTTGAGAAAATCATGGTTAAGTCCGCCGAGTTTTTTGGGTAACACGAACGTTACTGACACATTACTCTTTGTGAGACTTTTGGTCAGGCCATAGCACGCAGTTCCAAGACCGCCGCTGTTATGTGGCGGGAACTCCCATCCGAACATGAGCACCCTGATATTCTTCATTTTAAATAGAACTAAATTATGTATGCGTTCTTATGACGCTCAACGTGGGAATTATACCACAAATTTTGAGATGTCAAAGAAAGCTATTAGCAATGATTATACTGAGTTATTCAAATATCGATATTCTTACTACTGAAAAATCTTATTCACGATAACTTTACAACAAATTATTTATATGGCCAAATTTTTTCAATCTTCCTAATTCGCCTCACGTGTCGTTCCTCGTCTTCAAAGACAGTATCAAGCCAAAGCTTCACTGCAGCCTTTGCTTCATCAACGGTAATACGGCGCGCGCCGAGGGAAAGGATGTTTGAATTGTTGTGCTCTCTCGTCAGTTTCACGATATCAATGTCACCGCCGTAATACACAGCACATCGCACATTGGGAAAGCGATTGGCGACCATTGCCTCCCCCTGTCCCGATCCACCGAGAATAATTCCTCGAGAAGCGCTTGGGTCGTGTGATACTTCTTGTGCGGCGAGCTGAATGAAGTCAGGGTAGTCATCTTGTATGTCCATTTGGTGTGCGCCCATATCCGCAACAGTGTACCCCAAATCCTTCTCGACATACGATGTGATGATCTCCTTCAATTCATATCCGGCATGGTCAGTGGCAATAAATATTTTCATAGTCTCATTACAGATATTTTGCAATTTCCAATACATGCAAAACAAGGGTGTGAGTATACCCCATCTCGTTATCGTACCAAGACATAACCTTGACCAAATTGCCGTCAACCACCCGCGTGAGCTCTAGGTCGGCAACAGCACCATGTAAATTACCGATGATATCGGATGAAACAAGCGGTTCTTCAGTCACCGTAAATATTCCGGCCCAGCGAGGATCTTTTGCGGCATCGCGAAGAATTTGGTTCACCTCTTCAACCGTCGTGCTGCGTTTTGCAATAAACGTAATGTCAGCAATTGAGCCGGCTATAACGGGAACGCGAATAGAAATACCGTCGAACTTCCCCTCCAGGTCTCCAATGACCTCACCGACGGCTATCGCTGCCCCAGTCGAGGCTGGGACCATATTTTGTGAAGCAGCTCGTCCGCCGCGAAGATCTTTTCCGCCGGGGCTATCTACGACGCGCTGTGTTCCAGTCATCGCGTGAGTGGTGTTGAGAAGCGCTTTTTCGATACCGATAGTTTCATTCAAAATCTGAATCAAAGGACCGGATGCGTTTGTCGTGCATGATGCATTCGATGATATCTGACATGTACCAAGCTCACTATGGTTGATTCCCATGAGTACCATTGCCGCAGACACTCCGTCGGTTGGTGTTCCTTTTGCCGGCGCAGTAATAACAACGCGCTTTGCCCCCGAAGTAAGATGCACCTGTGCCTTGTCATAATTAGTAAAGAATCCCGTTGATTCAACGACAATGTCAATCGCATATTTGCCCCATGGGAGCTTTGTTGCATCCTTCTCCTGTACTAATATCACCCTGTGATCCCCGTCCATGAATCCGGCTTCGGAATCGCCATCGGCGGCAACTACGGAAATATCAAAGTCAGCCTGACCGTTTGCAGTATCATACTTGAGCAAATAGGACATGTTTGCTGGGTCACCGAGGTCGTTTATGGCAACAATTTCTATCTCAGGTTTCTGTCGCGCAAGCTTGTAAAAAGCACGGCCAATACGTCCAAATCCATTAATCGCTATGCGTACTTTTTTGTCTGCCATAATATTATAAAGTGAATTAATCTGATTTGATTCATTATATTTCATTTCTACTAATTTGTCCCGAACAAAAAAGCTAGGATGATATCCTGTAGTGAGAACAATACACAAACATGCTTGCGCTAGCGATAGATGCGCCGAATAAGCGGATTCAAACGCGTGAGCACCTCGTAGTGGGTCGTAGCGGAATATCTAGCTATTTCACTCGCTTCGATATTCTCTTTCCCCTGATTTCCAATGAGCACCACTTCATCCCCCATCTTCACTCCGACGATATCAGTGACATCGACGACGATCATATCCATCGAAACGCGCCCCACGATGCCGGCGCTCTTCCCGCGGATAAGCACGCGCCCCTTACTCGAAAGCAATCGAGGAATTCCATGCCAGTAACCGACAGGGATAATAGCGAGGGTGGAATCACGTCGAAGCATTTCCGTGGAGTCATATCCCACACGCCCCCCTTTTTTGACTGTTTTCACCTCACTCACCACCGCCTTCCATGACAATGCGGGCGACAACGTGATGTCGCGTGATAGGTGCTGTTTTGATTCATCAGAAGGCCAGAGTCCATAACACCCGATACCAATGCGCACCATATCAAAATGTGCCTTATGATAAAGCATGGCTCCGCCGGTTGCAGAAGTATGATGAATCGGGTCGTGCCCTGCTTCGTAAAATAATTTTGCCCAATGTTCATATTCCTCAATCTGGCGTTTTGTAGCATCACTATTCTTGAGATCTTTTGCCTCTGCAAAATGTGTATAAAGTCCTTGAATGTGAATAATTCCGAGCGGTGCCTGCCCCAGCGTACTCAAAAGCTTTTGTGCGACGCCCAACTCAAACCCCTGACGATGCATTCCCGTATCCACCTTTATGTGCACTTGGAGTGGGGTCTTTGACGGCTTCAAGCGCAATGCTTCATTCAACTGGGGAAACGAGGATATGGTAATGCTCACCTTATGCTTCCGCGCTTCGGGATAAAGTGTCGGCAACGTGAAACCAAGCACTAGTATCGGCGTTGTGATACCGTCCCTGCGTAATGCAAGTGCTTCGGTAATCGAATCGACACCAAGCCAGTCCACTCCGAGTCTGTCCATTGCTCCGGAAAACTCGCGCAAGTTATGACCATATGCATTGGATTTTACGACTGCCATGAAAAGAGTCTTCTTCCCTATAAGCTTTCGAAATACGCGATAATTTTTCGCGATTGCCTTTGTGTCAATCTCAATCCAAGTACGGAGCGCTGCACTCTCTTTGCTTATTGATTGTTGCATATCAAGCCTCTATTTTATTGAATAATAATGCACCAATGACAATAACGACAGATGCCGTGAGTGCAAGTGCAAGGATGTCAACGGATAGACCAAAATGATTTACGTTAATCAGTGTCGCGCGCATACCGTCTACGCCATACGAAACAGGATTGAGACGAACAGCAATGGCAAGTGCTCGAGGGAGTTGATCGACAGGAAAAAGAGCTCCGGAAAGAAAGAACATCGGCATGACGAGGAAATTCATGACAAGAGGAAATGCCTGCATGTCATTTAATCGCGATGCAATGGCCGTACCGAGGGCAGTAAAAAGCATACACATGAGAAACATGACGAGAGGGGCAAACAATAGTGCGGGGGTTATTTCGGGACGAAATCCCACGACAAGCGTTACGAGAAAAATGACCAAACCCTGCACCATGGCGACCGTTGCACCACCGACCGTTCTTCCGAGCATAATCACAACGCGTGGCACGGGCGCGACGAGTGTTTCCTTCAGGAATCCAAACTGCTTATCCCAGATGACTTCAATTCCACCAAACATTGATGTGAAAAGCATACTCATCGCAATGATGCCCGGCGCAAGAAAAGTAATATAGTCCCCTCCTCCGGCCTTTGCGTATATCGGTCCGAAACCAAATCCCAGTGCAACAAGAAACAAGAGGGGTTGCGCCACCGATGAGACGAGACGGGCGCGCGAGCGCAGATAACGCTTGAGCTGCCGTATCCAGAGTATATAAATGACGTTTGCGTAGTGCATAGTGATGTATTAGCGTCTCCACATGCGCGCGCCGAGCCGCATCGCATCATTTCCCGCATCCTGTGGTCGAATAGAACGTCCGGTGAGCGCAAGGAATGCACCCTCGAGATTATCTGTCTTGGTAGCCTCCTTAAGTTCGGTTGTCGTGCCCTGCATCACGATCTTTCCGTGGTCGATAATCGCGACTCGGTCCGCAACCTTTTCTGCTTCTTCAATATAGTGCGTAGTAACAAATACGGTGATTTGCTCCTTTTCGTTCAGGTTCTTGATATAACTCCACATGTGATTGCGCGTTTGCGGGTCGAGTCCGAGTGTCGGCTCATCCATAAAAAGTACCGCGGGATGATGCAGAAGCCCACGCGCAATCTCAAGTCGTCGCTTCATGCCACCCGAAAAATTTTTCACGAGCTCATCTTTCCTGTCCCACAACTCCACAAGTTCCATCAATTCTTTAATACGGTCATCCATAGTCTTTCGACCGAGGCCGTAAAGCACCGCATGAAATTCCATATTCTCAAATGCGGTCAATTCGGTATCGAGGCTTGGGTCCTGAAAAATGATGCCAAACGATTTGCGGGTTTCATTCGGATTCACCATGACATCAAAGCCATTCAGCATTATCGAACCGGACGTTGGGTCAAGTAGTGTTGTGAGCATCTTGATTGTCGTTGTCTTCCCTGCCCCATTTGGCCCGAGAAAAGCGAAAATTTGCCCTTTTTCTACCGAAAAAGAGACATCGTCGACAGCGACGAAGTCTTTAAATTTTTTGACCAAATTCTTCACCTCGATAATCTTCGACATGTGACGGATTATATCACAAGTAGCATGGTGCAAATGTGGTTTTACAAATAATGATGAAGCTGTTATATTGCATTCACAAATGCGTAGGTGGCAGAGCGGTCAAATGCAATAGACTGTAAATCTATCGTCCTATGGGCTACGCAGGTTCGAATCCTGCCCTACGCACAATGTAGGACAAACCGAGTTGAAAAGCTCGGTTTTGTCTTTCTCTGCCTCGTAATATCTAGGTTCGAACGCTGGATAGGTTGCCTTAGCTTCGGCAAGTGCGTCAATAAGCTTCTGAAAAGGTTCCGCGTTGATAACGTTGAGTTTTTCTTCATCCCAGATTAGGTTCGATTGCAAGCGAGACAATACCGCTCTCTTTGCCTTTGTCTCACCCCTTCGTATTACTTCAGCAGCAGCCAAGGTGAGGTCGGCCATATCATTTGCCTGTGCCAACCAATCCACTGCAACAGGAGCTTGGGATATGCTTTTTAGTTCCTGCTCTATTTCCTGAACATCCTTTTGATACTCATCAGGAGTAACAAGATTTTCAGCCAACATTTCACGGTAGCGTTTCTTCTTGCTTTCAAGGTTTGCCTTTCGCATATTTTGAGAACGCACCGCTTCAAGGTTTTGCTGTAGCTCCTTGTCACTCAGCTCGTGCAAATACTTCTTGCTCCACTCAACCAACCCAGGAGAAAGCTGTAAGTTTTTTTCAATATAGGTGGCGAGAAATTCATCAACCCTCTTTTCTTCAATATGCCTAGTTCTTTGTTTGGCCTTATGACGAGGAATATTGTAGTAGTAAGTGTAATTAAGATATTTGGGATTCTGAATTTTACCGAGAGCTTTTCCACACTTGGGGCAAGCATCCTTGTTCAGATATGCAAATTTCTGTTTACACTCACAGATAAGCTGAAAATGTAAACTCTGCCCAATAAACTCTTTGTAGGGCGAAACCATGTAACCAGAATACGTGGCAGTAAAATGCTCAGAGCGTGGTACATTTTTCCCCGACATCATTCTTAAAATCTTGAGATGTTCTTCCTCAGTAATGATGCGTGGCATTGAAGGATGAAGCTCGTACCGCTTGCCACCCAAAAAGAAGAAGCCCGCATAGATGGGGTTCGCCAAAAGGTTGTATATCGCTGAACGGGCAATAAGTTTGCCGCCCTGTCGCCTCCGCATGGGCGTAGTGAGCTTTAATTCTTCACGGGCAAAATAAGCGATTTGCGAGGCAGATATATTGCCATTCAGATAGCGATAAAAAAGTTGCTGAACAAGCGGCCAACGCTCTGCATCAACCCTCCATTTTTTTGCACCCCTGTCCCCATCTTTCTCATTGAGGAAGCCTGTGAACGCAACGCCATGTGGCCACCCCATCTGCGCTTTTGCTTCATGTCCACGCCTCACGCCTCGTTTTAAATCCACAACAAATTGACTTGGTGCGCCAAAGAGTACGCCCAGAACAATTGCATTGTCGCCACTGTGATGTTCACCTGTCGAAGTGACGATGTGCCTTAGCTGCCCCTGTTGTAACAACCACTGCAGCAATCCACCATCCATCGGATTACGCGAAAGACGGTCAAGTGCCCAACAAATTATTCCCTGTACCTCTCCGGTGGCAATGCGCCCCATCATTTCATTAAATTTCTCTCGTCCAGGGACACTCGCGCTTTTTGACTCTACTAGAACATCTACAACATTTAAGCCAAGCCTCTCTGCTCGCTCCAAGTTTTCTTTTCGCTGAGAGTCGAGTGAAAGAATTTGTCGGTTATCTTCCTCTGTGGATTTGCGACAGTAAACAACGTATTTTATTTTTTGGGCGACGACGGCTTTTGTTTTCATAAATTTATAAGCAAGAATGGGGCAACAACATTTACTCAATCGCCAGACCAAGTAGTTGCTACCCCATTGTTACTTATAAGTGAATTCACTTCTATCACTTGGTCTGGCATTTTTTATCCTACTCTCTTTGGGGGTACATTAAAAGTGTTTTCACTTTTTTGATAGGAATATCCCCCAAGCCTCTTTAAAAGAAACTTTGTGCAGATGATATTTTGTCCGTTGTTTCTCGGTATCGTCTCAACTTTTCGCGGAGGCTTCCATGGCTATGAACATTGCTCTTGCGGAGTTGTTCAATCTGCGCCACCCCAGCCAACCGTAATCACTGCATCCCAAAAGTTATTTCGCACAAAACTAATGCAGTAGACGGGATACTTCTCCGATGAGGTTTCTCCCCCAGCTCACATTTAAATTCGGCATCCAAGAGGGGGCTGTGAGCTTCGCCTACCGTCCTCTCAGTATGGAGTTATTCCTAACCCTCATTTGGTCATGAATATTCACTAGCAAATTAAGGCTAACAACGTGTTTGCATTTTTATTTTTTGTGCCATTATTTCAAGTAAAAGTAGACCAATTTTTTCCAGCTCCTCATCTGAAAAAAGAGAGATGCGCTTCAAGCCAATTTCTTTCGCCAGAACGTCACGGAGTTCGCTAATTGATGCCGTACTCAAATTCTTCATACGGAACGTTTCTGAACGAATTCAAGGCTCTTTTTTACCTCTCTTTGTACCTTTCCAGCACCCCTCAGGTCTTTCAAAAGCTGCTGCTTTTCAGGGAGCAGATAATCATCCTTGGAGACATTTTCGAAGTGTCGAACAACGCTTCGGTCTGAAACCTCATGACCTGCTCCGCGAAGGGTGAGGATGATGCGCTTGTAGATTATGAAATCACCCAAGGCCGCCAAGTCTTTTCGTTTTCGAAGTATACGGAAAATCCTGCCCAACCCAGCGTTGTCACGCTCCTTCAGGGCAAGAATCTGCCCGTAGCTGTCTTGCGAGGGTGATAAATAAAAATCATGACTTACTTTCGTCATGACTTAATTTTATCAACAGAGTGATGTGCTTCCGTGACAGAATTATTTACTCATTGTGTCCCACTTTCATGGCGACCAAAACGCTTCTCCATCTCCTTGGCTCGTCTCTCAAGAGATTTGCGAACGGCTTCAGGCGAAGAAGATTTTTTCAGATTACGACCCTCAAGTGTTCCAGCAACTTCAGCAGATGTGAAAGACTCCTCAACAAGTTCAGGGTGTTCTTTGAGATACTTCTTTTTTGCCAACCTAAAAGCACTTGGGGAGAGAGTGGGCTCCAACTTAGTTAGGTAGTAGTCGTTGCCCGTCCTCTTGGCTCGCTTTCGAGAGTCTGCAAGTTTTTTTATTTCTTGGTCAACCAAAATATTCTCTACGGTCTTTTTTGATATTTGAAAATTTTCAGATTCAGGAAAAGCCTCCTTTTGCCAAAGCTTCAACTCTTCAAAGGCAAGTTGGAGTTCGTTCTTATCAAGCTGTGCAAACGTGACAAGGTGCACTTCCCACGTCCTCTCCGTGGAGCCTTGTTGTAACGGATTCGGTTTAAATGAAAAGGAGTAATTGCTGTCTGGAATCTCTTCTTCAATCTCTTGCCCATAAACAAGATAGGAAAACAATACCTTGGTAAAGTTCTTTGGCAGGCGGTATTTTTCCAAGAGAGTAATAATTTTGGGATGAACAAGTTCATCCACTGAAATACCTTCTTCGAGCGTGGCATCCTCGCCAAGCGGTAAGGTCAGTTTACATACCCTACGCACCTCAAGGCGTATGTCCCCAATATCTTGTTGAAAAGGCTGGTACTCACAAAGAAGTTTGAAAGTAGCCCAGTTTCTGCCACGGACTTTTGATTTGATTTGTCTTGCGCGAGCCTTATTCATTCAACCACTGTAATACATTATGTTCTTTTGTTGCAAACAAATTTTCGGATGGGTAATTAACCTCAAATGCGAATTGATTGGGGCACACCCGCCCCCCCCAGGCGATGTAAAATCTTTTGTCGGCATGTCTCGGCGCATGATTATATACTTTCAAAATCTTTTTTATGTCCACAGGAGAGCAAACCCGTTATTTAAAGCCACATTTACTTTCACTACTCCATCATATAAACTGCTAATTACAATTGAATAGGTGCCTAAACTGCCCATATATACGTATTACGGTATTACGTTGTGTGCGCAGCATGGCAAAAAGTCGAGTTAAGCATAAAAACCCCATCATAGGGTCGCTTAACTCGCCATACAGGGAAACTTGTATGAGAGCCCTCGGGCTCTACCTGTGGTGGGATTTTTGTGTCTCGTTACAGGCTTACGAGCTAAACCATTACAAATATGTTTTTTAAGCAATGGGAGGGGTCTGTAGTTACAAATACTAAAAGCGTGAAGATGCAGTGTCCTCATTGCGGCAACGAATCAGAACACCGCGCCTGCATAGACCATAAGTTTGGCGTGGGGATAATTTTTATGAAGACACCGCTTCTTTCAGTAAAAAAATACTATCTTGTTTGCCCAATATGTATGAACGCAACACAAGAGTTGAGCAAGGAGCAGGTTAACGCCTTAAAGCAATAGTATGTTCTTCCTTGCTGGGCTAGGGAGTAATGCTAAAAGAATCGGAAATGCGGGTTTTCAAAAATGTCCCAACTGTAACAACTGGAAGCCACAGGGTGTATACGAAATCTCAAAACAGGCCACGGCATTTTTTGTTCCCATTGCAAAATGGAGTAAGGAATATTATGTAATTTGTCCCATCTGCCAAGCTGGCTTACCCGTTAAGGAGGGAAAGTTAAATGAATTGCTTCAGAAAAGTATTACTCTCCCTGATGACAATAAAGCTACTGAAATTTGGAATGACATTGACTCCGTCACCGTTGCTAATCTTGTTGAAATTTTGAAAACCACAGGAGGAACAAGCGGAGACAATCACGCAGCTCTCGCTATTTTGATGCAGACAATACAGAAAGAAATTGCAAGTAAGTACACCAAAGAGTACTTTGAGCCAACACTCGCGTCATACATACGTAGCATGGCTGATGTAATGGAGATAAAACTAACGTAATGAAATATCTAGGATACGGAGCAGTGGGGCTGGCAATTGTTTACTGGACACTCAGCACCGCTGCCTCAGAATGGTTCTGCGTGCTTTCTTTGGGCTTTTTCTGTGGAGGAGTATAATCCTGAAATGGATTCACAGTTGAAACCAGAGGATATTAATTTAACCTTTGCAGACTATTTTAATGTTTCGAAGGAAGCCCTGGAAAAAGAGGGTTTATTTAATGTTTCGCTCGTAGCCGACTTGCCAGTATTTATTGACCCGTTTCTCCTATTTCACAGCAAAAAACCTCGTTACCAAAAGCTTCACAAAGAGATTATTAAGTACCTATTAAACTTGAAGAGCAAAAGTGAGGAACTCCATTATCGCGTCTCGCCTGCATATCTCAAATATTATTTTTCCTTTCCTGAGATACCACAAAATTGGTTTGGATTCACTTTTATCGGCAACAAGGGGCATGGCCTCGGACTAAAGTTTGCAGGATTACTTAGCAGAAACTTTGATACCCTTTTTGATAATTTTGGCAAAGAGAAAGTCACCCAGTCGAGCCACTTTGAAAAGCTTTGCTTGATTACCAAGGGGGTTGGGCGTGACACCATTAGTGATTTTTCAACTAATCTGACCAAGGGTTTTCTTCTTGAAGAGACAGAGCGTTTTGCCAAGAAATATATTCACAAGAAATACCTTGCAAAAATGTCAGTAGGTAGAATAGTGTTTAACTACAGAACTCAGGTTTGGGAGAGTAGGGTGTTTACCCTCCCAATTTTTCGTGGTGACTTTGTTATCCTTACACCAAAAGACCTGTTGACCAGAGATGAGGCGTGGATAAACAAGGGTGGTTATAAATGGGAAGGAAAAGTCCGTGCTTACGACTGAAAATCGACACAAAGCAATTGTCGAAACCACAGAAAAATTTCCTGTTGTTATTGAATACTATATTCGAAGAAAGGAAGAAAAAGGTACTGAGGCGGCAAACATCAGCAAGGAAAAAGTGCACGAGGTCGAAAATATCCTTGAAACACAGTACAGAAACTTTTTAACTGATTTTGCAAACCTTAGACTGCCCGCACTCAGTAATACTCACACGGAGACACTGAAAAGGGCGCAGCACATGAAACACTGGATTGAATTTCAGGATGGTTACAAAAACCTTTATTCGGGCGACACCCCAATGGATGAGGATTGGATTCAAAGATTATTTTGGCTTTGCTGGTACGGCTCCATAAGCGATGTTAACCGCGAAGTAGCGAATGGTCGTGGAAAAGTGGACTATACTATTTCTCAGGGGAAAAAAGACAAAACCTTAGCTGAATTTAAGTTGGCAAAAAGCCCTTCACTAAAAGACAATCTGCAAGAACAACTTGAGCTGTATAAAAAAGTAAACCAGACCGAAAAGGGAGTTTGGATTATCATTTTCTTCACCGCAGAGGAGGGGGCACGAGCCAGGGCAATACTCAAAGAAGTTGGAATGGAAAACGCTGAAAACGTTGTGCTAATTGATGCAAGGAAAGACAACAAGCAACCAGCGTCGAAGTTGAAGGCTAAAAAGTTAACCTGAGTGAGCAACACCAAAATGCTAAATGACAAGAAGCTTGAAAGGGTTGCGAAACTCTCATACGAAAACGCGTTACGTCTTCATCGGGACGCAATATCACTCTACAAGCTGAAAAGCTTTCCATCGGCCTTCTATCTCTCAGTGCTATCTCAGGAAGAAATAGGAAAAATGCACATGTCTATTCGCTTTCTCACTCTTGACTGGGATTCGGATGTTGAAAGGAGGGAGTTTTTTTTAAAGCTAGATGAAACTCTGCTTTATGGACTCTACAAACATTCACTCAAGCACAGTGCCTTTCTTAGAAATTCCCCACTGGAGAAATTTTCAATGCATGGATGGAAAATGATGGAAAAGATTTCGAATGGTTCTTTGGAGACAAAAAAACAAAACTCGGTTTACGTTGGGCTCAACAAGACGCGAGGAAAAATTAATTTAAATGGTGCAATAAGAAATCCTTTTAGTGTGACAAAGGGGCAAGCATCCTTACAGATTACGAAAATTAATGATTATTTGCTTGTTGTTGGGATTGGTATCAGGTTCGAAAATCTTGCCGTCGAGAATGAGTACGTAGAACAACGAATGAAGAACAGGGGCATGCTCCGCTCTTTAAATAAGAAGTGGAAACGCATGGGGCGGAAGGCTGCTAAGTTGATACGTCTTTATCAGCAATACTTTAATGAGGAGGTTCTTGCGCTATGAAGTCTCCAACACGGTTCCTCTTCGATGATTAAGTTTATCCCTGTATAATTTATCAATGGGTTCATACGCATATCTAAAGTTTGGAGATTTTGAAATGATGGTCTCTAAGTCGCAAGTCGTGCCAGAAAGCATGGTTATTTTTCGTGAATCAGACAAAAGGGAATTTAAGGAAAAGTTTGATGATTCGGATTACTCAAGATACGTATACACCAACTCAGCAAAAATCATAAAGGAGAGGCTAGCAATAATGGGATATACCCTAAATAAAGCCAGGCGTACTTTTGATGAAGAAA
The DNA here is from genome assembly GCA_000999395.1 of Parcubacteria group bacterium GW2011_GWA2_47_7. Classification (GTDB taxonomy): domain Bacteria; phylum Patescibacteriota; class Minisyncoccia; order Phycocordibacterales; family UBA6899; genus MHLP01. Next base: position 43,609 of record LCOM01000001.1, read on the forward strand.
GGAAGGGCGCACTTCAGGAGCTGAAGGATAGATACGATGAGGACAAATGGTTGCCTTTGTTGGACCGAATCAAAATTCTTGAAACAGCTACTTTCAACAAATGGGTAAAAGCGTGTAAGTATATTAGTGTGAATAAACTTGAATTTGATTACTCCTACTCTGTACAAGCAAATGCTCCGAAGGGAGCATCTCCACTGGTGAAATATCTTCTTACTAATGACGATTATGGAAGCTTTGGTTTTCCAGGCTCAGATATATATGATGTTTTTAGAATCTTTCTTGAATTCATCCCAGATAATACGCCTATCACAATGGACATATCGGACTTAGTTAATGGTGGGTATTACGAATCAAATGAAAAGGTTTGTGACAACTTACTAAATTCGCTTACTTACAATTATCCCATCAATGAAAAAATAATTATTTTAACTGAAGGCTCTTCTGATAAACGCATCCTAGAATCTTCGTTGCCCCTCCTATTTCCTCATTTGGCGGGATACTATTCATTTATGAATTTTGAAGATTCCAATGCTGCAGGTGGTGCTGGTTATTTACTCTCGACTATCCGTGCATTTGCTGGGTCAGGAATAACCAACCGTATAATTGCCATTTTTGATAATGATACGGCGGGAGGGGTAGCAATTCAGTCCCTGCGAAAAACAAAAATTCCAAGAAATATTAAAGTGATGCAATACCCCAACATAAAAATTGCAAAGAAGTATCCGACACTGGGACCGTCTGGCGTTAAGCTCTTAGACATAAATGGCTTGGCATGCAGCCTGGAAATTTACTTGGGAAGAGACGTGCTTGAGAATACGGGTAAACTGAGACCCGTGCAGTGGAGAGGTTACGACAATACATTAAACCAATACCAGGGAGAGATAATCGGAAAGAATGAAATACAAGAAAAGTTTTCAAAAAAACTTTCTGTGTGCACCAAAAACCCAGCATTGCTGAAACAGAAAGACTGGGAAGACCTGTCCTCCCTCTTTGGCGCAATCTTCAAGGCATTCCAAGAGTAAAGAATTACCTTACCACCATAACAAAACGACCCTTCTCATTATCATAGCTAACGTGAATTTGCGTCACCTGCTGCTCTGTCGCCCTAAGTATGAATTTCAAAAAACTTTTTATATTTACTAAATAAAGGTATTGGGTGTGTGCTCGGTCTGAACAAACAAAAACATTTGTTAATTTTCTTCGGGTATTTGCGGTCGCTTGAAATACAAATGAATGCATAAATTGATTCAGAATGTCCCTTAGGCGCATTTTTACTCTGGTGGGTTTATCTAAGGAATATAATTTTTCAAAATCAAAAAACGCCCCCCTTCTTTTGGCGTTCCTTGGGAACCGAGTAATCCCTATTTCCATGTCCAAAACCGAATCAGGAAGCTTTTTGGTTTCAATTAGCTTCCTTGTCGAGAAGGATATCATGAATAGTTTGATTTCTACTTTCGAAAAAACTTCATCAAGCCTAGTATCAGTAAGGGGTGACAAGCTGGTGTCCAGCAGTTTTCTGATAGAGGTTATCTCCTTTCTTATATCACGCTTAAAATAGTGGGATTCAAATGCCATCGAATAAGTATAGCAAGATTCTCAAGGGGTACGTGCAAGCCTATTTCCAATTAATGGTTTTTTCGGCGATTGCCTTTGTGAGTCTAAAGCGCAGCTTGCCTGAGTGTTTTGCGGCCTTGTTGCCACCAATTAGACTAAAAAGAAATTTGAGCAAGAAGTTAACCACGCTCCCAAAGAGTTGATTGAAAAGAGGCGAACGTCCGTTTTTGTGGTACTCAGATTCATTTCGGCTAGGCATGCAAATGAAAACCGAGTCTTGGTTAAAAGGTAGCAAAGCTCTTGTTCTGGGCTAATAAAGCATTTCGGACATCGTCCCACCCTCTGCACAGTAACAAAACCGTGCACCTCGCAAGAGGTGCCGTTTTTGTCTGTGCGTGGGGAGAAAAGCCCCTGCGGGCTTTTCGACAAGATTCGAAAGGGATTTCGTTATTGAGTCTGCGAAATCGAAATCCACCCGCGGCGGTAGCCGAGAATCCTGCCCACTATTTCTAAATATTTCGGAAAGGGATACTGCTTCTGTAAGGAGAGAAATTCCTGCCCTCAGAATTCGAAGAAGTTGAGTATATTTCGTCGGCGAAATACGAAACCTGTACCGTCCATGTAATGGAAGAAACTCCTGCCTTTTCGATATGTATGCAGGAAGAAGCAAGCTGCCTAAAATTCGGAGATATTTTTGTGTAAAAAAACCGCCATTCAAAAGTTGGGGCGGCTTGTCTATGCTCAAAAAATTTGAGCGACTTAACGTGGAGCGCGTTGCATCCTCCGTTTTTCATCAGCTACGGCTTCTTCTACTTCCTTAATGGCCTTGCGCATTTTTTCCAACCTCTTGAGCTCAAACTCACTAAGTGGCTCTATTTTTGATTCAAGCAACGAGATGGCCCTGAGGTATGCAAACGTGGTGGTAACATCGATCATATCAGCCTCCTGTAAAACAGACTGTTTAAACGATACATCACTCCAAGGATTTTGTCAATAACACCCCATCGCTGTCGGATCAAATTTTCTTTATGTTTATTATTATTGACATGGAATTGTCTTGGTGTAGCATATTGAAAGACATATAAAGGAGTTCGTGATGTTCAAAAATCGTAAAGGTTTGATGAAGCTTACTGGGGGCATAATCGCCATATTTGTCGCTTCTTATATCTTGGGATACATGCTCACAATGAGCTTAGTACACATGCGCTTCTAAATCAGCACTTTGAAGATTCCGCCATTAAGGCGGATTTTATTTTACAAAATATTACAAAGTTGAACCCACGGAATAAATCCGTAAAACTCTGTCTTAAATTTATATTTTACTTTGGTCGCATCAGAGGGAAGAGCTGTGCTTCGCGGATCGGTTTGTTCGCGAGGAATGAAAAGACTCGTTCAGATAAACCAAAACCACAAGTGGGCGGCATGCCATGCTCAAGCGCTTCGACAAATTCATGGTCGAACATCTGCGCTTCATCATCCCCAGCATCACGCATATTTTGTTGTGCCTGAAAGCGCCGCGCTTGGTCGATTGGATCATTCAGCTCACTGTACCCCTTCCCCAATTCGCTTCCCGCGATAATCGGCTGAAATTGCTCGACGGTCTTTCCATCTTTTGAAAGCTTTGCGAGCGGCGACATTTCTACGGGCATGTTTATAAGAAAACCGGGGCCCGCAATCTTTTTGCGACAATACTTCCAGAGCGTATCGATGGCGCGAATACGGTTCCATCCTTTTTTGTCATATTCGACTTTCAAATGCCTCAGCGCTTCTTCGATATCAGAAAGCGTTGCGGACTCGATGTCAGTATCGGTAAATTCCTTGATGGTTGCGCGGTAATCATAGTGTTCCCATTTTTTTGCAAGATCTACTTCGAAATTTCCTATCGTAAATTGAAGAGTGCCAAATGTTTCCTGAGCAACCTGTTTGTACATGCGTTCGACAAGCTCCATGCCGTCTTCGTAGTTTGCATAGCCCCAGTAGAATTCGAGTTGTGTGTAGTCTTGTGCATGCTCGGGACTGATACCCTCATTACGAAAAATTCGCCCTATCTCGAAGACCTTGTTATAGCCCGCGACCATAAGGCGCTTCTGCCAAAGTTCGCCACACGAGATACGGAGGAACACATCTATATCGAGCGCATTGTGATGCGTCTTAAAAGGTCGTGCGTCTGCTCCGCCCGTCGTATTCTCGAGAAGCGGGGTCTCTACCTCTAGAAATCCCTCAGCAATCATAAATGATCGGATTGAGTTCCAAAATTTTGATTTCTTTACAAAAAGATCACGAAGCTCCGGGTCGAGCATAATGTCGAGATAGCGCTTGCGAAGCTTCACATCCTCATCCTCCAGTCCGTGCCACTTCTCGGGAAGCGGAAGGAGAGATTTCGCCCCCATCACCCACATTTTTGCCATGATGCTTTCTTCTCCCCGCTGTGTCGTAAAGAGTTCCCCTGTCACGGAAATGAAATCACCCACGTCGATGACCGAGCCGAAAAAAGCCATCTCATCATCGCCGATAACGTCCTTCTTAAAAACGACCTGGAATTTCTCCGTACCGTCATTCAACACAACGAACTGGATCGCACCCTGTCCACGCACAGCCATCACGCGACCAGAAAGCGCGATGTCCTGCTTCGCCTCCGTAAGCTCAGCAAAATACTCTCGTACATAGTGCAACGAGTGATCTCGAGGAATTTTGTTCGGATAAGGATCGCGACCAGCTGCCTTCAAAAGTGAAAGCTTCTTCAGTCGTTCTGTTCTGATTTCCTCTATTCCTGCCATGACGATTATTTGATCTCGAGAATTTGACAATGCTCTTCTCCGCGAGGAGATACGCATTTGAAATCTTCGCCTTTTCGTTTTCCCATCATTGATTCTCCCAATGGTGATTTATTTGAAATTTTCCCTTGCAAAATATCCGACTCTTCTGAGCCAACGATTGTATAGGTCTTGGATTCTTTTCCGCGCATGACGGTAACGATAGAACCTATTCCGACAAAGTCCGTTTTGTGTCTTCCGCCAGTAATGACCGCATTCTTGAGTATCTCTTCAACGATTGCGATGCGCTCCTCAACTCCCGCCTGTGCTTCGCGCGCAGAATGATATTCCGCATTCT
>LCOM01000002.1 GCA_000999395.1 Parcubacteria group bacterium GW2011_GWA2_47_7
TTGATCAGACATGAGCATCCTCCATAAATAGATCTGTTTCCGGTGTGATCTCAATACTTTTGACGACCTGTCCGTTATCACCCCGTTCGTTCAGAGTAAAACATACCGTCGCAGAACTGTATCCCACGTGGCACCCGCTCAGTTTTCCGAGTAATTTGCCATGATCGTAGGCGCTGACGGTTTTACCGGTGAGCGTGCATAGTGCAGTGAGATATTGGTCATTGCGTGCATGGCACAAGGCTACAGCACCCAGCTCTTTTTCCAGCGGATGTCTCATCTTGCTGAGTCCATTGATGGCATTTCGATATTGCTCCTCACGGTACTTGTGGAGCACGTAGGGGGTGGGGAATTGCATTTGCCTATCCTTTTTTGGTTTTGAACTCCTGTGTAAAACTATACATAAGATCTTGTTCTTGTAAAGATTCTCCGCATGTTGCTGAAAACGAGAGTTTTCTATATAGTTACGCCATATCTGCCATTCGTGGCGTTTTATTTTAGGCGGGGAAGCCTTATTTATTCAATTATTCATTTTTTATGGAACGAGATTATCCGTTGGAAAAGGTGCGCAACTTTGGGATTATTGCTCACATTGATGCAGGAAAGACGACGACATCTGAGCGTGTGCTCTTTTACACTGGTGTGTCGCACAAGATTGGCGAGGTACACGAGGGTGATACCGTCATGGACTGGATGGAGCAGGAGCGTGAACGCGGTATCACGATTACCTCAGCGGCAACCACCGCATTCTGGAATCCTACATACATGCCGAAGGAAGACGTATCCCAAAAATGTCGTTTCAATCTTATTGATACCCCAGGGCATATCGACTTCACAATTGAGGTGAAGCGCTCACTGCGTGTTCTTGATGGCGCAGTTGTCGTCTTTGATGGTGTTGCCGGAGTAGAGCCACAATCAGAGACCAACTGGCGCTATGCTGATGAGGGAAAGGTTCCCCGCATTTGCTTCATCAACAAGCTTGATCGCACGGGTGCTTCTTTTGAGAAGTCGTTTCAAAGCATCTTGGATCGCTTGACCAAGAGTGCGATTCGCATGCAAATTCCCGTCGGAGAAGAAGATCAGTTTGCGGGCGTGATTGATCTCATGACTATGAAGTTTGTGACCTTTGAAGGAGAAATGGGGAATATGCTCGTTTATCACGATATCCCCGAGGAGCATAAGGCAGATGCGGTAAAGTATCGCGGAATGATGATTGAGGCTATCGTCGAGAATGACGAAAAGCTTATGAATGAGTATCTTGAAGGAAAGGAGATTGCCCTTGCTGACTTAAAGCGTGTACTTCGAAAAGCAACAATCGGCAATACTATTGTTCCGGTTTACGCAGGTTCAGCGCTCAAAAATAAGGGTGTCCAGCTTGTACTCGATGCGATTATTGATTTTCTTCCAAGTCCGATGGATATGCCGCCGACGAAGGGTCATGATCCGAAGACTGACGAGGAGATATTCCGTCACGCTGATGACAAGGAGCCGTTTTCCGCCCTCGCATTCAAGATTGCAACTGATCCGTATGTCGGACAGCTCGCATTCTTCCGTGTGTACTCCGGTACGCTTGAGTCAGGGACATATGTCTACAATGCCACCAAGGGCAAAAAGGAACGCATTTCGCGCATTCTCCGCATGCATGCCAATGAGCGCGAGGAAGTGAAGAAGGTATTTGCGGGAGAGATTGCGGCTGCGGTTGGACTCAAGGATACACTTACTTCAGATTCTCTTTGCGATGAGAACAATCCTATCATTCTTGAGCGCATAGTTATCCCTGAGCCGGTCATCTCCATGCGCATTGAGCCGAAAACAAAGGCAGACCAAGAGAAGATGGGTATCGCACTCGGACGCCTTTCCGCCGAAGACCCGACGTTCCGAGTCACGAGTGACACGGAAACCGGAGAGACTATCATCTGGGGAATGGGTGAACTTCACCTCGATATTCTTGTCGACCGAATGAAGCGTGAGTTTAATGTCGAGGCAAATACCGGAAAGCCACAGGTTGCCTATCGTGAGACTATTACTGCACCGGCCGAAGCGGAATGCAAGTACATCAAGCAATCTGGTGGTCGTGGTCAGTATGGTCACGTCAAGATCAAGATTAAGCCAATGGATCTTACGGTGAAGGATGAGGATTTGCCGAAGAACACCAAACGCTCTCCGGGCTTCGAATTCATCAATTCCATCAAGGGAGGTATTATTCCTCAGGAATATATTTCTCCGATCGAGAAAGGCCTCAAGGAGGGAATGGAGCGCGGTGTTGTGGCAGGATACTCACTCGTCAATGTGTCCGTTGAGCTCTACGACGGTTCATTCCATGAAGTTGATTCCTCGGAAATTGCATTTAAGATTGCGGGCTCTATGGCACTTCAAGACGCCGCCAAGAAGGCTCGACCTACACTTCTTGAGCCCGTCATGTTGGTTGAGATTGTCTTCCCGGACAAATTCATGGGAGATGTTACTGGCTCTGTTGCTTCACGCCGCGGGCAGGTCAACTCCATGGAGGACCGCGGAATGTTGAAGGTTGCAACCGCGATGATTCCGCTCGCTGAAATGTTTGGGTACGCGACGACGCTTCGCTCAATGACGGAAGGCCGCGGGACCTTTACCATGACCCCTGCCGAATATGTTGCTGTTCCCGCCAATGTCGCAGCGACGGTGATAGAGGCACGAGGGAAATAATATTTCAACAGAGAAAACAAAAAACAGCATTATTGCTGTTTTTTGTTTTGCACGCTACCCTTTAGAGAGTCGTTCTCTATTGATTGGGGCTTGTATGGTATACGCACGTAGTGCTTTTCGTCGGTTGTTTGATTTCATTCTTCTTCCCCTTTTCTTCGTGGTGTTTGTTGGTGTGATACACGCGTCAGAATTATCTCCCGACGTGATTATCCAAACTGCCGTCGAAGATGTAATTGATCTTATGCGACTCGATCAGGGTGATGAGGCGGGGAAAAGGGGGCGTGCGATCACCTACATAGAAGACAAACTGTCTCCGCACATTGACTACGAAAAAATGATGCGACAAGCAATGGGGCGAAACTGGCGTTTAGCAACGGAGGTAGAGCGCGCCGTGCTGACAGAACAGTTTCAGGCGCTTCTCGTCAATGCATACGCCGGATTATTCCTTGCAAACAAAGATCAGCCCATGACGTACATGGCGCCACGCATGAGGAGTGGTACAGACGTCGCGATTCCTATCATTGTTAGTCTGGATACTGGTGGCACGTTATCCATGGTGATTTTTATGGAGCGAACCGCGCTTGGTTGGATGGCCTATAATATCGAGATCGAGCACGTCAGTATCGTGCTCGCCTATCAGAGTAATTTTCGTGATGAGGTGAGTCGAGGAGGTATTTCTGGGCTTATCAATACGCTAAAGAGAAAAAATTCACGCACGCCGTGATCAGAATCAAAGCTTTGTGTTTTAAATCGATTGAAACTCCACACTATTCGCGTGGAGTCTTTTATTTCTTCGATAAAATGCCATATCTTACAGCATCCTAAAAAAATGAAGAGAATTCTGTTATGATATGAAGACATGTTCGATGATGATGATGACAATGATGAAGAAGAGGTTTCTGGTCCGGCGTCCGGTGGATATGGCAGTGCTACTGACGATGACGATGACGAGGATGAAGAAGAGGATGGTACTGATCCGGAGACCGAGCGTCGCGCCGACGCGGAAGTAGCGCGCGGAAAAAATGACCGTGCATTTTATGATAACCTCGCAAAAGAGGAAGATGCGCGCCATAATGCTATGCGTGTTGATTTGCAGAAGCGTTCACTTGCGGTAGGTGAACTCCGGCAGAAGTTGCATCATAAAGAATCTGAGCTCAGGGAGCTCAGTATGAAGATAACGATAGAAGAGGACCGCATTGATTACGAAAAAAAGAAGGCATATCGCCGTGGTGTGGGCGATATCGCTGATACTGTAGGCGGACAAACGCACATTGAATCTACCCCGATATTGTCCAAGGATATTGACCCCAAAGATATTGATGAAGAGTTTTCTGTCGAACGGGCCGAGGCGCATATCAAGCAAATGAAGAGTGAAAAGATTGAGCTAGAGGAAGTGCTGCGTGACATGCTTGAACACATGCACAAAGAAGAGCGCGCTTTGTCACAGTTGCAACATCAGCTTATTCGCATGTAGGGAGCACTCTTTGTGATATAATCGCGTTATCAATATGATTGATTTCAGTGGACGCCAAGGCGATAGTAGTAGTCAAGGTAATTTTCATTCGTCATCTGACACGGCTAGCGATGCAACTGATCGCGCGCGCCACCAGCAAGCCCGCATGCAGCTTGAGAACCGCTTGCGCGTTAAGAAGCTCGAGGTGAATGACCGGGAGCATAAACGTGCAGATATCGAACGAGAGCTTACTCATCTTGAGGGGGAGCTTCTGCACGTTGATCAGGACATTCATCGCACTCAGGGGGAGCTGTCCCAACTTGAGACAAAAATCATCACGCAAACACGTGAGTCGAAACTCGCGGAGGGTGGGATTCGGGAGCAGGACATGGAACTTCATCGACGCAGTGACGAAGAGGTGAAATTGGAACGAGAAATCGAACATCTTCGGCAGGAAATCAATGAAAAGGAACAAAGAGTGCGTGCGATGAAGGAGGAATCGCGAGATTTTATGAGAGACAAAGAGGCGTTGCGTCAAAAAAAAGAAATTGGTCAATTCAGCGCAAGTAACGAAACCACCCACGCGCACGACAAAGGTCTTCAGCTGCAACGCTTTCGACAAGAATTGCTCCGAAAACAAAATGAGATCAAGCGCAAGAAAGACGATCTTGAGCGTTTGAAGCAAGATATTCGGATGAAAGTGCAGGAAGTATCCGAGATAGAAGCTGATTTGCGGAAAGGGTAATAAGCGATATCCTTTATTTCAAAAAAAGAAGAGCGAGCCCCATGGCTCGCTCTGTGTGGTTATCCGCGACTGCGGAGTGTTCGTGCTTGTGTAATCAACGTCTCCATCGTCGTCGTTGTGATATGTGTGACCATTTCTTCCTCGCTCAGCTTCGTGGTGTCAAACATTTTGAGTTGAGGATACTTTGGAGAAAGCTCACGAAACATCTGTTGGTGACGCGCAACCGACTTTCGAATACTTTCAGGATTGGATGAGTCACCCATCTTCTCTTTGTCTGCGGAAATGCGCTGCCCTCGTCGCACTGCTTCGTTGGCGTCACACGTCACGATGTATGAGGCGATAATGCGATCGACCCAAGGCTTCGAGAGAAAGAATCGTTGATGCAGATCTTTTTCCTTCGGAGTGAGCATCTTTTTGTCTTCCCAGTAGATCATCCAGGTATATGCATCAAAGATTGCCCGATCGAAGATGACAATATCGTAGGTATGGCTGTGCGCAAAATCGATAAGCATATTGAGCGCATAGAGACCGGTGCGCAAGTTGTATTCCGGCGTCTTTCGACTGATGTGGCGGATGGCTTCCGCGCCTTCTTGTGGAATAAAGACACGGAAATCACTGCGATGGAGAAATTTATCCAACTCCTTGATGCAGGTGGTTTTTCCCGCATCCGGTGATCCGGTAAATTCGATCATGAATGGTGCTGGAAGAAAGTTGTTTCCGTGCCGCACGTCAGTGCGAAGGAATCCATGGAGTTGGTCTACCATGAGTTCAAGTTGATTGGCTCTGTCCATTGCTTGCTCCTGTGAATGTGCAATTACTTTTGTTAGTATAGTGGAACAATGAAAATACAGAAGTCTATACAGGAAGGAAGGATCGTTGTGGGATTCGATATGGATGGAGTGATCATCAATCATGTTCCCAATAAGATTGCGTTGGCTGAACGCTACGATGTACATTTAGGCCCCGAGGAGGTGCATTCGGAAGTTTTGCCGGGGAAATTGACACCGGCGGATTATCGAGCGCTTCAGGACGAGTTGTACAGTGATTCCGAGCTAGCGCTATCAGCACCTCTTATGACAGGTGCGTTTGCGGTATTGCGTGAAATGAAAATACGCAATGTCCCCTTTGTTCTTATTTCGCGCCGCAGAGAACCGATGATCGCTACTGAGCTTCTTAGGCGACGAGACCTCTGGGGTGATATTTTTACCGAACAAAATTCTTTTTTTGTCGGCACACCGGAAGAAAAGAATGTCGCAAGCGTACGAGAAGGCGTCACCCATTTCTTTGATGATGAGCGTAAGGTCTTGCGCGCCATACCGGACGTAGGGCATCGTTTTCTCTTTGATTCGTGCCATCAATTTAAAGATGAAACGGAATTTGAGAGAATATTTGATTGGCAAATGCTTCGTGGGGTTATTTTCGAAAAATAGTCGAGCATCACGAAGGTGCATAAGTCTCTATTGATTAGTCGTACAAATGTTACGATGAAGAAGAAGTAACATCATGCCCACATTTAATGACGATGAGGTTATTGTTGGATTTGACCTTGATGGGGTCATCATTGATCATACTCAAAATAAGCTAAAGATTTCTTCTCGCTATGGTATTCATCTCTTGCCTGCTGAGACACACGCAGAGCATATGGGTGAGCATTTTACCCCCGAGCTTTATCGCGAGATTAAGTCACAGCTGTATGATTCTACCGACGTTGCCCTTGGCGCCCCTTTGATGGAGGGGGCGTTCGCAACACTTGCGAAGTTGCGCGAACAGGGGATTCCGTATTATCTCGTCTCTCTTCAGAAAAATCCTATGCATGCATCGCACCTCCTAGAGGAGCGAGGCTTATGGGGAAATTATTTCACGCCGGAAAATACCCTTTTTGCAAAGAATGGCGAAGAGAAGAACGCATTGGCCTTACAAATTGGTGTGACGCATTTTATTGATGATGAACCAAATATTCTTGATATTATGACGAGTATTCCTCATCGTATTCTTTTTGATTCACGCGGGCTGTTCTCGGAAAAACGTGACTACGACCATGTGCAAAATTGGCATGAATTAGAGGAAATCCTCGGAATGGCATATCGGTAGATATCCCCCCACGTTGAGCGCAAAATTGTGTTATTTGAATTTTCTGTTATATTAGCGCAACTTCCGGTGCGCTGACTAATTTCGGTCATATTTTTCGGATGTCGTAGCGGGCCTATGGTCGAGCTAGATGTGTGCAAGTGTTATTTTGTGGAGAGTGCTAATGGAACAAAAGTTTTTAGTTGAGCGAGAATTTCATGCGAGATTACTCAGGGCCGTACGTGAGTTCAATAGTGGTGACGTGCTGTCTATTGAGCGAAAAAACGGAGTTGTTACCGTACGCAGGGCCACAGAGAGTCAGCTCGTGGTGTGGAGCTCAGGTGGCGGCGGCGGTAGTTTTAGAAGATACCCCAAATATCAAGGGGATTGGAGTCCCCAAGATAAGCGGAAGATGCTTCCTATCAGTCGTGCACCAAGCTTTGTTTTATTCGTTCGAATCGAAGATGAGGATATCGTCGTTTTTCCACCTCGTCATCTCTGTGTATCGTAAGCCGAGCAATGCTCGGTTTTTTTGTATGAAAAACAAGCTAGAATGTATGAATGGATATATTTTCACACGGACTTTATGGAGGTGTACTCACTGGGCGGAAAAGTCGAAAGAGTTTTTGGACTGCCTTCATTTTTGGTATCAGTCCCGATTTGTTTTCTTTTGGCATCTTTACATTAAGTATTTTGTTAGGTTTTGTATCGGGTCCCGACTGGGGTTCCCACGCACCGGATCCGTCATTAATACCGAATTACGTTGGTATTCTCTACGATATCACTCACAGCCTCATTGTTTTTAGTGTCGCATTTCTTGCTGTTTGGCTCATTCGCGGCAAACCTATGATGGAAATGCTTGCTTGGGGTTTTCACGTGGCACTTGATATTTTTACCCATAGTTTTGCCTTTTTCCCAACTCCGTTCCTATGGCCGATATCGAATTATAAGTTTGATGGTCACAGTTGGGGTACCTCTGAAATATTCATTCCTAACGTTATCGCACTTTGCAGTTTGTATGCCTGGTGGTGGTATAAAAAGTCGTCATTTCCAAACGAGAAACGCAATCCAAAGATGTAAAAAATAATACAAAAAAGTCAGCAATTTTTGAATATATACCTCAGCGAAGCCATATTCTAGGCATTTATACACAGTAAAATTTCAATCTCTTGGTGCTTGAAGATACGCAGATTCATCCTCGGTGTGGCTTCCTGTGGCGGAGTGTGGATAAGGTTGTGGATAGTCCGGGGATAAGATCAATGTCAAACATTGACGGCCGTATCATTTCTGGTATCCTGTGCAGACGTTGCTTTATGTGAGTTTTTCAGGAGGAAAACAAACAGCGCACGTGGAATAATGTTATACGACCTTCTCGTATAACCTCTTGTTTTGTCCGGTATCCAAAATTTTGGTTAAACCAAGTTTTTGTACCGCTTATTTAATAATCAAAAAGCTTTATGGCTGTAGAATTTGATCGTTCGAAACCGCACGTGAACGTCGGTACCATTGGTCACGTCGACCACGGTAAAACCACGCTCACCGCTGCGATATTACACGTGCTGCACATGGCAGGATTTGAAGTGAAGATGAAAGGAGTCAACGAGATCGACTCCGCTCCTGAGGAGCGCGAGCGCGGTATCACTATTGCTCTCTCTCACAATGAGTACTCGACCGCGACTCGTCACTACGCGCACATTGATGCGCCGGGTCACGCGGACTATATTAAGAACATGATTACTGGTGCCGCTCAGATGGATGGCGCCATCATCGTGGTTGCCGCAACTGATGGTGTTATGCCTCAGACGCGTGAGCACGTCCTTCTTGCAAAACAGGTCGGTGTGCCTCGTATCATTGTATTTCTCAATAAGGTAGACATGGTTGATGACCAGGACTTGGTGGAACTCGTCGAAGAGGAGGTTCGCGAGCTTTTGACCAAGCAGGGATTTGACGGTGCAAACTGCCCGGTTATTCGCGGTTCCGGTCTCAAGGCGCTTGAATCAAAGTCAGTTGATGATCCTTGGGCAAAGGGAGTTCTTGAGCTCACAAAGGCACTTGATGAGTATATTCCCGTTCCCGTACGTGAACTCGACAAGCCATTCCTTATGCCCGTTGAAGACGTCTTCTCTATTGAGGGACGCGGAACGGTCGTTACTGGCCGTATTGAGCGCGGTATTTGTAAGGTTGGTCAGGAAGTCGAGATTGTCGGTCTCGCAAAAACAGCAAAGACGACCATCACTGGAATTGAAATGTTCAACAAGTCACTCCAGGAGGGACAAGCAGGAGACAACGCAGGTATCCTCATTCGCGGTATCAAGAAAGAGGATGTCACGCGTGGTCAGGTCATAGCGGCAACCGGCACAGTGACTCCTCATACCGACTTTGAGTCCGAGGTCTATATTCTCTCAAAGGAGGAAGGTGGTCGCCACACTCCGTTTTTCTCAGGATACAAGCCTCAGTTCTATATTCGCACCACGGATGTTACCGGTGAGGTGACCTTGGCAGAGGGAGTCGAGATGGTAATGCCTGGAGATACTGTTACGTTTAAGGTAAAACTCATTGCGCCTGTCGCACTTGAGGCACAGATGCGCTTTGCAATCCGCGAGGGTGGCAGGACAGTCGGCGCTGGTGTCGTTACGAAGATTGTTGCCTAAGGCATCATCACCCATTGTTACTCAACATAGAATGTCATGACCACAGGAACGGAAAATACAAAAAAAGCAACGAGTGCAAAGTCAAAGGAAACTGTCACGAAGCTTCGCATCCGCGTCCGCGCTTATGAATACAAGATTCTTGACGCATCAGTGCGCCAGATCATGGATACTGCACTGCGCTACGATGCAAAGCTGATTGGCCCCATCCCACTTCCAACTCAAATAACAAAGTACACTGTGAATCGCTCATCGTTCATCTATAAGGATGCTCGTGAACAGTTCGAGATGCGCGTCCACAAGCGCTTGATCGACATCATGAACCCGACGCCAAAGGTGATCGAGGCGCTCACGAATCTGACTTTGCCATCTGGCGTCAATATCGACGTCAAAATGATGTAACTTTTGCGTTGTAAAAGCGGAGTATTTCGAGCGTAGTAGCGCGGGTGAATTTGGAAGACGTACCTAGTGTACGCCTTCCAAACATCGCGTGCTTACCTCAGTCGAGTTATTTCCAATTTTACTAATGCACAAGAGGATGTCTTTTCATCTAATACCATCTTGTGCGGCTGTTTATCTCGTTCACTCACAAATAAGTCGAAGTGTTTACTGTTTTCCTTATGGAATACGGAGCCTTCGTTTACTGACTACATTTGGCAGTAAAATTCTTTGTACGCGTTCTCATGACATATTCCTCAACTAACTACCCACTATGAAATTTCTATTAGCAACGAAACAAGAGATGACGCAGTACTTCTCTCCCGATGGGAAGTGTATTGCTGCAACTCTTCTTTCTGCAGGTCCGATTACGGTGACCGAAGTACGCACGAAAGAACGAGACGGCTACGAAGCTGTGCAGTTCGGTTTCGGCACGCAGCTTCCGAAACGTGTCAACAAACCACAGCTTGGCGCCCTCAAGGAGCTTGGCGTATTCCGTTACATGCGTGAGTTTCGCCCAAAGACAGGCGGTACCGCAGAACTGAAAGCGGGAGACAAAATCACCGTCGAGGCATTTGCCGCCGGTGATGATATCGAAGTATCCGGCATATCAAAAGGAAAGGGCTTTCAGGGTGTGGTCAAGCGCCATGGTTTTCATGGAGGCGATCGCACTCACGGACAAAAGCATTCCGAACGTGAACCGGGCTCAATCGGAGCAACAGGACTACAGCGCGTTATTCCCGGCACGCGCATGGCCGGACGAATGGGCTCAGACCGCGTGACCATAAAGGGTCTCAAGGTGCTCGCCATCGACAAAGACAGCAATCTTCTTCTCGTGTCGGGAGCAATCCCGGGTCGTCGCGGGACATTGATCGAAATTAAGGCAGCAAATTCCTAGGCTTATGACTACAGAAAAAACAACAAAGGCGACCACAAAAAAGGTCACAGAGGTGAAAGCAAAGAAGACTGTCAATCTTGATGCAGATGTCTACACGATGGATGCGAAGAAGTCAGGAACAATAAAACTTCCCGAAACAGTGTTTGCAGAAAAATGGAATGCGGATCTTGTACATCAGGTGGTTATTGGTATGCAGGCAAACGCCCGCCAGCCAATCGCACACACCAAGGATCGTTCCGAGGTACGCGGTGGTGGCAAGAAGCCATGGGCCCAGAAAGGTACTGGTCGTGCCCGCCACGGATCGTCTCGCTCGCCTATTTGGCGCCACGGTGGTGTTACACATGGACCGCGCAATGATCGCGACTTCTCACAGAAGATCAACAAAAAGATGCGCGTGAAGGCACTCTTCGTCGTGCTCTCGAAGAAGTTTGCTGAGGGCCAAATGCTCTTCATGCAGGACCTCTCAATGAAAGAGCCAAAAACAAAAGATGCGCGCGCATTGCTCACCAATTGGGGAACAATCGATGGTTTTACACCGCTCGCAACACGCCGTAAGAATGCACTCTACGTGGTGCTCTCAAAGGGCGACGCAGCAGTCAAGAAATCATTCCAGAATATGGGCAATGTATTAGTCGGTACAGTGGGGACGGTAAATCCGGTCGACCTCCTTTCGTATCGCTATGTTCTCTTTGCGAATCCCGAAGAGTGCATGAAGGCAATGGAAGCTAAACTGAAATAATATGGCACTCTTCAACAAAAAACCTGTCGTAAAGAAAGCAGCGACAAAGACCGATGCCGTAAGGGCAAAAGTAGCGAAGGCAGAAAAGGCCGATAAGAAGGACGAAATTATGGCAATTGAGAAGAAGGACGCATCGGTGGTGCAAAAAGCCGGCGGCCTCGAGCTCAACATGATATTGCTTCGTCCGCACATTACGGAGAAGGCAACTGACCTTTCCGAAAAAAACGTTTATGCATTTGAGATTGCTCGCGGTGCAAACAAGGCTCAGGTGCGTCAGGCCGTCGAGAAGTTCTACAAAGTGAAACCGGTAAAGATTGCCATTATTATGGGCATTGCAAAGTACATGAAGAATCGTCGCACCGGTCGAATGCAGACGAAGAAAACCGCTATTAAAAAAGCTCTGGTCTACCTCAAGAAGGGCGATAAAATAGAGTTCGTCTAAAGATTTTTGAAATTGGTGCACTACTCGTCCTTCCCGATTTCGGGTTCGGAAGCAGTATAACTCATACAGCTTCGCGAATACCGAAACGGTTCAGGACTTCGTATCACATCCAATTTCAAAAATCTTAAAGAACAGAAAAAATATGAAAACATTCAAACCACTAACACCGTCCCTTCGTAATACCGTCCTCACTCCTTACAAGGAGCTTCTGTCGGGCGATGCAAAGGCAATCCCCAAGGGGCTCACTGTCGGAAAGCGAAAGACCGGCGGACGCAACAACCAGGGTCGCATCACTATGCGTCATATCGGCGGAGGAAACAAAAATCTGAAGCGTGATGTTGACTTCAAGTACAATAAGCACGATGTGCTTGGTCGCGTTGAGGCTGTCCAGTATGATCCTTTGCGTACCGCATTCATCGCACTCGTTGTCTATAAGGACGGTGAACGAAGGTATGTTGTTGCGCCAAAGGGTATGAAAAAGGGTGACACGATGATTACGAGTGAAAAGGCAGCTCCCACGATGGGAAATCGCCTGCCACTTCGCAATATTGCCGTCGGAACATTCGTCTACAACGTCGAAGTCCAGCCAAATGGCGGAGCAAAGCTTGCGCGTTCAGCGGGAAACTTCATCGAGGTCATCGCGAACGACTTGGGATACGCATTTTTGAAGATGCCGTCATCCGAAGTCCGAAAGGTTTCCGAAAACTGTTGGGCATCTATCGGTTCAGCATCCAACGACCAGCACAAGCTCCGCAAGGAAGGAAAGGCCGGACGTAACCGCTGGAAGGGTATTCGCCCTCACGTACGCGGTTCAGCCATGAATGCGGTCGACCATCCTCATGGAGGTGGAGAAGGCCGCATGGGTCGCGGACTCCGTCGCGCGAAGACCAAGTGGGGCAAGATGTCCGGAAAGGGACAGAAGACACGAAGTCCGAAGAAGTATTCGAACGTATTTATCGTCAGCCGCCGCAAGGTCGGAAAGAAAAAGTAAAAACTTCCAAATTTGGCGCCCTTCGATTTTTTCATCGTCGGAAGGTTCGGGGGATGTACCACATGTACACCCCCACGAACACTCCCGACTCGAAAAAGCCGAATCGCATCCAAATTATGAAAGTTTTCAAAAAACACCCGTGAGGGTGTTTTTTGTCACCAGGCTAAAATGCCGAACACCTCAAATGGAGGGAAATGAGGCGCTCAGCTTCGAGACTGCATCAAAAACTCCGCTTGTAAAATGCCACACACATGACAGGTCGATAGGTTATAATGAGAATATGAACTTTATGTGGAATATAATTGTTACGGACAATAATCGTTATTTTGAAGAATATCTCGACTTGGTAAAGTCTACTATTCTCGAGAAAACAGAAACTCTAAATGCAACAGCAAAGAAAATTCAAGGCATGAATTTAGCTGGTGATGAGGCAGATCGTAGCGATGACTATTTAAGCGATTTGGCCTACGAGTTAGAGCAATTAGAGCAAATTATGTATGGATCTTTTGTGATGAGTATCTTTGCATATATGGAAGCGAGGTTGGTTGATTTATGCAAACACATTGAAAAAGAAGATTCACACGTTTTTTCCCATACAGATTTAAGGGGACAAGGTGCCAATAGGGCAATTCTGTATATTGAAAAAGTGTTGAAACAAAAATTTCCAGTCAGTGATGATACTCGTGAAGAATTTCAAACTATTTCGCTGATAAGAAATGCGCTTGTGCATAATGAGGCCCACATAAAAGATAATGACCTGCCCCGCTTGTCTAAACTTACAAGTGAGCCTACAAAATATTTATACCTAAGCCAATTAGGCGAAGTTAGTTTTACTGGCGAATACCTCACTTCATTGTTACTACTGAATAAGAAGATTTGTTCTGAAATAACTGAGAATACCAAGGTGGCTAATTGGTAGGCACTCCATTATTTTAATATTTTATCAGAATTTTTTAGATGTCATCAGCATCAATACCGAGCTGTATAATATCTTCGCGAAGTTTCTCAAATTCAGCATCACCAATCTCCTGCTTTAGGGCGGCAACGGCCTCTCGCTGCACAGTCCCGAGTGAGCGTTTAGAAAGAGTATCAGCCATAACCATTGCGTGCCCAATTATGAGGTTCTGGAGCTTTAGTAGATTGAATAATTTTTTGCTGAGATCAAGCGAAATTAGTAGAGACTCAGAGGTTTTCTCAAAAGCTTTTTGAATAGCACGAAATCGGATGTAAACATCGAGGATAACAACAATGACCAGCACTCCAAGTATAAATTCCATTGGTTAATGGTACCCTTGCTCAGTGAGAGCGTCAATTTGAAGCTCGCGCCGCGCAATCTGAAGGAGGTCAGTCCCCTCGCAAATCAAAATATTGTGGCCTTGCATTAAAAGTGCAACTCCGTCTGAATTCACGTATTCAACAAAAACATATGCTTATAAGCATATGTTTTTGTTGTTTATTCTGGTGGTGCATGCTCGTGTTTTCTTTGTGAATGAGATTATGCTTTACAATCCATAGTGCATCGTTACAATAGAAATATGAATCAAAATGAAAAAAATATTCCTGACGATCATTGTATGTCTCCGGATGAAGTCCATTATACGAACGCATGTATAGATATTGAGCAATCTCAGGAGATAATAAGGACTGCCATCGCATTTGAGCGATCTAAGGGGCAATTATCAGATGAAGCAATAGATCGTGAACGCATTCTTAACCAAAAGCTTATAGACTTAGAGAGGCAAAAGAAATTCTTGCTCATGCTCGAACGAATAACCGACCTGAAGGAAAGAGAAGCTGTGGAAATGCGGTTTTACAAGGAGGGATACCCTCCTGAAATATTTGTGACTGATGAAAATTTTATCGTCGACGGTCCTGATGCCTTGCAGTAGGGAGGTAATATAAATAGATTGATTTCTTTTTTTAAATTATTGAGGAAGAGTCTCATCACCCCTGAGGGGTCGGGCTCCTCATAAACTGAAAATAATGTGTTCTTGAGAAAACAAAAACCCGCTGCGAGCGGGTCATTTGGATTTTCCAAGTCTTGAAAGAATTTCTTGGGTGAGAATATTCGGGTCAAGCACCGGTTCAGAGAGTTTTTCCGTCTGCTCTCGCGATTCGGCGATTTCTATTGTTCTTATCATGAGCAGTATCAATGACATGACATAGTGTCGAAATTCTTCAGGGGTGGATGCCGCAACTCTCTTGTGTGCATTTTTTGCATTCTTTCCGATGAGGTCGATGAGCCCGCCAATTATCGGATTAATCGTATTCAGTCGAAGAATATTTTTCTGTATGTACGCGTTGAGCGCTGCCTGTCCCTGTGGTATTTCCTGGCTTGAGGATAAGATATCTGTCGATGAAATGTGCTTCATTTATGCCTCGCTCCCTAGCGGTCAGTTATCTTTTGTCATTGTGAGCGGTTCTGGTTGTAGTGTCAAGAATTAACGGTACATAAAGCATCTAATATTTTTTGCACCCCTTGAAGCTTTATGAAAAATAAAAACCCGCCTCATGGGCGAGTTGAGTGGTTGGCTATGATGAACACCCTGCCTTCGGTGGGAGAGCGAGTTCTAGTACGAATCCATTTTCAGCATCAGTGTAACATTGTGAGATCAAGCTCTTCACCGTGAAGCCGAATTTTTTGTGGAGAGCAATACTCGCCATATTTGATACGCGGATGGTGCTATATATTTTCATGAAGCCATGGGTACGCGCATATGCAATAAGCCATGCCATCATAATTCCACCAATACCACCATGCTGATAGCGCGGAATCACGGCAAATGAAATGGTAAAGATTGCTCCGTGACACCGTGGTGGCCAGATATCTGGATTTTCATTATAGGTGTGGTGACGCATGAATGAGATTGACCCAATCCTTCGTTTTCCCTTCATGACCCAGAATGAAATAATCTCTTGCCGTGCATAGAAGCTTGGTTTTCCATAGTCACCTTTTTGCGGGTAGCATTTTTGCTCCATAACGGAGAGCCCTCATGCATCCCGAGGCGTATCCGCTTTCAGTATCGCAATTTCCACTAGAATTCTCCTAGAAATTTTTCTTTGCTCAGGATACTCTATGAAGTATTTTCATCATTCGAAGGTGTACTTTTCTCAATCACGCCAACGGTGGTAAACTAAAGGTACTCAATTATTTCCATGGACGCCCCCAAAACAATTTTAATCGTGGAAGATTCCAAGCTCTTGCGTGGTGTTCTTCGTGGCCTGCTCGAGGCTGGGGGATTTGTGGTCTTGGAAGCGGAGGACGGACAAATGGGCTTTGATACTGCAACGTCTAAACATCCTGACCTCATTGTTCTTGATCTTATGATGCCCGTTATGGATGGCATAGAAATGTATCAAAAGTTGCGTACTGATGCGTGGGGTGTTGATGTGCCCGTCATCATTCTTACTGCGACAAAAACTGAAAAAATCACCTCATGGTTGAATGCCGAACATCTCGATTTTTTTATGAAAGACAACAGTATGATGGATGAAGTTGTTTTGTGCGCCAAGCGACGATTGGGACTGGTTTAATATTGAATCTTATTTTGCTGCGATAAGGTATACGCCGATGA
>LCOM01000003.1:0-23402 GCA_000999395.1 Parcubacteria group bacterium GW2011_GWA2_47_7
GTTGCCGGAGCCGAATACATGATTCGTGGGAGAGGTTACCTAAAAAGCCTTAAGGACTTCGAGAAGATTGTTTTGGGTTACGAAAAGGGTGTCCCGATATTTCTTAAAAACGTCGCTCAAATCACAATCGGTCCAGAGATGAGGCGTGGTGTAGCTGATCTTGACGGTGAAGGTGATGCGGTTGGTGGAATAGTTGTCATGCGTTACGGAGAAAACGCGACTCGCGTAATTGATCTTGTCAAAAAGAAAATAGAAGATTTGAAGCCTCAATTTCCAAAGGGTGTTGAACTCATCGTTACTTACGACCGTTCAGACCTTATCAAACGGCATCGTCTGCCCCATTAAAAAATTACACTCGCAAAAGGAACCACCTTAATTAAGTTTACTTATCTCTTCGCGATACTTTTCACAACTCCTAATTTAGGCACTGAACATGCCAACCGCTTTGAAGCGACAATATGAGCCTACACACCCAAATCCTTTTTCTTCTCCTCAAACTCTTGTTTATTGATCTCCCCTTTGGCATACCGCTCTTTCAAAATATCAAGCGGAGATTTTTCGTGAGCACCATCACTGTGGCTATGTCCACATGCATAACCACCGCCAAAACCTGATCTCGCCAAAGAGATGATCCCCAAAATGACAAGTCCCCAAAAGATCAACATAAAGATCAAACCAAAACCGCCCATATATCCGTATCCAAAATCCATCATATTTTTATGAATTAATTTTTAATAGTCGCGTCGTTAATTAAAAATCAAAACGTGACAACTTTATCCGAAGTCTCGACCATCTTGAGCAGATCAGTCATGGTGGAAATTGGGCAGACTCCGCTCTCTTCTTTGTTGCGGAGCTTCAGACACGTGCCACAGGCAAAGATCTCGCCTTTCAGTTCTTTGAACTCCACCACCTTTACCGAGATGTCAAAATGCTCGGTATCCGCGATTGTGTCTAGCTCAGACCCCTCACTCATTAAGAAGACTTCTACCTGATTGCCTGCTTTGAGCGCAGTGATCCCGAGACGGAATGCATTCCACACATGTTCGGGATTATTCGATTGAAGGATGATTCCGAGCTTCATTGTTACATTATATCACCACGTGTTCCATTGTCACATTAGCCCCTTTCTAATAGGGTTGTCGTTGAGCCGTTTTAAATTTGGGGTGGCATCACGAGTTGAAATGGAACACCATAGAGGAAACTATCCTTCGCTGGAAGTAGACGTCAGTGTTTATTAACCCCCTACGGACAGTATGATGCGACTCGTTAAAATAACACAGAGATGACGTTAATCATTAAACAAAAACCCCAAATAGCATCGAGAGTGCTGTCGCTATCGTGCCATAAATAATGAAATACTTAAGCACTGCTCGTGGAGAAATCGAGGACAGAAAAAGCGCAATGATGACAATATTAAGGAGCGATGATGCGGACAAAAATGTCATCAGTCCGGCGCCATGCATGCCAAGATCGGAAAACGCGCTTGCTATCGGGTAATTTCCCGCAATGGTTCCCAGATAAAGAAAAAAACCAAGAAGTAGCGCGGTAATGACGCTTCCCAAAAAATCCCCGGCATATTGGGTAAATACCGCCTCAGGAACCGTTACGCGGAAGAGTGCGGCAATTGCGATTCCCACCATAACAACAAAAAGCATTTTTGCATGCTTCTTCCATCCATCATGCTCGAGTGCGGTTTCCGGGCGGGACTGATACGCAATGATGCTATCTTTCACCAGCCACGATGCGACAAAAAGGGCAACAAATACAATAAGCACGTTAATGATCGCGAATTTCCACCCAAAGATCCCTTCGATAATTGGAAAAGATTGCAGGTCATAGACACGCTCCGCCGCAAAGAACGAAAGGAGGAGTGCCGGATGTGCGCCCCGCTTCAAAAGTTGCATTGCGAGCGGTAAACCGGACAGGATACTGAAGGGCGAAATCATACCAACCAACAGGAGCGCCGAGACGGAGAGCGGGTGGTATTCACAGAAATATTTTGGCAATACTTTCTTTCCGAAATGTTTTTCAAAAACAATTGCGAGTACAAGTCCGGCAATGAACCACGGCATTACTTGCCATGCATACTCAGCAAACACAGGAATAAATTCTATAATCATTCTTTTATTTTATCACGTTTTTTCAAGAACTGACCTATAATTTTTTTGATTGATCACTCCACTTCAATATCAAAAACCTCTCTATTGAGGCATAAGATTGAAAATGAAAATGGGAAAATGGGGATAAGTCCACATTCTCACTCACTTTCGTGTTCTAATATTAATTCTTTTTCTTTAGACGCGCCTCCCACTCTTCATCACCATACGGAATCCCCTTTTGCACACTTCCACGAAGCGCAGTGATGGTGTCCTCATCATATAGAGTATTCACCTCTCTCAGATAATTCACAGGAAGTCGCACTGGAAGCGGTGCGAGTAGTCGCTTCTGCTTTGGCGTACCACTCAGGCGTCGATAGAGACTCCCATATTTCCAATCTTGTGCTTTATGTACCAGCTTGGCACGCAAGGGGTTCTGTTCCACGTAGCGGATGACTGTGGTTGCATGCTGATCTTCTTCGATGGGAAAGGATTTGTATGTGCCCTGATAGAGGTGTCCATGACCGATGCTCTTTGTCTTCACGCGATACTGACGTGCATGCGTGGTCGTGAGCCATCGCATGAATTCACTGAGGTCTTTGTCTTTCTTCGGATAGAGTACCAGGTGCCAGTGATTTGGCATGAGGCAGTATGCCAAGATGCGCATATCAAGCAATTCGTTCGCCTCGACGAGGAGAGATTCGAAATGCTGATAATCCTTCTCATTGGCAAAGATGGTGCGACGACCGTTCCCACGATTGAGGACGTGATAGATGGTGTTGCCGATGGCGATGCGATTCATGCGGGGCATGAAGAGTATTATGACACATGATTTATGGTTTATTTGGACTTATCCCCAGTTCCAGTTCTATTTGTGGTCACCTAAAAAGAAAATCCCAGTTGGGATTTTCTTTTATCTTGGGTGCCGTGATAGACAGGCTTCGAACCTGTTTGGCTATTTAAAAAAGCCCCTAGAGGGGGGCTAGCAGAGAAGGGAAGACTTGACTACCTGACCAGGCTTAGTTTCAGAGTTCTCCAAATTCCGACACAAATGGCGGTTGCGACAGCAACGAATCCCGTAAGCAGTGCGAGGTCAATTGCCAGTATGGGACGAAAGAACATGAACAATCCATAACAGAGAACGACAACACCTGCAGCGGGAAGAACAGCCCTCTTGGATCCAAGCGATCCAACGACAATCGCCACGCCAACAAGAAGGAGCACTGTTGCTACGGCCGAGAAAAATCCAGCTCTCACGACCGAGTCTTGAGCAATGTCCATCATGGACCTGTCAGCAGTGAGTGCGATTTGGGAAGAAACAAATTCAATAAAAGTATTCACTTTTTATCTCCTAAGGTTGTCTTTGCAAACTCTACACTAAATGATTGTTCTGTCAAGATTCATGTAATCGAACCGCAAAGAAACCCTCTGTTAAGGGTTATTTTAGGAAAATCTTAAGAAAATCCGATTAGGGTGGGTAATGGGGTTCGAACTCCTTCTCGGTCTATAACTTTATTCCTTCGTAAACAGCTCTAAATATCGCTTATATTCGAAGTCACGTCCATAAGTGGTCTTGCGATTCCGCTGCACAAGCACGCCAAGATCGACCAACTCACGAACGAGCGTGTTCGCAGCGGGTCGAGAAAGTCCGGTCCACTCTTCCACCTTGCGAACGTTCATGATCGGGAGCTCATAGAGCTTACGGAGCACAACGAGTCCGGCCTTCGCGCGACGGCTTCCAAGTCCCTGTATTTTGAGCATGTCTTCCTCGCGAAGCTGATTGATCTTCCGTGAAGTTGTGACTGCACCCTCGGAAACCTGCGCGACGCCGTCGAGAAAGAAATTTACCCACGGCTCAACTTCTCCTTTGTTGTGATAACCCTCAAGCAGGTCAAAATATGCAGAACGGTTTTTCTTGAAGAATTCTGAAAGATATAAAACTGGACGCTCAAGCACCCCTTGGTGGCAGAGATAAAAAGTCACAAGTAGGCGCCCTGCCCTGCCGTTGCCATCGAGGAACGGGTGAATGGTCTCAAATTGTGCATGCAGGAGTGCCGTCTTGATGAGTGGAGGAATATCATTCGTGGCATGCATGAACTTTTCGAGATCATCAAGTGCGCGGTTCATTTCGTGTACCGGTGGCGGAACAAATCGTGCCGTCTGTGGCGAGCCACCTCCAATCCAGTTTTGAGATGTGCGAAAATCACCCGGAGTTTTTCCCGGTGCATCACCCGTACTCTCAAGCAGCACCTTGTGCACCTCGCGAATAAGGCGTAGTGAGAGCGGTAACTTTTCAAGTCGCTTCAAACCATAATTCATGGCACTAATATAATGGAGGATGCGATCAACATCCGGCGGTAGGTCTTTGGTGATCTCCACCTCTGCGCGGATCGCATCGCTCATTGTGGCTTGTGTTCCTTCGATCTCACTTGAGAGTGCTGCCTCCTTTCGCACATACATGAATATAAAGAAGTCGAGGTCAGGAAGAAGTTGGGTGATACCATCAAGCTTCCCGAGGAAAAATGCTGCGCGTGCATGCAGGCTCTCGGTGAGAGATGAAAAATCAAACGTCTTTGTTGGAGGGAATTTACTCGGCACAAATGCCTTGAATCCCGTAGGTTGTTGAACAAAATTTCCTATTTCCATATTGTTTACATCTCGATTGGAGATGTAAAGATAATAGCAAATCAGTTAACATCTGTAAACTAGATGTAAAGTTCACGGCACTTCACCCTTCAGGGATATGAACTTTCGCAAAATCTGCGTTTCATGACTCTCTGATTGGATGAAATAGAAAAAGCGGGGCTATGGGGACTAGAACCGGAAAAGCAAAAAACCGAGGCTTCTCGGTCTTTTACTCGCTCTCCGCGTCGGGGGTGCCTATCCGGAATCGAACCGGAGCTAAAGGCTCCACAAGCCTCTGTGCTAACCGCTACACCATAGGCACCATGCTTATGCACAATGTATTTTTTTACTCCTCCTCATAACAAGCATAACTGCTAAGCTCTACGTGAGGCACCATGCTTATGCACAATGTATTTTTTTACTCCTCCTCATTACAAGCATAACTGCTACACTGCTCTTTTCGCTTCACGATGTGGATCATGAATAAAAAGGCACCATTCGGTGCTGAGTGGGATAATACCAGACTTCTTAAAAAAAACAATGCTCCGTCCTTTTTCCAGATTATTTCCTGAAAACAAAAAAGGTCTCACGATGGGAGGCCTTTGAGGATTTCACGCTAGACGTTCGATGATGACCCTTCGATGGAGCGTAATATGGTCTCCTACCGACAGCGAGAGTCCATAGTGGTTGAGTGCAAAATAATCACTACTCTTTTTTGCGTCATCACCATAGACACGCACTGCGATTTTTTTCTGAGAACATACAACCAACACGGTACCGTGAAGCACTCGGCAGTCTCCGGTATGCCCATGATGATGTCGCCAAAAATCAGTGACCGTCTCTATTGTCCAAGCAGGTTGCCCCTGCCCATGAGCAAATTGAATAAGTGCATTTGTCGCGTCAGTAAAGCATTCTTCAAGAAGCGCCTGCTCTGGAATTCCACCCTCTTCAATGAGTCTCTTCAATGTGACAAGGTGTGCTTCATTAAAAAGCCCACGAGCGAAACGATCCTCGGTACAAACATACGCATAACGCAAAAAAAGTTGCTCGGGCGTGAGAGTAATCATTGCAACCTCCAAAGTTCAACTGTCTCGGAGTATAACAAAGAAATTTCTGAATGCAATTCGTGTCAGTAGAGCGGCCGTTCCTCACCAACACAAGCCCGATGATTCGCGAGTCGTGCAAGCGCATAAAGTAACGACGAAAGTCGGTTCATGTATTGAAACATCGGGGGGTGGAGCGCGGGATCGGCGATATTGAGCGCGCGCACGACACGACGCTCCGCACGCCGCGCAACCGTCCGTGCAAAATCGCATGATGCCGCAAGCTTCGTTCCTCCAGAAACAAAGAACGAAGTGATGGGCGGTAGCTCACTCTCGATCAATCCAATCCATTGCTCCAATTTTTTGACACGATCTATATCTATCTTTTTGTCGGCCCCCGCAAGTTCAGCCTGTACGACAAAAAGATCCTGTTGGACAAGAGATAAGAGCTCCTCGTAGTTGAGCCCATCGACAGCATCGGCTAATTTTCCTTCCAATTTTACGACACCGAGTAACGAGTTCATCTCATCGACGGTGCCGAGCGCCTCGGCAATATCCGAACTTTTTGCGATACGTTGATCACATCCGAAAAGTCCTGTCATACCGTTGTCTCCATTTCCTGTGAATAACATTACGAATAGTATAAAGCAAATATTGAATTTAGACGAAAATCTCAAAATATTATAGAGTAATAATAGATAGACGTACCAAGGAGTAACCCATGGCGCTTCCCTCTCGAGCAAAGGCAGCTCAATACAGGAACGCGCTGCCGATCGGCGTCTTCCTGTTTCTTTTTCAATTGATCATCCTTTTTGGATTCGCGTTCAGTCGTGTACTGAGTGCAGATACTGTTCATGCATTTCTCGATGTCCTCACCCTTGCGGGAACCACCTTCTTGTTTGGAAGGATGTGGCGCACCGAAGCGCAATTCAAACATTACGAACGAGGATGGCTTCTCGTCGGCGTGTGGTCACTCGGTCTGGGTGGCGTCATCATTGGGTGCGAAGCAGCAGTTCATATGTACGGCTCAACGGGAGTAATTCCTCCTCCGGCTCTACCGCTCCTTCTTGCCGCACTCGTTGGTGCTATCGGAAATTGGCGTATGCACCACATCCTCGAAGCGGTTGACGATGCAGAACATGATCACTTGCACAAAAACAACCTCGACCACGTGTTTTGGGATATGATCCTCTCTGGAGCAGTCTTTGTATCCGGATGTTCAATGTGGATATTCCAAACAAGTGCTATCGATAGTATCATCGCACTCCTTGTCGGTTTTCTCATTCTTCCCTATCTTGCATTCAAGCGCTGGAAAGAGAACGGGAATGAGCACCATACATGCAATCACTCTCATCACTGACCCACCCTTGTGGGTCTTTTTGTTATATAAAAAAACACCGCACAAAATGTGCGGTGTAGAGCATGTGCTCACTCACTGGCAGTGTGACTATGTTCCACATCATCATCCACCAGAACCCATGTAGACATATGCTCACCATCACGATTGATACTCGTGAGAGTAACCGGATACTCCCAGAGCTTACCAAGCATGACAAGCGCCTTTTTTGTCTCTTCAATATCAAGTGACTTATTCTTATGAGCAGTATGTCGAATTTTCATCATCCGATCACCACGAAGGTCAACATCCACAACCTCAAAATCGGGCAGATGCTCGTGAATGTCGTACATATTTGCAATCGTCCTGCGTACATCACGATAGCCGTCATCATCGTGGACTGCACTAATCAATATCTCGTCGTCCTCCTCATCGTCATGAATCGCAAAAAGACGATAGTCCCTCATAACTTTTGGAGAAAGATATTGGCGAAGAAACGACTCGTCCTTAAAATTCTCGACAGCCCACTTAATCGCCGGAAGCCAAGGTTTTCCCGCAATTTCGGGGAACCATTTTTTATCTTCTTCGGTCGGATTTTCACACATCCGTTTGATGTCCATGAATATCGCAAAAAAGATTCCATAAGGATTGATACCCCTATAAATCGGAATCTCCTCCACAATCGGCTGGCCAGAAGGATCATATCCGCGTAGCACACGAATTTTCGCGTCAAAATCCGGCTGACTTGTGACGCCGGTGTGATCGGCAAGGAATTCCATCCACGAACCTTCGGTGATGAGCCCCTTCTCGTGCAAGCGATTCATGATGAAGTAGTGCGTAAAGCAGGCAAAACCCTCATTCATCCCCTTGGTAAGCATTTGTGGATAGAAGTACTGCGACTGTTTCCGCACAATGCGAATAATCTCGCGCTTCCAATCCGGCAAACTCGGAGCGTTCTTCTCAATGAAATAGAGCAGATTTCCTTCGGGGTCTACCGGGAAGGTGGGCAACTTCTTATCATCCAGATCATCTTTGCTCTCTGGAATGATACGCCAAATCACGTTCAAATTGCGCTGACGACTTTCTGCACGTTCGCGCATCTGATTACGTTCCTCAACCGCGGAAAGTGCTTCGCTACGCGGAGAGTGGTCGATCCCGTAATACTTCCAAGTGTGGCATGCCGTGAGAAAATCCTCCACCTCTACAATTCCGTATTTTTTTTCACACTCTGCAACGAAATTGCGCGAAAACTCGAGATAGTCGATAATCGCATGCGCATGAGTCCACTGCTTGAACAAGTAATTGTTTTTGAAGAAGTGATTATGACCAAATCCGGCATGTGCGATCACCAATGCTTGCATTGTCGCCGTATTGTCTTCCATGCAAAACACAAGGCATGGATCGGTATTAATCACAATCTCATACGCGAGAGAACTTCCTTTGCGATAGGATCGCTCATGTGAAAGAAACTCCCTACCAAAGGAATGGTGCCAATAATTAACCGGCATCCCATTCATCGCATACGCATCGAGCATCTGCTCGCTCGTGATGATTCGAATCTCATTGGTATAACAATTGAGACCCAGCTCCCCCTCCGCAATAATCTTCACCTCATCCGTAATGCGAAAAAGGAGGTCCATCGTCCAACTTGAGCCCGTAAAGAGCGGTTCTTTAGCTTTCATTTATTCCCCCTGTTTTTCAAAGAGTTTGCGGAATACCGGATAAATATCGCGTTGATCAGTGACCAATGCAACCGCGAGATTATCGTGTATCTGCGAGAGACTGTTCATTGTCGGCCAAAGTTCGCTCGCTCTCGTCGTCTGACGAACCTCAACATATGCATAGTACTGTGATATTGGGAGGATCGACTCGGTCATGCACTCTTCCACAACCGGAAGGTCATCTCTCCAATCATCACCATCAGAAGCTTGGCAACCGTAAATATTCCACTCACTCAATGGGAAACGTTTACCAACAATCTCTTTCATGAGTTCGAGTACCGAAGACACTCTTGTGCCGCCAGTATCCCTGTCAGTGAAAAATTCTTCTTCTGTCACCTCTCTTGCTTCTGTCGTGTGACGAAGGAAGACCACCGCAACACGTTCGTAGTTCCGGCGCAGGAAAAGATAGAGCAAAAGGAAAAACCGCTTCGCCATCTCCTTGTGCCATTCCTCCATAGACCCAGAGACGTCCATCATGCAAAACATGACCGCTTGGGCAATGGGCACCGGAACCATCTCGTGGCGATTGAAACGCAGGTCGTGCTTTTCGAGAAACGGAATGCTCGCAAGCTTACGCTCAACTTCCTTGACCTCACCTTTAAGGATGTCAATCCGCTTAGCAATGGCGTCTGGGTCAGCAACTGCTCCAGAAGCGAGTTCTTTCTCAAGTTGCTTAATCTCATCTTCGAGATCCTGCTTACGCTTCATGTGGGGCAGTCGAAATGCTGTCCGACGAGGAAGTGACCGCGCCATCGTTTTTACGATGTTCATCTTGTTCGGTGGACCATCGTTCGTGAGTCCAGCATGCTTCAATTCAAACTCTTCGACCCCTGCAAGAAATTTCTTGACCATGTCCGGGATCTCAAGACCGTCAAAAACGGCATCTTGCCATTCTTCGGTTGATAGTTCAAAGTAGAAATCATCATCTCCTTCACCATGGTCGGAGGCGTCTCTTCCACCCTCACCTCCGCCACCATCGGGTCGCGGGAGCCGATCTCCGGCACCATACTTCTTGTTGCCAGGATAGACTCGATCAGACACTCCCCCGGAATGCCCGATATGAGGCTCCTCGGTGCCGCGCAATTTAACTCGCAAACGTTTCTTTTCGTCGGAACCAAGATCCTTAATTCCGTCTTGCGCAATCTTCTCTCTAATCGCCTTCTTTCTGTCGTCTTTTTGACGTTCAATGTAACGTTGAGAATTCTGCAAGCTCTTGCCTTTAGTATTCTTGCGCGAATCGACAATTCGATAATCAGACATATCTACCTCACTTTTTTCAATGAACTCACCTAATTTCATACTACCTTTACCAGAAAACATGTAAAGTCTTGCGCATTTTTGCGACAATGTCGTCCTAGTGCTTTCTGCGCACAAAAAAGGCGCCGCTTGTGCGACGCCCAACTTCCTATTTATTCTTCTCTTGTTCAAACCACTCCACCATACGGCGAACTTGCTTTCTGGTGTAGCCGCGACCCATCATGCGTTCAACAAAACCCTGATGTTCTGCTTCGAGCTTCTGATCGGTCTTCACAGAGAAAGTAATAACGGGCAACATGTCATCAATGTTTTTGAACATCTTTGACTCGATAACCTCCCGCATCTTCCCATACTCGCGCCAATCCGGGAACTTTCCATGCTCGGCTTTATGCTTGATTGCATACCGCGAAACCTCATTGCGAAAATCTTTCGGATTGGAGATGCCAGCAGGCTTCTCAATCTCCTCAAGTTTCGCATTAATGGCCGTACGATTCCAGATGTGCCCGGTATCAGGATCCTTGTAATCCTGAGTGTCGATCCAGTGGTTGGCAAGCGTGATATAACGATCAAACGTCGCCTGTCCCAATGCATCACCAGCCTCCAGATACGAGTCACGAATTGCATGTTCAATCGTCTTCTTCAATTGTGCATACAGAATGCCAACAAAAGTGACAAGGTAGGTCTTCTCAATGCCCTCGCCGAGATTTCGCTGCTTGATTTCATGCGACAACACATTCAAAAGATGAACGGGATCAGCTGCGATCTCAGTTGGATCGAAGTTGTAAGTTTTGGCGAGAATCTCATACGCAAGACGCGTTGAATCACCCGTCATACCCTCGTTCACTCCAGCCGCATTGCGATACTCAATGAGTTGCTTCGCCTTGAGGTTTGTGTGACTCAGATCTTCACCGTTGTACACACGCACCTTTGCTTCGTAGCTACTGTCGCCTTCTGGTTTGGCAATGCGAGTCAAGACCGAAAACGTCGCCAACGCCTCTTTGGTGCCGGGAGCACACGGTGCACCCCTGAGCGCACTGTTATTGATAAGCTTGTCGTAAATCTGAACTTCTTCGGTGACCGAAAGCACATAGGGCACCTTAACCTTTACGATTCGATCAATAAAGGCTTCGTTCTCTTTCTTTGCTCTGAACTTATCCCACTCCGACTCATTCGAGTGCGCCAAGATAATCCCTTGATACGGAATCGCGCCAATCGACTCGGTGCCGCTGAAATAATTTTCCATGGTCGCAGGAAGAAGTGGATTTAGCGTCTTGATGGGCGCCTTAAACATTTCCACAAACTCCATGAGACGCTGCCCTCTGCACAATGAACCCGAGAACGAATACGCATCAGGGTCATCTTGCGAGTGATTGCTCAATTGGTGAATGTCTGTCTTACCAACCAACACCGACGTGTCTTGGTTTGTGTCATCACCCGGAGTTGCAACAGCAATACCAGTCTGATCAACAATCGACGGAAAAAATTTCACCACGCGAAATGCATCGAGCACCTTTCCCGGGCCGTATTCAGCTTCTGCCTGTTCGACTCGTCTCCGAGCCCATGGGGACATCAAGCGAGGAAACGCCCGTGCCGGAATATCAAAACGCTCCATGACTGAATCCTTCAACCTTGGAACCGAAGCGAAGAGTCCGAGCACCGATTCAAAAACGGGCGAAACTTCAGCCTTGTCGTTCTTGCCTTCTCCCCCACCCACATACGCAAGTGAATACATCGGAACAATTTGAGCGAGTTCCTTGATTCTCTCTGCAAGCGTTGACTTACCACCACCGACTGGACCCAAAAGATACAGCCACTTGTGTGCTTCGTCGAGACCTTGAGCGCCCCGCAAAAAGTATGAATAAATCTGATAAATTACGTCATACATGCCGAAGAACTGGCCTTCGAAAGGCTTAAAGGTCAGGAGTACGCGATTCTCGTAGATACGCGACAAACGCGTGTCATTCGATGTATCGAACATCTCTGGAGGACCAAATGCCTCAACCATTGCCGCATGGGAACTTTGATAGACCTTGGAGTTCGTTGATGCTTCTTCAAAGTACTCGTCAATTGTCATCGGTTTCTGAATCTGACGATCCGACAAAAACGATCCAAAATCATCTCGCAGCGAACCTGCTTTGCTTTTTTCCATTACCATGAGATATCTCCTTTGTGTTCATGTTGACGCCAAAAGACGCAGTGGTCACTGCTCGTGCCCTCAGACGCTTTAATGCTATTTAATTAACAAACAACTATGTTTTATATCCTTTTTCAGACTATCACTCGACTACTCATCGTAAAGATTGATACTTCGTCAAATCTGTGGTGCAACAGGTGAGGGAGGACATTTGTAGGACTCAAACATCTTTACTCGTAAACATCTTGGATTTCTTCTTCTCTCTCTGTTAGACTATTTGCACTGAATGTCGTGGAAAATTGCTCACCGACAATTAATGGTGTATTTTTCAGAACTTTCAACAACATCTGGTTATACATAGGGCACGTGGCGGAATTGGTATACGCGTACGTCTCAGAAGCGTATGGGGAAACCCATGGGAGTTCAAGTCTCCCCGTGCCCACAAATAGCAAAATAAATCACATAGAAGCAGTTCTGTTTACATGTTTCTATTAAATCACAACATGCGATTGCAAATTTGCCAATACCATCAACCTTGTTGACTGTTTAAATGATGTCTCTTCCTTGTTTATTAGAACGTGAATCTTTCAGATGTTTAGGGTCAATAGATCAAATCCACTCACTCTAGTAAAACAATCAAATTTCTACTTATAGAGTACTTTCTCTGAGCATTCAAAAACCGCTTTCGCGGTTTTTCTCGAGTGCAGAGGATGGAACTCGGTCACAAGTCACCAAATCATTTTTTACTATCCGATAAAGCTTAAATGCTTTCGACCCCGACGCGGCAACATCCTTCTGGTGCCTCAGGTCGGCTTCACATTTCCGTCTTTCAAATCTTGTCTTTAGGGCAAAATGAAACCACGCAAATGCGGAGCATCGGCGTGGTCATTTGGTGCCCAGGACAGGACTTGAACCTGCATGCCCTTGCGGGCGCTACCACCTCAAGGTAGTACGTCTACCAATTTCGCCACCTGGGCAAGCGATTCAGCTACTATACTTAAACTATTCAATATTTTCAAGTGCGAACAAAAAACGGGTTTCCCCGTTTATCGTTTTTACTCAGCGACCACTACCTCTGGCTCCGCTTCTACGGAAACATGAGTTGCCTCAAAATCCTTCGTTGATCCGCCCCCCATGCGTGTCTGCTTCAGTTTGCGACGGACATCACGAACAGCTTTCTCGCGTACATAGTAGAGTTTCGACCTGCGTACGGTCGATTGCTTCACCAATTCAATCCTATCTATCATCGGGGAATAGAGCGGGAAAATACGTTCAACGCCGACATTGCTCGCAACCTTACGGATGGTGAATGTAGCACCTGTCTCCTTGCCGTGCTTTCGCGCAAGCACCATTCCCTCAAACGCCTGCAAGCGATACTTTTTCTTCTCGGCATCTTCGAGTACTTTAACAAAAACGCGTACGGTGTCGCCGGTACGAAAATCGAGCTTGCGGCGCGACTCCATGTCGACGGGTGAAAGAGTAAACTTTGTGTGTAATGTTGAATTCATAGTGCAAACAATCTAGCACACCCCCTTTTCGAACGCAAATATGTCAAGACTAAGTCTTGACATATTTGCACGACAGACTTATATTTTATTCATGTCTAGACTTATGACCTTTGCGCCGGGCGAATACTACCACCTCTACAACCGAGGCACCGACAAACGGAAAATCTTTCTTGACAAGGCGGACCATGAGCGTTTTATCTCGTTGCTTTATCTTTGCAATAGCGGTATTCCACTACATCGCAGCGACCATCTTGGTATGCCTCTTCAAAAACTACTTGCTCTTCCACGTGAAACCACTCTTGTTGACATAGGTGCGTATTGCCTGATGCCGAACCATTTTCATATTCTCGCCCATGAACAGTCTGAAGGTGGCATAAGCTTATTCATGCATAAATTATCTATCGCATACGTGATGTATTTCAATAAGCGACACGAGCGACGAGGTCGATTATTCGAGGGCACGTTTCGCGCTGAACATGCAACGCAAGACAAGTATCTCAAATATCTATATGCCTATATTCATCTCAACCCTATTGGCATCATTGAAAGAGACTGGAAAACGCATCACATCGCAAATAAAAAAATGGCGGAAGATTTTCTGGGGACCTACAAATACTCAAGTTATCTCGATTACGAAAATGCTGAACACGAACGTCCTGAGGGGATCATCATCAACAAACTTGCCTTTCCTCAATATTTCGAAAAGCAGGCGGATTTTAAAGACTACATAAAAGATTGGATGGACAATGAGGATGACGCCGAGCACTCCTCGTAAGCAAACATGTCAAGACTAAGTCTTGACATGTTTGAGGTGAGGGGTGTGTGTTTTTAGATATTGCTACAAAAAACAAGACGCGCGATGATGTATGGAGATCTCACTCGTAGGTACTTTCATGACGGAAGCAACACACCAGAAATAATGTGCTGCTTGTGTGTATGACCACGAGATAAGTGGCTAGGAAAGAAGCTTTTTTAGAGTTCGAAGAAAAGTTTTTGTGCAAAAAGGAAGTCTTCGGGTAGGGGGGCGGTGAATGTTTTCTGTTCTCCGTCGGGGAGTTTTATTTTTATGGAACGTGCATGTAGGGCGAGGCGTGTAAATCCTAATCCTGTCGGAGTACCATAACGCGCATCACAGAGAATAGGGTATCCGAGCGCCTTCATGTGTACGCGAAGTTGATGAGTGCGACCAGTCTTCGGGGAGAGTTCAACGAAAGAAAATTCTCTGCGGGAATCGAGAACATGATAACGCGTAGTGGCTGACCTCAGTGTTCCACGCGCATCAGCCCCCGTCGTCCATCGGCGAAAATCACTCCTACTCCGTCCAATGGGAATATCTACGACTCCCTTGTCGGAGACTGGAGTGCCAAGCATAAATGCGTTATATGTTTTCACGATAGTGTGATTGAGAAACTGGTGCTGGAGAAAATAAAACGTATCATCATCTTTCGCGATAAGTATCACCCCTGATGTTTCACGATCAAGACGATGCACAATCCCCCATCGCGCCACATATCGTCCCGAATCAAGCGTATGCAGTCCACCAACATCCTTCAGTTCCGGATATTTTTCTTGTACCCAATTATCAAGTGTTGCCTCCTTCGTGCGTCCGTCTGAGTGCACCACAAGACCAGCCGGCTTGTTCACGACGAGCAGGTGCTGATCTTCATAAAGGATGGTTGGGGTGATTTGACTCACGATACTCAATAGGTTAGCGTACTTGCAGACAGTTTGAAAGGACACATCATGAAAAAAAGTTCCCCGTCTGACCCGGTCAACAATAAACCGGCTCCAGTTGGCGCGAAAACTCGGCGGCAAGCAAGGAGACGGCTTGAAATAATCTGGCCATCACTCATCAAACCAAAGCGGCTGCGCAATGTCGTGCGCCGTGCAGTACGTAAAACAAAATCAAAAGATTTTGCCGATAAACTCGATGCGCTATTGCTGCTCATGGCCACCGTCCACGACCTCACCCAGCAAGAAGATACGATGAACCCAAGTCCGGCGTTGCTCAAATTGCAACGCAATGGAACGGTTACACAAGAAGTTAAGGCGGAGTTCCAAAAACTCTTGACGGCATGGGAAGAATTAGTTGCGATCGTTTAACACAGCATTGGCTGTGTTTTTTATTTGTATTTTCCAATTCCCCGTGCAAGAAAAAACCCGGACATCAAGTGTCCGAGTATCTTTTAGACTTAGTCAGGCGCAACCTTAGACATCGAGAGCACTGCTTCCACGATGCTTATTTCTCCGCATTTTATCCGCTCCACATTGAGCATTTTCGCTTCATGATGCGCCCCTTGTATCGCGACGATGTCCGACGAAAATTGCTCACCACAATCAGGGCATTTTGCCCCTTGATCATGCACGGCAGTTCCACAACCCGGGCAGGAAAGTCCGAAGATCAGCATGTATATCTCCTTAGGCAGTTCCGTTCAAACTCTACTAATTATTCATAAACTGTCAAGAACGTAATGAGGAGTGTGAACGCTCCTATTTTCCCAGCCTACGTTCTCGCTCACTGTAATTCTTAAGGATTGACAGTAACTCTTCTTTGGAAAATTCCGGCCAGAGGGTCTTCGTGAATACCAGCTCGCTATACACACTCTGCCATGGGAGAAAATTCGAGAGACGCACTTCCCCACTCGTACGAATGATCAGATCGGGAATACCAAACTTGAAAGAGCTACATTTCACTGTTTCCCTCTCTGCATCATTCATTACCTTCTGAAGACCTGCCTCGAGGCGAGTTCGGTCACCCAAAAAAATTATCCTCACATCATCGCGAATTGCTTCTTTGGTAAGCACGTGAATACTCTCACGGAAAAGACCCATAAGATATGATACCTCCTCGGCCGTTCTGTTCCAGTTTTCTGTTGAAAATGCATAAACAATCATTTCTTTAACTCCGGCCTCTTTCGCCCACTTCAAAACTTCACGCAACTTCTGATAACCAGAGTGATGACCCTCTAGTGTGGGCAAACCCTTTGATCTCGCGTAGCGACGATTCCCATCCATGATGATGCCAATTGATGTGGGTATTTGTGATTCAATTTTATTCATATCGAATATTAAACTCTTCGTAGGATCCTTGCGTATCACCCCAAATCGTATCGACGGCATCAACGCGAGCGAGTACTGAACCTTTCTTCAATGCGATGATTAATTTATTAAGCAAGCCTTCTTCTCCCTCGGCAATGATACGAACAGTGCCATCGCGCTCATTCCACACCTCACCAACAAGTCCAAGTTTTCTTGCGGTGCGTGCTGCAAAATCACGGTACATCACCATTTGCACTCTTCCTGTAACCGTACAATCGACGCGCCTGTGCATACTTCCTATGCTAACTCACGATTGAAAAGAAGTGTGCTTGACAAAATTCTCAAAATATGCATATAATGTAGTCGGTCAGCACCGCGACCAGAGTACACAAATAATTGTTGATTCTGATTGCGGTGTTGCAGTCGCCTAAGTATTGGTGACCAAAGACCCTTAGCGGGAGGCGAAAGCGTCCCAGAGTTCCCGTAAGGTGCTCCTGATCTCGGGTCGAGATCGCATCGCATTCAACAACCCAATCGCCGAGATTTCGGCGATCATCTTTTTTTCTGACGAGAAATAGAGTAAGCTTTGAAAGTCGCCATCGTCCTCGTAGTTCAATGGATAGAACGAAAGCCTTCTAAGCTTTAGATCTAGGTCCGATTCCTAGCGGGGGCATAATGGTTTGCGTGAGCATAAAAAATGGTTTATTGTACGAGGGTTCGAAATAAGCGCGATATACGCGCGATTAGCTCAGTTGGTAGAGCAGCGCTTTTACACAGCGAAGGTCGCAGGTTCGAATCCTGCATCGCGCACAAAATAGTAAAGCTTGGTTGCATAAGTTCGTCCGCACGACCTTGACGCGAGCTGAGTCTTTTTATCGTACTATCACCTTCCTATGAAAGACAGAGCTCCATCTATGGCGCAAAGTCACCTATCGGATTTGGCGACAACGCACTCGTATCAACGTCGAGAATCTCACTGCCTGATACCTCAGAAATATTTACATCCACCCCACTTCCCGCTTTAGGATTCGGCGCATGAGGTCGATTTTGAAGAAGCCCCTCATACTGCTTTTGCTTCTCCTCATAAATTTTTATCACAGAATTAATATCTGCAGCGGAAACGGATTTCTGGGGCACTGATACTTTTGCGCCGGACCCCTGAGGATTCACTGTCCATTGGTAGGTAAACAAAGCAAAACCACCAGTAACTACTCCCGCCAATATGGTAAGGGTAACGACTACACTCCAAGAAAAATTCGGATTCATCCCACTCGACGCCACCGTTCGAAATTTAGTCGTGATTAATGAAATTGCTGCTTTTGTATCAATAGTATCCATATATTACCTTGGTGGCCTAATACTACTAATCAAAGCGACTGCACTCCCCGACCATTCATCAATATACTGCGACCCACGCTTCACCTCAAATCGTGTAAGAGTGAGATTGGTTGGAAATGTTTCAAGTAAACGCAAAAAATGATACGTCTGCGCCCATGAACCCTTTAACGAAAAAACTGCGCGCATGCTTGGCTGAGAATCAGTTCCGACCTCGAGAGATTGTGTCTCAATCATTACTCCGGTCGTTGTGCCGAGCTGTTCAATTTGCGTGACGAATTTAATTTGGCCTTCCTCGCTTACATCATATAAATATTTTGTGATTTCTGATTGCGCGCGATCTGTGGTTAAAAGAGTGCGCTTCAACGAAAGGAGGTCCTGTCCAAGTCGTGTTTCCTCCTCGACTTGGTCAATGAGCGAGATTTCTTCCACTTTTTTGTCACGCAAGTGGGCAAATCCAAACCACATACCAGTGGCGCAAACCAGGTCAATCAATATAAGTATAATCAATAAATGGATAGCGCGTTTCATATTATTTGAATGTCACCGTTACGACAAAATCAATGGGTGCCTGCTTGGTAATAAAACTACCGCCAAACTTTACCGTCTGCACCTCGGGAGTCTGAAGTGTTTTTTGAAATGCGAGCAAGTCTTCACGAGTGTCCGACACTCCAGAGAGTTGCACGGTAATAGCATTATTCGCTTTGGTAAACAAAAATGCGTTAATCTCTATATTTTTCGGCTTGTTATTCAAAATAACTTCCATAAGGCGTGACGGGGCAACACCGACTCCGTCGGATGTGGGTCGAAGCGCCGCGAGTTGCTGGGTAATCAATGTTAATTGCCCAGGAATTTCTTTGCTTGTTGCCATCGAGAAACTTTTCTTCTCGTCAAATTGTTCCTGTAAAGTCTTTATACCCGAGGAGAGGCTGATATAGGACGGCATATAAGAAGAAGGTTGATCATGTTATTCGGGGAAGGAATTACGAAGCGCAAGACCGATTGCCGCAGTATAGCCGTGCGACTCGTGTGCAAGAATCGGTGGAACGTAATTCTCAAATGAGCATACATTGACCCACGAGTTTGCAACCACCACCTTCACATTGAGCTCTAATCCAAGATATTCGGTGATACCTCGCAAGTTCACTCCACCGCCGGTAATATAAACGCACTCAATATTTCCCCCGACTTTTTCGCCATGATGTGTTTGCCAATAAGAAAAGTGTCTCATGATGCGTGTGCGTAAATCCAACATGACGGGAGTGATTGCCGTACGCACCTCAACGGCGTCTCCTCCGCCAACCATACCGTGCAGCACCTTTAGTGCCTCTGCTTCTTCGTAAGGAATCTTTAATGAGCGCTCAATCGCTTGGGTAATATAATGCCCGCCGATATCGAGGGATGCGGAAAACTGTACAACACCGTTTGCCGTTACAAAAATATCCGTCACCATCTTACCAATGTCTACGACGAGAAAGGTGCCATTGTCTCCGCGAGGAACGATGGCTCGCGCCATAGCTTGCGATTCAAACTCAAATGCTTTTGGGATAAGCCCCGTACCAGAAAAAATATCGAGATACTCTTCCACTACCATGCGTGGCAATACGGATACCACAACGTCTAGTGTCTCCTTGTGTTTTACATCAGAGCCTACCACGACAAAATCAAACACCGCATCGACACCAGAAATAGGGACATACTCCTCAAGGCGCAGCTCTAAGGCATCATGCACTGCACTAAGTGGGACATTCGGGATTTGAATATTTGCCAAATACGCTTGCTCTTCTGGGAGGGAAATATTTGCGAATGTCAGTTTATACTCATGCACAATGGACGCAATGGTGTCCTGAAGTTTTTTCTTGTCACGAATGTGCCCTTCGGAGATAATTCCGATTGGAAAATTCCTCGACGCATATCGCATTACCTCCAGATGCCCATGTCGATTTGGGGTAAGCTCAATGAAACGAATGGAGTCGGCAGAAATATCCAAACCCACGGCAGGCATAGAAAGAAATTTGGGTGCAGCAAGAAGTGACATCAATTCCATTATACAACGAGAGCAGTCTTGTGAGTAGCGATGATGGAGAAGGCTGTGTACATCAGCGCAGCTTGCTTCCCGGAGAAACATCTCTGTCCGGCTGAAGGAGTGCTGCCCCTCCACCCTCGAGCCCAACCGCCAAGATCATTCCGTGGCTCACTAGTCCGCGCATCGTGCGTGGCTCAAGATTTGTAACAAACGGAAATTGCTTCCCGACAAGCTCTTCGGGTTGGTAGTATTCGCGAATACCCGAAAGAATTTGGCGAATATCGCGCGCTTCGGGCTGTTGTTCATCTTCTCCCGCGAGATTATCTTCATACGAAGCAGTATGCCCGATAGCTTCAATCTGCGGCATCACGACCGGCCCGAAATCAACGGAGAGCTTGAGGAGTTTATCGGCGCCCTCGATAAACTCCGCACTAAGGACTGTACCAATTTTCATTTCTATTTTCGAAAAATCATCTATAGTAGCCATATCAATTTGTAATTAGCTGTTCGTAATGAAAGATAATAAAATCCAACCTCATAATAACATGAGCACACATCACTCGTCGTCCAAAGATTCAAAAAAATCGGGCTGAATGGAGTCAAGGTAGCTTTGGAGAACGATGGCGGCGGCGGAAGCATCATTCATCGCGTTGTCGCCCTGCAAATGCATCGCTTCACGCGAAGAAAATGCTTCATTCATAAATTCGATAGGAAGACCAGTTTTGTCTTTGAGCGCATCGGCGAATGGAATGACCTTCTTCATGAGAGGATTCGGCTCATTACTATTATTAAGTGAATTGCCGATAACGATAGTGCTTACCCTCTCCTTTGCGCAAATCGCGACAATATCATCCACGAGCGAGGACGAGTTTACAATGACATACAGAGGAAACGCCATCGTGCCGCCCTCTGGGACGACCGCGAGTCCAACGCGCTTTGTACCATAATCGATACCTAAATATTTCATACCTGAACGTTACCGCACTTCTGTTATCGACACAATCTCAAAAAGTGTCGCAAAAAGAGGTATGTTCTTGACTTTTCCACAACAATATGGTAGTGTTTTCTCAGACTACAAGGAGTTCAAAGTGGATACATATTAGTGAAACCAATCCTCGCAAAAAGGTTGAAATGGGGAAATGAAGATCCTCAGCACGGAAAAGAGGGACGGAGGTCATCGGCAATTCAGCAATCACTATATTGCCCGCTTCCCCCGAAGGGTGCGAGACTGGTTACCATACGTCCCGATCAAGATTCTTTCGGTGCGTTTGCAATCATGGAAGAACGCGCTCATGGCAATTTCAACAAGATCAACATCGCAATGGTATTTCGGATTGGTGCGGTCGACCGACATGGGTGGTTGGAGGCAGATAAACGATACAGCCATAGATTTCAGGATTTGCCTTGCGAAAAAGAGGCGAAAGCGATTCAATTCTTCATCAATTCGAAAAGCTATGACCTTCCGACAACGATACTGGCGATTCGCGGAATACTGACCGGAGACAAGAGTATTGATGTCGAGTTTTTCGCCTCCGAGCTGGACAAACAGCAGGAATTGGAACGAAAGCTCTTGTCACGCATGACCGCAGTACGGCTTACGAATGACATCGGGTATGTCATTGCCCCCGGGAGATACCGGGATGGGCGTAACCTCGCCAATAGAAACTTCAAAGTCGGTATTGTGTTCGATCCGGCCTATACGAGGGAGGGTGGCGGGACTCGTCGCATCTCCATCGTGAGACAAGAAGGATACTTCGACCGAGATGGGTGCGAGAACGCACTCAATCGTGAGGAAGCTCGCGTCCGCACTGAAATTGCTTTTGCAAAGGAAGAAAAGCCCGTCAGCATTGCAGACCTCGAAAAAGCAATGTGTGAATGGGGGGGAAGTGCAAACCTCATCTGTTCACCCCACGGAGTAGGGTGCGAAACGGTTCTTCCAAACGAAACCGTCATCCGCATCGTCCTCGAATATCACGAAAATGGTATCGTCTCCGGCTCTCTCGAAAAGGAAGATTGAATTTCATGACCACACAGGCGCTCTCACAAGAGGCGCCTATTTTATTTCCGATATTAACATGATGAATACAGAGAAACATGCGTCGCACAGGGGGGCGCATACATCAGACTTTGGTTTTGTCTAATTTACTTTTTAATTCTTCAATCTCCTTTTTCAACTCAATAACTCGTAATTCGCGATTCGTCATCATCGTATTCATCGATTGAACCTCCTCCAGCTTTTTTGCGAGCTCATTCGTGCGCTCCGTTACAACCGCGGCTAACCCCAATTTGGCATTTTCGAGCTCTTCGGTGCGTCCCCGCACTTTTAATTCTAAAGATTCTTGTGATTGACGAATATCTTCTGCCATTTGGTTGAAACTCTTGGCTAGCGAACCAAACTCATTGTGGTCTACTATGACAACCTTCTTTGATAGGTCACCTTCACCAATAGCCTTCACCCCTTCATCAAGCATGCGTAACGGCTCAGTAATTGATCTTATAAGAAAAAAGTTAGGGATAAAAAACAAAATGATCACCGTCATTCCTACTACCAATATCAACATTGTCACACTTTTACTGGTTGTATCGGCAGACTCTTTCGCCTCGACAATCTCATTATTCTCCATATCAATAAAATCACTCAGCGACACAGTCATGTCGTCCACATGCCCAAAAAGATCTTCCACCCTCGACATAGTAAAGTGCCCGGTTTTTTCGTACTCATCAAACACCCCCCGCGCTGAGATATCAGAAAGTTTCCACTTCACAGAAATGATATCAAGTTTTTGAAAAGCTATATCAGCGATATTGTCCTCATACTGATCGGTTGCTAACTGCCTCAGCTCACCCAATAATCGAAGAAATGTCTCTGAGTGAGAAGAATATCCTTCTTTGTTCAAGGGATCTCCGAGAATGACATAAGAATGCGCATTCTCGATACTCAACAAATATGACTCGGACATGCTGTTGATGTGCGAGATAGATGGAATAGAGTCAACGACAAGAACATCAAAGTCTCTCCCAATTTCATTCACTCCGTATAATCCAACAAACACAAGGATGGATATAAAGAACAGATTCACAGAAAGCGAATAATAAAGCTTTTGTTTTATGGTCACAATATAAAGTATATCACCTAGCAACAAAACAGATACGGATATTTACTTGCTGTTATCTCAGAGGGTTCCCTATCTTCCACTCCACAAATGAAGTAGTTCACCAGCTTCCTCCGCCCGTACAAAAAAACAGCACAATCGTGCTGTTTTTTTGTACGGGCGGAGGAGG
>LCOM01000003.1:23526-31776 GCA_000999395.1 Parcubacteria group bacterium GW2011_GWA2_47_7
TCAGCCACTCCTCCTTATATTTTATTACTTTACATCGAGAACATCCTCGCACCTCTTCGGTCTTCTAGGCCGTTGCCTGCTTTTATCTTATCGCACTCAACCACTCCTCCCTAAAACAAATATTCTTAAAATTTGTTCGGGCGAACAATTTGTCTAACAAATTATTTT
The DNA here is from genome assembly GCA_000999395.1 of Parcubacteria group bacterium GW2011_GWA2_47_7. Classification (GTDB taxonomy): domain Bacteria; phylum Patescibacteriota; class Minisyncoccia; order Phycocordibacterales; family UBA6899; genus MHLP01. The sequence continues at coordinate 23,695 of LCOM01000003.1, forward strand.
AGCCCACTGCACCCAACTATACTGAAATCCTGAAAAAAGGCAAAAAATCCTGTATTCCATAATGGGGTATTGGGCTTAAAAATGCTTGACATGGCATCTTTTTTGTGATAGTCTTCATGCAGCGTTCATTGAATGAATTTCGGTCACCCCCAGTCTTCAGAATGAAATATTTATGAGTACTGGGGGTGACCGACAATTACGCAGTTCCCCACATGCTTACGGATGGGCTTCATCCGACTTCTCTCGAGGAGATTTCCATGACCACGACACAATCCGCCGCTCAACAGTCGGCACCTATCGCATTTCATTTCCGCACGGAAACTCGGACGGACGCGGAGCTCGAACACGCCTACCTCGCCGACAAGGCGAAAAAAGACGCAAAGGCAAAGTATGAGGAAGCGCTGCGCCTTGATGGCATACGCGAAGCCGAGCGCAGTGCGCGCGAAGCCAAGGCAAAAACTGTGGTTGTGGGAACTTCCACGACACGTGTCCTCACGGCTGCCGAACGCGAGGATTCGCGCCGGCGTGCCGAGGCCGAGGCTCTGGCTGCACGTCAGTTGATTGATGCGCCAGTCAACGTCGTGAAGCTCGCCCCCGAGCGACTACCCATCTCCCTACAGGTGCTTGCGGCAGGTTTGGCGGCGGACAAAGCGACATCGCCCGCGAAGCGGCAAAGACTCGGCTGCTAGAAGAAGGTCTATTTGCAGACCGGCAGGCGTCGGCGCACAGCCATGCGGTTGGTATCTCCAAGAGCGACATGTCGCTCGACGAGAAGGATGCGGCAATGCGCAAAGTAGGCTTCGTGCTCGATAAACCCGCCAAAGGCGACCGCGATGCGCGGTACTACCATGAGGAACTTGAAATCTCCTTCTACTTAAAGGGTACTGCTCCCGGATTCCAGAGCGTGGAGCGTCCGCAAAAGGCACGCGGATCGGCGGCAATGACGCCGGAGCAGATGGCAACGCGCGCGGTCGAAAACGCCGCACTGAAGGCCGCCATCAAGGCCGGAAAGGCTGCGAAGCCGACTCAGGCGCAGAGCCAAAAGGCCGAGAAAAAGGCCAAGGCGGCTGAAGCTGCGAAGGCCAAGGCGGCCAAAAAGCGCAAGTAGCATTGCGCGACATCAAGGGCCCCCACGGGGGCCCCTTTTTATACATCAATGCTTTTTTGTGAATACTTTTTTATACTTTATACTTTTCCCCTGTTTTCTTATTTTTTCATTGAGTGTCAAGATGGTGCATGATACTATATATATACTTTATGGAGTGGGACACACTTGAGCACACGTATTACGAAAAAACGAACGATTGGTATGCATCGGTTATTTTGATTGCAACCGCACTCATTATCGTTGAATTTCTCTTCGGTAATTTTCTCATGATCACTCTTACGGTCATCGGAACCATTACCTTCATCCTTCTTTCCGCACGAAAGCCCGAAGTGATGCATGTTGAAATACTCAAAACTGGCATCCGTGCAGGCAATCTCCTCTACTCGTTCAATAGTCTTGAAGGATATGCCATCGCAGAATATCACCACGAAGACCGGCTCTTGCTCAAGTCCAGCAGACACATCATGCCACTCATTGTTATCCCAATTTCCGAAGAGGTTGATGTGAATATGCTACGGGAAATCCTCGATGAAAACCTTTCGGAGGAAGAATTGCATGAGTCTTTGGCACACCTCCTCCTCGAACGCCTCGGCTTCTAAACAAGCCCACAATCTTGCGCTATTGCTTCCTCAGTAGAAGGGGGCTTCACTAAATAGAATCAGTGTGGTAATGTAGCCCTAGCCACAATAGTGGTATTTTTATTCGTCCTCGTCGTTCAATGGATAGGACAAGAGTTTGCGGAACTCTAAATATAGGTTCGATTCCTATCGAGGGCACAGATTAGTGCTAATGCAGGTGACCGAGGTGCCTCGGCTTAGTTTTCGTTTGTCCAAATAAAGAGGTAAAATGAAGATGATGTTGTTAATGCGCGATTCAAAACACAAAGTCCTCCTCGCCTCCGCATTTGGTCTTCTTGTCGCGATCGGCGCTGTCTTCCTCTACCTCTCTCTTATCGGAGCTCCGCAATCCGTGGCAGAACTTGAACAATTTACGATACCGACTACCACCGCAGGCGACCATGTTAAGAATATTATCGATGACTCTCGCGAAATCGCAGGATTGCTCAAAGAAAAAGGGTTCATAAAAAGCACGTTGGGTTTTAGCATCGCATTTTCCGGGCGAGTGTCATCCCGTTGCGTGGATTGCATTCAGTCGGGCGCATACAAAATATCAAAATCGATGAGTGTCTTTGAAGTAGCGAGAGTCTTGAAGAAGGGACCCTACATGAAGTGGGTAGTAATCCCTGAGGGACTCCGCAAAGAGCAGATTGCCGAACTTCTCGCGAACACTCTCGGTTGGACGGATCAACAAAAAAGCAGTTGGGTGAATACATATACCTCCATGAAATTCGATGAAGTGGAGGGTGTGTATTTCCCGGACACGTACCTCATCCCGGTAGACGAAGGATTGCTCCAAGTGGCCGACCGTCTGCGGACTAAGTTCAACGAAGTGTTTACGCCATATCTACTGGAAGCAAATGAGCAGAACATCAGGTGGACGACCCTTCTCAAGATTGCCTCGCTGGTCCAGCGGGAAGCGGCAGGAAAGAGCGACATGCCACTTATTGCAGGTATTCTCTGGAATCGACTCCTCAATGATCAGAAGCTCGATATTGATGCAACGGTTCAGTATGCCCGCGATACCCGACTCGCATACAAAGATGATCCATGCGAGGATCCTGACGGCTACGCACGAGATCCAAAAAACGATCTTTGCTTTAATTCGGAGATGCTCCAGCCGAGTGTTCCATACATCGGTATTGATGACTGGTGGACACCGATTGGCGGGAGTGACACGAGAAGCATCGACTCACTCTATAACACGTACTTATATGCGGGCTTACCCCCGCACCCGATAGACAATCCCGGCCTTGAAGCAATCAAGGCAGTCCTGCATCCGGAAAAAACCGATTGCTTCTATTATTTACATGACAGCGATGGCAACATACACTGTTCGGCAACATTTGAAGGACATCAGGCGAACATAGAGACTTACTTACGCTAGCGATATGAAGAAACTCGCCATTGCCATCACTGCTCTCAGTATTCTTCTCCTTGCTGGAGTTACTGTTACAAAACTTACTGTGCGCGATCTCGTATCGGTGGATGAACGACTACAACGATGCGTTGCTTATGCCGTCAATGACACATATGACAATCCCATCGAACGCATCGCTCTCTTCTTAGGCAAGAGTCGCATTATGGCGGCAGACCAAAATGATGCAGGGGTGGAGTCTTTTACACTTTTTCGGATACCACTCGGCGTGTTGCGCGGACAGCCAGACATGACGCTGGGAATTACCTGTGACCAAGTCACTTCTCCCGACGGTAGCGGGTTTATCTCTGCCACAAACTTAAATCCCCAGTCACTTGTCGACGGCAGGGAGGTTGAATATTTTGGCACATTCCATGACTCTCCGATTGAAAACGCCCTTAAGTCGTATCTATCGGAGAAACTTGGCATCTCGTTTCATTATCCCGAAAACTATCGCCTCTTTGAGGGGCAAGGGCAGGGTGTCGGTGACGCTAAATACTATGTAATAACCATCGCGCCCGAGCCATACATAAGCGAAGCAGTGGCACGTATCACTGCGAGTGAACGGCCTCCCTCGATTCACCTCTCATTTTATCGCGAGCCAAATTTGTCTGTATCTCTTGAACAGTGGATACGCACAATGCCACAGTCAAACTTCATCCCGTCCGATCCAGCGCAAGGGGGTGTACTCACTCCGACCGTGGTGGCAGGTGTGCCTGCGCTCAAATACCACGTTTCCGGCCTCTACGAGAGCGATTACATCGCTTTCACCTACGGCGATTGGATCGTGCTTGCGACGGCCGATGAGATGGGGCAGAACACCAAATCAGATTTTCAAACGATACTTTCGAGCACTAGGCTTGGGCAATAACATTGAATGAAAAAGAACGACACTCACTACCAGCCGTTTTCCGCCCCGTGCCTCCCCCAGGAGGTGATTGTCGAATTTCAGCAGCTCTATAAAAAAGAATATGGCACCAATATCTTATACGAAGAAGCATCCCGAAGGGCTCACTATTTAATAAAGCTGTACGGCGCGGTCTACGAGACAGGGCTGGAGAAAATTACATGACCAAGAAATCAATTTCCATCGGAATAGGGGCGTTGGTTTTTGTGATACTCGCTGCGCTCGGAGCGTATGCCGCTTGGTATTCATACGACCGGCAGGCAAGGATCGCACAAGTTGAGCAGTGCGGCTACGATCTTGAACACCCACAACCGCCTACGCTAATAACGGCTCCGGACGGCAGCCTTGCGCCCCTCTATTCAATAGAAACCTGTACAACTATTATCGTACCGCCGACTTTGTGGAACATCGTACGCAAGCGCATCGCATTCGAGGGCATTCCTGAGCACATGAAGGTCAATCCGTACTCGTTCACGGATGTGCTGCTCGGCAGATACACCCTTGGACCGGAAAGAGTGCTTCCATGCGACCAGCCCGCAACAACTACTGATTGCTCGACACTTCCCGCACCTTCACAACCCGAACCGCAGCCGTACGTACCGCCGAATACGGTACAACCCACCGCGACATGGATCTCTGCGACTGGAACACCCATTTCACTTTACGGCTTTTCATTCGAGCTTCCCTCTGGCTGGCGCGGCTCGGTGTATAGCAGCGCGTACACCGGGAATGTGCACGCGTTTGTGCAAAACGATGGGAACGACCGAGGCTTCGTCATCGATTGCCCTCCAGACGGCAAAGGGCTCGAAGCCGCGACGCGCCTCTCAAATGAGGAGCGCTCATTCACGGCCAGCGACAGCACTACTTATTCGATGGCTTTTGAGAAATGGACTGCTCCCGACAACGATCCTTGGTATTTTGTCTGGGTGCGGATGCCACAGTCGGGCGACTCCTCGTCTGGTACTTACTGCCTCGCCCAAGGGAGCGCTCTCGGTTGCTTGTACGGCATAGAACTCAAACTCAAGAAGCATTACTACGTTGAGCTGTCTGGACTCTTTTGGTCAATCAACCGACTGTTTGGTTTTTACTACCGCATCGTCTCGGCGCATAATCCGAAAACTGCCCATCACAGCAAGAAGGATTTTCTTGATGCCGACCTGGAGAGTCACATAATTGGGCACAGCATAATCCTGAACGACCTCGGCTACATTTTGTGGCAACTGCTCGCACTATTTGAAATTGCTATTGGCATCAAATCAAAAGGCTCCTCGCATCCGAGAAACAACGAATTGCGCTTCTTCAAATTCGCAGTGAAGTTGCAGGCACATGCCGACCCGAGACTCGATAAGCTCCGCTCTGCGGTCACAAATGGTGTTGCAAAATTCAGTCCCCCGAATGACCAGAGAGATAATATTGTTCACTACAAATCAGCAATAATGATATTCGGGGATGGCGGTCGAACCTCCTATCGAGGGCATGGTATACAAAAAGACGGTACACAGTGCTGTTTTTTTACACCACGCAATAGAGAAGGTGTCCTGCGGCACTTTATATGAGAATCAAAACTTATTCCGTTATTTATGAAGGATTCTTATCCTGAGTGAATCGGCAAAAATGGAGAGGGGTGGCATCGTTTCATCCACATACTACTGGTTATGGACAAAATTTTACGTTATACTAATGGGCACATGGAAACAAAAAAAATACTTTCAATAGAAGATGATGAATTTCTCTCGAGTCTCGTTTCCGGAAAACTCATTGAGTCCGGTTTTTCGGTAATCACTGCCGGCACCGGAAAAGATGGGCTTGCAAAAGCAGAGCTAGAACATCCAAACCTCATACTCCTCGACATCATGCTCCCTGATATGGGTGGTTTCGAAATATTACAATCGCTTAAAGCAAACCCCGCAACAAAAGACATCCCCGTCATTATCCTCTCCAACCTTGGAGGCAGAGATGAGATAGAGAAGGGCGTTGCTCTCGGTGCATCATCGTACCTGATCAAATCTAATATTCTTCCGCACGAGGTTGCGGAGATGGTCCAGAACCAGCTCGCCTCGATTCCTCACACCAACTAAGGAGCTCGTTCATCCGAGAGAACACCCGACGCACTCACATAAACAAAACATCCACACCAAGCGGTGCGGATGTTTTTTATTCTTTTTTTTATTCTTTGCTTCGGCTGAATTACTTCTTTGCCTTCGCGACACGAACTACTTTTTCTACCGGAGCCTTCTCGCTTTGCTTTTTCATAAATGCGACCAATCGGGACTTCTTGCGCGCTGCTGTGTTCTTCTTGATAACACCACGCTTTGCTGCCTTGTCGATAGCTTTAAAAACTGAGGGGAGCGCCTTTCCTGCCGCGTCATGATCGCTGGCTTCGGAAAGTTTACGCAGGGCCTTCATGCTATCCTTCATTGTGCCTGCCCTACGGAGATTAATGACACGCTTTCGTGCCGATACGCGGATTGCTCGTTTTGCGGATGATGTTATTGCCATGATTTGGAAATCCTACCTGATGCGCCATAAAAAGGCAAGGGTCATACACTTTCGGTACCGTCAACCTTCCCCATCGCCATACTGCCAATATACATAGTACAATGGGAAGCATGATTGGATTCATAGAGGGCATCGTACAATGGAAAGATGAGCGAACGATCATCGTCAACGTCTCCGGGGTGGGATACGTGCTTTTTGTTACCCCCGAAGTGCAACACAGCGCCGAGATAGGCTCCCCCATTCTACTCTGGACACATATGGCCGTTCGAGAGGACGCACTTGATCTCTATGGATTTCTGAACCGTGATGCACTGGTCTTTTTTCGCCTCCTCATCGGCATCTCTGGTATCGGACCAAAGAGCGCCCTCAACATTCTTTCTCTCGCGGATCGCGGGACGCTCATTCACGCGGTACAGAAAGGTGACGCCAGCTACCTCACTAAAGTTTCAGGAATCGGAAAAAAAATAGCAGAAAAGATTATTCTCGAACTGAAAGACTCGGCAAAGAACATTCGACATCAAAAGATATCATTCGTCGCGCGCTCCAGATTCTCGGAGGGAATTTATAAAAAGTGATAAATATGCTTTGTTTCTTGCTCGAGCGAAGCGAATAAGAAAATATGCTATTATCAAACCATGCTCGAGCGACTACTACGCATTATTGAAAAACTTATCCCCAAACGACTCTATCGTTTCCTTCAGCCCGCATACCATTATGCGCTTGCGCTCATGGGTGCGGTAATATACCGCTTTCCCTCACGACGCCTCACGGTCATCTTCATTACCGGCACAAAAGGAAAATCGTCTACGGCAGAAATACTCAACGGGATACTAGAAGCCAGCGGAACAAAAACAGCATTACTGGGAACAATCCGATTCAAAATTGGTGACAAAAGCACGCGCAATCTCCGCAAAATGACCATTCCTGGTCGCTTCTTTGTACAAAAATTTCTGCGTGATGCGGTTACTGCGGGGTGCACCCATGCAATAATCGAAATGACTTCGGAGGGTGCAAAGCAATTTCGCCATCTGTTTATCGACTTCGATGCGCTCATTTTTACAAACCTTGCACCGGAACACATTGAATCGCATGGTTCCTATGAAGCGTATCGCGACGCAAAACTCTCCATAGCTTATGCACTTGCGACGTCACGGAAGCCACAACGACGAATGATTGCCAACACCGATGACAAAGAAGCAGAAAAATTTCTTTCTATTCCTCGCGTAAACCCAATACCTTTTTCACTTAATGACGCAAAAGACCTAGTGGTTGATGAGGGGCATGTGGTATTTTCATTCCGTGGAACGCGTATTGAGAGTATGCTCGGAGGCAAATTCAATGTCTATAACATGCTTGGGGCTGCCACTTGCGCAGAAGCACTCGGTATCTCGCTAGGGGCAATCGCACGAGGCATTGCAGACACCAAAAGTATTGCCGGACGCATGGAACACATTGACGCGGGTCAAAGCTTCCCTGTTATTGTCGATTATGCGCCCACGCCAGATTCACTCCTTGCTATTTATGCGGCATTTCA
>LCOM01000004.1 GCA_000999395.1 Parcubacteria group bacterium GW2011_GWA2_47_7
CATACGACTCGCGGCATTCACGCGCGGACCAATAGTAAAGCCGACATCTTCTTCCGTAAGCTCCGACTGTAATGTGCCTGACTCGCGAAGTAGCGCACGCAACCCCGGCCTCGGAGATTTTCGCAGCACCTTGAGTCCATAATATGCGAGCATACGATTTTCTTTTTGAAGCGGAACCATATCAGCGATCGTCGAGAGCCCTGCCATATCGAGCAACCACTTCTCCCAGCCCTCAGAAATATGCGCAAATTTTCCTCGAGCAAGAATGGCTTGGGTTAATTTAAATGCAACTCCTGCACCACAGAGCATATCATCCGGATACGTATCACCGTCCTGTTTTGAATTCAAAACCGCGTATGCCGGCGGAAGCACCGACTGGGGAATATGATGATCGGTAATAATGACATCAATACCGAGCGAATTTGCAAGTGCCACCTCGGGAACGTCAGTGATTCCGCAGTCGACCGTAATGACGAGTGCAACCCCTTCTTTTGCGAACTGCGCGATGGCGTCCTTGTTGAGTCCATACCCTTCGAGGTGTCGATGAGGAATATAGTTTTGCACGTGTGTATATCCTATTTTTTTAAACACATCGTGCAAAATCACTGAACCGGGAATTCCATCGCAATCATAGTCCCCAAAGATAACTATCTCTTCGTCACTCTTTATCGCAAAGAGGATGCGCTCGACCGCCCGTTCCATGTTGAGTATCAGAAATGGGTCATTTCCATCGCGTTCAAAGTCCGGAGCGATAAATCGCAGCTTTTCCTCAGGATCGAGAATCCCTCTTTTTTCCAAAAGCAGGTTCGTGAGAGGATGTATTGCCGAAAGATCATTCATGAAAACCATACTACCACTATGCCATGGGAACACCCAATTGGGACTATCGCTTCAATTTTCTTCCATATATAATGACGTTATATCCGCTTAGCATCACTACCATGTCATTATTTGGACCATCTCGTACGAAGGGAATCACGAAGGACGAACTCATGTTTGTCCGTGGCGAACTCATGAGCGCATCATTCGGTCACGGCGCGGAAAAACTTTCCTCCTACCAGGTCAACGAACTTATGGAGCAGCTCAACATCGCCCTCGACGCTGATAGCTCTGGCGACATTGCGCATGGCTGGGGTCAGGTCAATGCGAGCGAGGCAGCTCAAATCGAAGCAAACGCGGCAAATGGTCGAGGAATAAAATATAGTGCCGCCCAACTTGAGCACATCAAACGCGTCTTTGCAAAATACATCGACATCGATAAACACAAATCACTTTTTTAAACCATGGAAAACGACTGTCTATTTTGCAAAATCATCAAAGGAGAAATCCCCTCGCACAAGATTTACGAGGACGAATCTACCTACGCGTTTCTCGACATCCATCCCATCAACCGCGGACATACGCTGGTGGTACCCAAAGAGCATCACGAAAACATTTATGATACTCCATCGGAGGTTTTTCAAAGCGTGATGAAAACAGTGCACTTACTTGCTTCAAAAATCAAACAAGCGATAGGTTCCGAAGGTATCAATATTGGCATCAACAATGAAAGGGCGGCGGGGCAACTCGTGTTTCACCTCCATGCCCACATCATCCCAAGGTGGTCTGACGACGGACACATGCACTGGCATGGAAACCCCTATCAGACAGGAGAAATTGAAACCATTAAAGATATCATCACGCAAGAATTCAAATGACCGAGCAATGATAAAGATCCCCACATTATGTGGGGATCTTTTGTCTATCCAATCGGGAAATTAAACGGTGTAACCTAATCCATGAAGAACTTTTTGGAAACCATCAAGCACGAGGGTTCTGTCTCCAGCATAACCGACAGCGATACGGACAAACCCGAACGGAACTGGTGAGAAAGGAAGAGACGGCCACTTTGTCGCCTTGCTTTGTGCGCGCGCCTCAGTCGTACACCATACATAGGTATGCGAACTTCCGAGGGATACCGCAGCAATGGCAAGTGACATCGGTCCGAGCAGTGGGTCATCGATGACTGTGCCCTTCATCGCATTCACGAAGCGCACGCCATCGGCTTCTGTCGGAAACGCCACTGAGAGAACTGCACCGCCCATTTCCTTACCGTCTAAACCAGAAAGTGCTGCATTCGGGCGAATCGAGCGAATCGACGCAAGCACCGGATAATGAGCACGGAGTCCGGCGCGCTGAAACAAGTTCCCGAGCAATCGTGCTCGCTCGCTACCTTCGCGTACGCGATCCTCGATCTGACAGAAGCGTTCCGCCATCTCCTGAGCGACCGGAGGGTGGAGCAATGCACCAACAAGTGACGCCTCTCCATGAAGAGGATGCTGAAGTGCATCCATCAATGCAGAGCTGCCAACCAACGCGCCGCCCATCACGTCTGACCTTCCGCTCACGGATTTAGTCAAACTATGCATCACCACGTCGGCACCGAGTGCGAGCGGTCGCATGATAAATGGAGTGAAGGTATTGTCGATAACAAGTAGCGCCCCTTTGGACTTTTTTCGACGAATCAGCGCGAGCATTGCGACATCAGTCACCACAGTCTCCGGATTCGATACGCTTTCCGCATAGATGATCTTCGTATTCTTGCGGCATGCACGCAAAACGTCGGCATGGTCGGTCACATCGACGATGCTAACCTTGAGCCGAAGTTTATGCGCAAGCATTGCGAGCTGTCCACGTGTCCCACCATAGATACGGCTCGAAACAACGATATGGTCACCAACGCTCAGTCGGGCAAAGAATAGCGTGAATGTCGCAGAGATACCACTTGCAAATACGAGCGCCTTTTCGCCACCCTCCATGTGCGCGAGACGCGTGCATAGGTCCCCATAATTTGGGTGACCAAAACGTCCATACAAATATTCACCCTCGGGAAGTCCTCCCGCGAATACCTCTGCGATCCGCTCCGCGTCATCAAACCCAAATGTCACAGATGGATAGAGCGGGGTATTCACACCTAGCCGATAATCTGTCATTTCATTCTCCAAAAAAGAGATGCATCCTAGTTAAAACTATATTGCTTCATCCAAAATGTAAAGGCATCCGAAGCTTCTTCGGGTGTCTTTACTAAAGCCAAAAATTGCTGAGTTACTTTTGCAAAGCTTCTATACCCGGAAGGGTTTCATTGGCGAGATAATCAAGCATCGCCCCGCCGCCCGTAGAAACAAAAGAGAATTTATCCATCATTCCCATTTCACCGATGAGCGCGACGGTGTCTCCACCCCCAATAATGGAAGTCGCACGACTTCCGGAAATAAGCGAAAGTAATTCGCGTGTTCCATCCGTAAACCCGTCTTCATAAAATCCAAGTGGCCCATTCCACACAATAAGCTTGGCAGCACCCACCACTGACTCGAGGCTCTTCGCTGTCTCTCGCCCAATATCAACAATCATATCGCTTGCAACAACTCGGTCTGCGGAGCGCTCCATCGAACCAGCACCATTTTTGACGACAACATCGGTGGGAAGAATGAGCCTGTCGCTCACAAGGAGCTCTGTTAAACCATCAAGCTCTCCCGCATCGTACACTGATGATCCAATTTCATATCCTTTCGCTTTAAACAGATTATTGACGATAGCCCCGGCAACGAAGACATGGTCGGCGATGCCGATAAATTTTTTGAGCAGTGGCATTTTTGTTGAAATCTTTGCCCCACCGAGCACAAAAAGGAAGGGGTGTTCCGGCTCAAAAGCAACCGCGAGGCGCTCAACCTCTTCTTCGAGCTGAAATCCGGCAAAGTGCGGAAGAAGTGCAGGTACTCCCACAACTGAAGCGTGGGCACGATGCGACACAGAAAATGCATCATTTACGTAGATGTCTCCAAGCGATGCAATGTATTTCGCGAACTCCAAATCATTTTCCTCTTCGCCCTTGCTGTGGCGGAGATTTTCAAGTAAAAGCACATCTCCATTTTCCATTTCTCTTGTGAGTCGTTCATTTTCAGAGCTTTGCAGTGTGGAAAGAAATGTGACCTGAAACTTCGTATTTAAATACTCCGCTATCGGAGCGAGTGTGTCGGTCGGCTTCCCTTTTCCGATATGACTCAAAATGATGACGCGCGCACCCTGCTCGCGCAAGTAGTTCAAGGTCGGCAAAGATTGTTCAATGCGAAAGGGGTCACGAATAGATCCATCCTCAAGTGGAACATTCAAATCGAGACGAAGTAATACGCGTTTTCCGGCGATATCCGAACATTCTTTTATTGATGGGAGTAGTGTCATCGCGGTTTAACGCTATTTGCAAGACGAATAACTTCACCAAATTTTTCAGGATTGAGACTTACACGCCCAATCAAAAATCCGTCAGCCTCCGCCTCCCGCAAAAATCCTTCGGCATTCAGATCGTCAACAGAACCACCATAGAGCACGGGTATCGCGAACGCGGCTTTTTTGCCAAAATGTTCTGCAAGATAACGCCGTATCAAAATGCTCATCTCGCGAAAGTCCGCAGGAGTCGCGACACGTTTCGCAGAAGACCCAATTGCCCAAATGGGCTCATAGGCAACAATAAGCTGCTTCGATGCATTTCTGGGAAATAGCGCAAGTGATGCGCGAAGTTGATTACTCACCTCAGTAAAATATCCACCATGCTCATCTCGCTCTTTTTCACCAACACAGAGAATAGTTATGAGTTTGTTTCTGAGCGCACCTACGGTCTTCTCGGCTATATCAGCATTGGTCTCCCCCATCGCCCTGCGCTCAGAGTGACCGAGTATGACATATGTCGCTCCCGTAGACTTGAGTGCTCGTGATGAAATCTCTCCCGTTCGAGCCCCTTCATCATCTTTATGACAATTTTGTCCACCAACACTCATTTTCGATTTTCCTCCAAGAACCACGAGTGGCGCCACAAAGAGCGCGGGAACACAAAGCACAACTTTCGCACGGGTGACACCCCTCGCCACCTTCTTTATTCCGCCGAAGATAAACTTCGCTTCCTTCAGTGAGCTGGGATACATCTTCCAATTTCCGATGATGAATTTCATTGATGGATTATATCACCAATGCCGACGCGACCAAATAGCCATTTTTTATATCCTAGTACTCACTCCAACGACTTGAATTCCATGCACCCAAAATCGGAACCCCGGCTGAAAATATGTTAAGATTTTTGACCTTAGCATCATAGACAATTTGTGCATTTTCATGGAGATATATCTTATGTCCCACCACGGCAGTAAGATGAGCGTTGTTTAATATCCTTACCAACCCATTCGCAGCATAGAAGAGTGCCGAATCAACATTGTTTGCTAACGAAATAGCACTGTAATTAGGTGCACAGTCAGTTCCACTTATACCGTCGCAACCAGTTTTGGTTGAAAGTATCATAATAAAGCTCGATGGATCACCAGAGCCCGCGACGGTGACATTATTTGATAAATCAACATATCCATCAACAACAATCAGGCAACTATTCGCACCGTATGCGTCGCCACACCGAAGCAGTGCGTTGTTATTCGGATTAAAATGTCCATGCACATAAATAGTGCCGGTGACATTAAGAATAGCACCATTATTGGGAGTGAGATTTCCGGTAATCTCAATTGGGCCAAGCGATTGCGTGCCGGAGAATACTTTATTTCCAGTGAATGTTCCACCTGCGTAGGCATCATTCATCCACCCCCGAATTATTGCATCTGTGATTGGAAGCGGTACTATCGGTGGAGTCGGATAATTTGAATGACAGGGAGGTTCGGTGCCCGGGTTACAGTTAGAACTGCTTGGTCCAACACTAGAGCCGACAATATTCGCATAATATGCGTCACCGTCGATATCTGCATCAGCAATTGACTGTGCCTTTGCCGACCCTGTTACGTGAACCCCAAAAATCTGACTAATGCCCTCGCCGAGATTGATGTGAAAGCCAAAATCTCCCGGAAGTGCTGACCACGCCCCAGATGTTGACCAATCTGCCTTTGACGCCGCCGAGCCGTTACTATAAGTACTCGCAGCACCACGACACCAAAGCCAATACTTGTTCGTACTGGCCGTGCCATCGAGTACAATCCAATATTTTGTTGTAGGCTGAAGAATAGGCGGCGTCGCAAAAATAAATTCAACATTAGGCGTTCCGTATCCCGTTGATACTGGTTGAGTGTAAGTAAAGGACTTACTTCCGTTTGCGATAGCGGTTGTTTTGGGTTGGTTCGCCCCATTATCCTCGGCAATATGGATATTTCCATTCGTGGCGTTACCACTCCGACTCATAAATAATGTCACACTATACAATTTTGAAGGTGTATCCGTGCTGATGATGAAACTTTGCGCCAAATCATATGGGCTGTTGTGCCCTGCCTCTACCGACACGTCCGGAGCGGAACACTTTACGACACCAACCATCCCAGCAGTTGCAGGGGTCGAACTGGCCATCGGGTCCGGTGCAACGCTCGATGCTGAGATAGCGTTCCCCCTAATAATGCCTGACCCAATAATACTTCCGTTTGCATACACATCACCAGTGTCCAATGGTCCGGTAATCTGTGAGCCATTCTCCAAAATCATACCCCCATTACCAACCTGTGCGGCATAGAGAAACGGAGCGTTTACGCTACGGGTTACATGGAGATAGAGCTTGCGATACTCATTGCTCGATTCTCCCGTCACGAATATCTCTTTGTCTGTAGCAGAATTGTCGGTGACAGTGACAACTGCCGTGGCACCATTAAGGGTGATTGTCTCTCCTGCCGTCTGAGTTTTTCCCGAAGCGATGCGATAAAAAGCGTCCTCAATCCCCGCTTCAGCGGCCACATAGGCAAATTTTGATGCTGAAAGTGTACGGTATGTACGCAATTCAGAGAGGGCGCCAAATGTTGCCGTCTGTACAATCGTGAGCGAAATAGCAATGAAAAAAAATACGAGGATAAGAAGTGCTGCGCCACGCTGTCTATTTTTAAGGGAATGCTTTGTCATGATAAAAAATTAATATGAGCCGCGCGCAATGACCGTGTCGTAAAAATGATCCGTATCGGTAATCTTTCCCCGCGATGCAGTAATATGCAAATCAATCTTAATCGCTTCCGCGCTCCCCATAGAAATAAAATTAAATAATACACCACTTACTGACGTCTGCGATGAAAGAAGAGAACCCTGATCAACCAACGACCCAGGGTCAGCACCCTCGAAGAGGTGAAGTGCATCTCCCACCATTGCATACTGAACCGTAAGCGCAACTCCGGCCTTGTTTACTGTTTGGAGTGTCAATTGACCAGGGCTTGCATTAAAATTGCTGTTTACCTGATCAATTGATGTCGCACTCTTGATGTCGCGAGTCAGGCGCTCCATAATCTTTACCGACGAATCATTAATGTCACGCGATATGCGAAGGTTATTGAATGCACTGACGGTCTGAAACATGATATTGAGTGTCATGGCTGAAATGAACGAGAAAAGTGTAACGTAGATGAGCACCTCGAGTAAGGAGAATCCAGAACGCGTTTTGAAAAAAAGTTTATGCATATCAATTGCTGAAAAGATCAGTAATATATGTCTCAACCGTTTTTGTGCTTACTGTTCCGCTTTTGGTATTCCAAGAAACAGTGACGGTGATCTTTCGTGTTCCCGGGTCATTAAACCCCCCACCGGATAGATCGATGTCATCATTACCGGTCCTCTTCACCTCTTCCAATACAAAATATCGCTCGTAGACATCTTCTACTAAAACCGAAGTTGTAGTCGTCCCCCATTTCGTGCCATCCCAACTCAAATAATAGTGTGTTCCTGGCGTAAGCGGTGCAATGTTGTTTGACCAACTTTCATCGCGCAAAAGTTTTACTGCCTCAATACCCTCCTCAAGCAAAAATCCGGACTGAATATGACTTGTGGTCTGATGGCTCACATCAAGCGCCGACTTGTAGTAATAGAAATTCGCTACAATAAAAACAGAGAGCATGCCAATTCCAAGAATGATCTCAATAACAGTGAATCCAGCAAGACGGACTGACTGATATCTTGATGTAATACTTTTTTTCATGCTTATTGTGGTGAGCTATTTTCAGTGTATCACAGAGATATGACACCCGTCCCGTTCACTGTGACTAAGACATTAATTGCGGAGTTCGACTTCGCACGTAACTGAAATGAACCATCTTGGTCTGTCCCACCCGTCAAGCGATTAAAAAGTACGTTATTCCCTGATGAAGAGATATTGGCGGAGATATTGGCTATTTCAACGCCTGAACCAAGCGCAAATTCGACGTTAGATAAAACTTCCGGCGTGTACGTCGGGCCGAGAAAATAGACCGCTTTATCTGCATCAAGGTGAACTCCGTACTGGTTATCCTCACCCAATGAAGAAATGGTATCAAGGTGGGCACGAGAAAAAAGAGACAAAACCGACTCGACACTGCCGTCGAGTGAGCGTTGAGTGCGATACTGATTCAGCGATGAGAGCGCAACGGCCCCGACGAGGGCCAAGATACTCAAGGCGAGCAATATTTCGATAAGGGTGACCCCGCGTTTATGTGAATGAGTATGCGTCATATGAATTAACTTTGTGTCGTGATGATACACATCTTCCCTTGCAATTTCGAGAAGAATTACATCTTTCAGCAACCAATTACAGGTCGTATCGGTTAATTATACCACCAATACATGCAAGACCGAATATGAGGAGTATGTGCGGCTGCGATGGTGGCAGTGTTAAATGCTATATCTCATCCCACGAAAGCACTTGGTAGTTGTCGGTCGTAAGGGGAAATGATGGGGGAGGAGCATAGAGTAAGTTTGCGTCATAAATGATATCTCGTATTTGGAAGCCGGTGCCATCAGTGTACGCAAAGCCGTAACGCAACGCAGATGCAAGCATGCCGTAGATGGTCACGGTGCTTCTCTTATATCCTGTTCCGCATCCAGAACCATAGTATTCCCTTCCGACACGGCCATACTGAGCAACAATAGCAGCATCGACACGCAACACATCGGAACTCTTCAGTCCGATATTAAAATCTTTCTGCGCCATTAGAGATATCACATCCTGCCCATCATAATTGGTATAAAGTAAATCATTATTGACGGCAATATTTCGTCTCGTTGCCGGATTATCGGGAAATGTCGCCGCAGCCAACGTAAGACGTGCTGTATTTATCTTTCCCTCTACCCAAAGATTATCTTCGACAAATACGAGTCCATTTGAGGGGAAGGGAACATTGCCAAGCAACGTCTTGCTTCCACCGGAAGTACCAATACTCCACGATGGCGCACATGTATTTATAAGCGAATTTACACGATACACATCCAATGTGTCATTTGTTTTGAGGACCATTAGATACCCCTGTCCGCCGGATGGCCCATAATAGAGTCCATCTGCTTGCGCATCCGTCTTTATCTGCGCCAAATCGGCGGAAAGCCCACTAAAGTCAACTGCGGGGACGCCAAATTGTCTACCAACCTCAAAAACGTCTGTCCTACTTGGGGCTGCTGCAGGAGGAAGCGGGTCGGTTGGGGAAACATGCGTATGTACGCCAAACTCCTGCCCGCCACCGTGGTCCGGATCATCATACTTCGTTTGCGCACTCGTAATAATATTATGGATAAGCCCATCGAAACGAATTCCCCCATTGGAGTGTATCGGACCAAACACCTCCGTGCCCTCTCCAAATCGAATGTCTGCGTTCGCAACCACCGAAAATTTCGCCCAAGATGGTTTTGCCAGCCGAGTTTCAATCGTCCGAGAACTTCCCGGTACGGCATCCAGGGATCCCGTAGAGCGGATGACAACAAGTGTCGATCCGGTGGGAGGAGGAGTAATCATTAGTGAATATTGTCCTATGCGCACACCATCTTTGTCGAAGAAGTCGTGCACATAAGGACCAGGCAATCCTGTACCGTCTTGAAAATCTGTCGCATCATGAGCCAGATGCCAGCGGTAGTACTCAATGCCAGCTTCCGCAATATTTAATATTTGTTCGCGGTCCTCAGTAAAACGCACCATAGAAGTCGAACGAGCCGCCCAATTAACCATACCGCCGAGGATAAAAATGCCGATGGTCATGTATACCAAGACTGGTATTACTATTCCTCCCCTTTGCCTGTTTATCGTAAACATAATACTGTCTCAATGATACCTCATCTAGTAATTATCCTTTAGGTTTCTTACCATCACGTGTGTCATATAGGTACGGGTCGAGGTAGAGCGTTCACCGTTGGGCAATATATTCATCTGTATGCCAATCAGTCGAATATCAGCTATGGACACGGGTTGCACGAGTGGACTTCCCGTCCCAGCGTACGTACTCCCAAAATATGTAAAAATATCCGTACCCGGGTCATTCCGTATATTTCTTGTAACAACTTTATCGTATTCATCGGCGGAATTATAACTATTCCCAACAGGGTCAATGACCCCCTTCATAAGTGCACCCGGTACTGTCGACGAAAGGAAATACGAGACTTGTTCAATATCATCGTCATCATCAATATTAGAAAAAAAAGTGATGGTCGAAGTTCCCGCAACTTTAATGACATATGCACCGGCATTCGATGGCATTGCGGAGCGTAATTCTTTCGAAAAAGTAGAGAGTGTGCGACGCGCCTCGCTCACCGTAGTGAGCGCTCCTTGCACATACGCCGTTGTACGAAACACGTTACGCTGAAACATGTAGATGCCTGGCAATATAAGTGCCAGAATGCCGACCGTGACCAATATCTCAACGAGGGTGACTCCCGCTGAATATGGACGTGAGATCGAGACGGTGTCTTTCTTTTCATCCCGTACACTGATATTCAAAATATATATGGCAATCTCCTTCATCATGGTGCCATATTTATTATCTTTTCTTGCCACGGTGTTCCCGTGTTTACAGAAGCTGTATCAACGCTATTAAGATATCCGGAATGACTCACTGTAATACCATAAATTCCGTCCGGGAGTCCCTGAAAAAGCACTTGTCCCGGTGGTGTACACGATGTCGTGAATGTCACTCGCGCATCTGATACGGTAGGTGTATAGGAGCTCGATGCTGTGCTTAACATCAATTTATATCGAAAATACCGATTCCCGTTGTGGGCGGAATTGATATCCGTCGTTGTAGATGTGTAAAAAGTAGCGGCGGTACCATCTGGACCGAGAAAATTCGGGGATGAACTCAGCGAACTCGTTGAATTTGCTGTCGCAAACTGCAACTTCACGCTTGGCGGTGCGGTATCGAGTGGCTGGTTCAATGGCAAATGCGTAAGCTGATAAAAATTACTCGATGCACCCGTATCAAAAATAGACGAAGCAAGCTCACCGAAGGGCTGGTGTAAACCGAATACGTCTCTCAGTCGCACCTCTCCGGGAACTAAGCTCTTGTCGATATTTCCATCGTCAATAGAATACTGGGTTGGGTCGGTAAATTCCTCTTGACCGCTACCACCGGACCAATCTGTTTGAGCGAAATAGCCTTGACCCGTCGTTAATGAGATCGGCCCAGCACCAGCATCCACGGTAACGAGTGAGTCAGTAAGAGGAAGGCCAGTTGCCTGATCTTTTACGGTGACCATTAAAGAGCCGGCCATTTTAGGCACCATGATAAGCTGGATATTCTGATCAGCATCAGGAAGTACGGCGAGCGGAGGCAGAGGCGACATGCCGGCCATATCATAAGTGGTGCTTGAAGCGAGAAGTTGATAATTATCCCACTCCATATTGCTGAGGACGAGTGAGCCGAACGCACCCGTTGAATACCATTTATCATATTTGGGCACATCAGGAGTTGTTGAAATGAGTTTTGTACTCGTAAGTCCGACGCCAACATTAGGAACGATACCGCACGTCGGAGTGACGCTTGAAAACGTGAGTTTCGATACTTTATCTATGGGTAAAGTAATTTGCGTAACTGCCTGTGCAGCAACAGTAGAGTGAGGGTAAACTGGATTCGTCGTTGTTGGAACACCCCTAGTCATCTCAGTTGAATAACCCGCTTTAGAAACGGTAATCTGGTATGCATTTACAGCGGGAGGTGTGCCGATAATCTGGAGAATGCCATTTATCGGAGTAACATCAATGATATCAACGGGTGTTGTCGTCGAATAGACCACATGCACCGTTGCGGAGGGAACAGGTAATCCACTGGCATCTAGAACGCGCACAAACAAAGCCCCATTAGTGGATGCTCCCTCAAGGTCTTTGGGGGCCACAGCCGTCGAAGATCGGATTGAGCGAGAAAAAATACAGCTCACACAGTCAACCTCAATTTCAACAAGCTTATTGTCGGCGGGGGAAAGATCGTTTGGAACACCACCCAGTGTTCCATCGAATTCTTGGTCAATATTACGAATCGTTGTCGTTACGTCAAACGTAATACCATCGCGTACGAGAGTTTGATTCGCGGGGATGACACCATGTGGAATACCACTTAATGTTCCGATGTCCTCATAGGGAAGATTACGAACCAGCTCAAGCTCCTCTTGCACCAGAGCAATAGCAACCATTTGCGACTGAGAATATCGAAGCGTGTTCAATAATCTTTGAAAGGTTCCAGTGAGCGCGATTGAAATAAAGGCAAATAAGGCAATGCCGATAACTGCATCAATGAGACCGAATCCTCGTGCGCTTTTATTTTTTCGAAGTTTGGGTGAACCTCTCATAGGCTTAGATGTTTGTCATGACCGTATACATCGGAGTGATCATCGCCACTGCAAATATGCCGACAAATCCTGCAATGATAACCATAAGGAGCGGCTCAATCAACTTTGACATATCTGCGGTTGCCTGATCGACCTCTTCCTCATAGAAGGTCGCAATTTTGAGAAGCATACTCGAAAGCTGTCCTGTTTCCTCGCCGACCTCCATCATGTCACCCACCATCACGGGGTAGATATTTGAATTGTCGATAAATACCTTTGAAAGTGGCACGCCCTTTTGCACATTTGCCTTTGCAACATCGAGCGTGTCCTTGTAGTAGCTATTAGTGACCACGTCGCGTGAAATATCTATAGCGTGAACAATGTCAACGCCGGCCGAGATAAGCGAGGAGAGGGTGCGTGTGGCAAGTGCGGAATTGAATTCTTTGACCAACTTCCCGAACACCGGAGCTCGGAGCACAACATAATCAAGGGAACGGGCACCAAACACCGTTTTCTTGTACCATAGTACCATCACGGCAAATGCGACAACAATGGCAATCGTGAGTAAGAGCTGGTGCTGCAAAAATTCACTAACCGCGATGATTCCTTTCGTCAGTACAGGAAGCTCAACATCAACCTCGGCAAAGGTCGCAGAGAGTCCAGGGACAACATAAATCATCATAAGTGCTCCTACAACAAGCATCACCGAAAGCACGATTCCTGGATAGATCATCGCCCCCTTCACCTTTTTGGTAATCATGTATGTTTTTTCCATTTGCCCCCCAACGACGTTAAGTGCGTCTACTAGCCCTCCTGATTCCTCACCTGCGCGCACCATCGAAACAAAGACCGGGGGGAATACGTCCGGAAATTTATCGAGTGAATCAGAAAATGAAGTTCCCTTGTTGATATCTTCGACAATGGAGGCAAGCACGAGGCGAAACTTGGGGTTCTTTGTTTGTTTCAAAAAAATTTGAAGCGCACGAGAGAGCGGGAGTCCCGCCTGAATCATCGTCGACATATTGCGTGAAAACAATATTTTTTCACGCAGATCGATGCGCGAAAGGAGGGCATCGATCTTATCCATGTTCCACTTTGATCCGGATTGTTCAGTGGCAGAGAGGAGAAGTTTCCCCTCCATTTTCATATTCTTTGCAAGCTCAAATTTGTCTGCAGCTTCAGCCTCTCCTACCATTTCACCGCCGCTCGCTACGAGTTGTACTTTATATGTATACTTTGGCATACCTCATTCTATTATATAGGAAAATGCAGATACTGAACACCGCAATACAACTTCGTCAATCCCTCTTCTCCTCGCTTTGTTTTCTAAGCAATGTAAATACTGCGCACGATTAGATTATCTATACTTTTTACCCAGGTAGCAATATCGACTTAGAACCTCACTTTTTCAACTTTGATGCTGGCATTTGCTGCGGGTGCAAAATGAGAGGTATTGCCAAATACCACCTTTGTGTGCACCATAAAACATATCGGCATAGTGGGCAAGTTCGAAGAGACCACAGCGCAGCCGAGAAAATTTCAGCCACTATTTTTTATGTTAAAATGACGAAATGGACACGGCACCCAATGATGACGTCTTTCGATCACTTGATTCATATGCGCGAGTAAATATCAAACTTCAACCGACCGACGAAGTCGGACTAACGCCGACAACAACGTACAATATTATTGCGGATGATGTTGTTGTCGGGGTGTGCGAATTAAGACAACATGCGCGAAAAAGTGCGGCGTTACCTCCAGGATTCGAAAGCAATCTCTACCTTGAGGTGTACCCGGAATTTCAGCGGAAGGGATATGGTACCGCCACGCTCAGACACCTACTTCATGAGGCACACGCAGTAGGAATGAAAAAAGTGTCACTCAATATATCGGATGATGATATCGCATCACAAAAAATCATGGAAACATATGGAGCGGTGATTGTAGAAGAAGCCAATACGACCGAGGCTCGCCCGATTTTCATACAACACTACGAAATTTCCATAATATAATATCATTCGCTCTCGCGCGCACAGGCACTACGGTCGTCCTCACGGAACTCATCAATATATTCTATCCAAAATTGTTACAAAGGAGTTACCACACTACTCGCTCGAACTAGTGAATGACGCACAGTCTCGATGCGATGCGAGGCGAAGTCTCAAAACGTAAGCAAGGCGTATTCGGATTACAGCGAAGCGCATTTTGGGGCTTCAACGAAGTAGCGCGCGAGAATGTGTATTATTCACTCACGACTCGGTACACCTCCTCTATTGTCGTCAAACCTTGCGCTGCTTTAAATATCCCGTCCTCGAGCATAGTGAGCATTCCCTCCTTGCGCGCACGCTCTTCAATTTGTTCCGCTGACGAATTTGCCACCGAAAGCTCGCGAATTCCGGATGTCATGCGCAACACTTCGTGAATACTGAGCCGCCCCTTATAACCCTCATCACACTCTGGGGTTGCCTTTGCTTTATAAAACGGAACGGTTTCCCATGTTGCATCCTTGTTGACGATGCCTTCATCCTTCAGTGATGCCATGACTAAGTCGAGATTCGCCTTCTTTCCCAATGCATCCACCTCCGCCTTGGAGAGTGTATATTTATCTTTTACCCCACAGAGCTTACGGACAAGACGCTGAGCAATAATTACATTAACAGTGGAAACAATAAGAAACGGTTCAGCCCCCATGTCGATAAAGCGCGGAAGCGTTCCGGCAGCAGAGTTAGTATGCAGTGTCGAAAGTACAAGGTGCCCCGTGAGCGCGGCATTGATACCAAGCGAAGCAGTCTCGCCGTCACGAATCTCCCCAACCATGATGATGTCCGGATCCTGACGCAGTAGCGCGCGAAGCCCCGCTGCAAACGTGAGTCCGATCTCTGGCTTCACTTGAGTCTGATTGATACGCGGCATTTGATATTCAACAGGGTCTTCAATCGTTGAAATATTCACGTCAGGAGTATTCAAAATATCAAGGAGTGTATACAGGGTGGTTGTTTTACCGGAACCGGTTGGCCCCGTCACGAGCAGCATCCCGACGTGCTGATTCATCGCGGCGTGAAGCGCTTCGAGTCCCTGACCATGAAATCCAAGGGCCTCAAGTGTAAATCCGCCTGATGTTTCACGCAAAAGACGCATCACCGTTTTCTCCCCATGATGTGTTGGGAGCGTCGAAACACGAAAAGAGACCTTTTCATTATTGAGCTGGATCTTGAAACGCCCATCTTGTGGCAAGCGCTTTTCGTCCAACTTCAAGTTAGAAATATCAGACGCGGACTGAATAATAGCGTGATTCAGAAGCGTGTCGACAATGCGCACAACAGGGAGGTCTTCAGCAAGTTTCTTGAGATCTTTCTCGGAGGCGGGATTGTCATCGTCCTCAGCGAGCATTTTGATCGACTGCGCCTCCTGCTGAATCAAGTCTCCGAATTCCGCTTTCAAAGATTTTTGATACTGAAGCAACGCACCCTTCACTGATTCCTGATCAGTGAGACGAGTCATAATCTTCAATCCGACTTTTTTGCGCACAAAATCAATCGCCTCGAGGTCATCGACATCAAGCATTGCCACCTCAAGACCCGAATCAGTTTTGCGAAACGCGATGATGTTGTGCTTTCGTGCAATCGGTTCGGGAATCAACGAAAGGACACCAAAATCAACCTTCTGCCCCTTAAGGTCAACAAAAGGAATACCAAGAATGTATGCCTGCACACGACGAAGATCATCAGTCGAGATCTTCCCTTGCTTCACTAACAGGTCACCGATACTCCCACCATTCTTCTCCGCCTCTTTTTCGGCAGCAAGAATCTCCGCACGAGACGTAAGTCCTGAATCCAGAATAAATTTCTTCAATTTACTTTCCTGTACAAGCATAAAAGTGCTTCTTCTATTATATCAATAAATGCTTGCAATGCCATTTGGTGTATGTAAAATAGGCTCAGTTGTTCGACTTGAGGAGATGGCAATGAAGATTCGCAAAAAGACTACGAAGACCTACCACTGTGGTGTCTGCAAGACGGGATATCCCACCCCACAGGAAGCAGAAAACTGCGAAAAATATCCTGTCGAGCAGCGAGTCGCCAACATCGGTGATTATGTTCGCATCAGCGAGAAGCGTGAATGTCTCATGGCCGATCCCAAAATTGATCCTTACTATGTTGCCGAGGGGGTCATTACCGGATTTTCTCCTCCGCTTCCATTCGACATGGAATATGAGCTCAAATGGCTTGGCGGAAAGAGGGAGCGACTCAACTCACATGTACACCTCTATTACGTTCGCTATACATGCCCGAGATGCAACGAGGAACGTGAGCAGTCTGTATTTGCCCTTGAATTCACTATTCTAAAATCCAAAGAAAAGACCGCCTCCGAATAACAGTAAAAAATTACTTAATGACCCCATCCCGCACATTGGCGGGATTTTTTTTGAAAAAAAAGCTCTATCGCTCTCTATATATAGGAGATTTTTTGACAATATCGCACAGTTTTGTATACTTCTTCATATAAACAGGGTACCTTACGGTACGCTGTATTATTTTTTATTTTGAAGCAATATTTATTAATTACTTGAAACACTTATGTTGGATTTAAAAACAATGAAGTCGGCCCTGGAGCAACTCGAAGAGGAGCGAGGCATCTCGAAAGAGAAGATCATCGATGCCATCGAAGCGGCACTTGCGGCCGCGTATAAGAAAGATTATGGAAAAAAGGGTCAGATCGTGCGCGCAAAGCTCGACATGGACACTGGGAAGACAGATTTTGACCAAGTGAAAATTGTCGTCGACGATACGATGGTTAGACAACCGATTGAAGGAGAAGAGGAGGATGATGACACTCCACTTCGCCCATTTGTATCGGTGCCCGAAGCTATCGTCGGCGCCGAGGGTGAGGGTGACATTGATACGCGCGTGCGATTCAATCCAGAGCATCACATCATGATCGAAGATGCAAAACTTACCAAAAAAGATGCGGAGCTTGGTGAAGAGCTCGTCTTCAATCTTGAGGCAAAAGACGACTACGGTCGCATCGCGGCACAAACCGCAAAGCAAGTTATCATCCAAAAAATTCGCGAAGCGGAAAAATCCTCCGTTTTGGATGAATTCGCCCAAAAAGGAGAAGAAATCGTTACGGGCATTGTCCAACGCATTGAACGCGGGAACATATTTATCGACCTCGGTCGTGCTCCGGGACTTCTCGCCTATGAGGATCAGATACCGGGAGAACGCTATCGCACTGGCGAGCGACTGCGCAGCTATCTCTATAGTGTCGAGGAATCGCCACGCGGTATCAATCTGCGCCTCTCACGCTCCCATCCAAATTTTGTTCGCGCACTTTTTGCCATAGAAGCACCCGAAGTCTCGACAGGCGTGGTAGAGATTAAGGAGATTGCACGTGAAGCTGGCTCACGCGCGAAGATTGCCGTTTATTCAAATGATCCGCACGTGGATCCTGTGGGCTCCTGTGTGGGGCAACGCGGTGTACGCGTCGCAACGGTCATCTCGGAACTGGCCGGTGAAAAGATAGATATCATTGAGTGGTCGCCTGATATTGAGAAATTTATTTCTGATGCGCTTTCACCGGCAAAGGTGCGCAGTGTTGTCGTCAACAAAGAGGAACGCCGTGCGGTCGTCGAAGTTATGCCTGACCAACTTTCGCTTGCCATTGGCCGCGGTGGTCAAAACGTGCGTCTCGCCGCAAAACTCACCGGATTCCGCGTTGATATTAAATCAACTGGGGGGGAAGCATATACTGCCGATGAGCCCGAGGCTACATCAAAGAGAGTAGACATTGGTGAAACGCCGGAAGAAGAGGTGGCGGAGTTCATCGCATCGGACATTGCGGCGGGTGAACCAAATCCTGAAACGGTCACCGCACAAGAAGAGGTGGCGGAAGATAAGGATGTTGTCGTGGAAAACACAAACGCCGACAACGACTAGCCGATGGGGCTCGTGATATTGCACGAGTCAGGGTTTTATAGCTAAAATAGCGTTATTCTTTGTTGTCTTATAAAAAATTAATATCTCTATGAGCAATTATATTTTGTTCGCAATCGTCAGTTCAGTGTTGGCCATTCTCTATGGTCTGTGGACCGCTAAAAGTATCTTGGGTATGAGCGCAGGAAGCGCACGCATGCAGGAGATATCGGACGCCATTCGCGTCGGAGCGGAGGCGTTCTTAAACAAGCAATACAAAGCGATTACCCCTATTGCCCTCGTCATATTTGTCTTGCTGTGGAAATTTCTTGGTCTTGAAACAGGCGTGGGATTTATTGTCGGCGCAGTTGCGTCCGCACTTGCAGGCTATATTGGCATGAATGTTTCAGTGCGCGCAAACGTGCGAACTGCCGAAGCAGCAAAGAACGGGCTTGCCCCCGCACTTTCTGTCGCATTTCGCGGAGGAGCCGTCACTGGATTGATGGTGGTTGGCCTCGCACTCCTCTCATTATCGGTCTTTTTCTGGTGGACGGGCGACGTGAAATCACTCATTGGTCTCGGGTTTGGAGCGAGCTTAATTTCTGTTTTTGCACGACTTGGAGGAGGTATTTTCACCAAAGCGGCAGATGTTGGTGCTGACCTCGTTGGAAAAGTAGAGGCAGGTATCCCCGAAGATGATCCCCGCAATCCCGCAGTCATTGCGGACAACGTCGGAGACAATGTTGGAGACTGTGCAGGTATGGCAGCCGACCTCTTTGAGACATACGCAGTTACCTCGATTGCGGCGATGCTTCTTGGTGACCTTCTCTTTCCGAATTTCCCCAACGCAGTCCTTTACCCGCTCGTACTCGGCGGAGTTTCTATTATTGCATCAATCATCGGCACATGGTTTGTGAGGCTCGGAGAATCAAAAAATATCATGGGTGCTCTCTATAAAGCACTCGTTGTCTCAGGCATCGTCGCGGCAATGGCATTCTATCCCGTCACAGAAATGCTTATGACGGGAAATGGATCTTGGTCAAACATCGCACTCTTCATCTCTGCTCTTGTTGGACTCGCGGTCACCGGACTACTCGTGGTCATTACTGACTACTACACCGGAACGAATCATGCACCGGTCCAATCCATCGCCAAGGCCTCAACCTCAGGGCACGGCACAAACGTCATCCAAGGTTTGGCAATCTCAATGAAAGCAACCGCACTCCCCGTCATTGCTATCGTTGGTGGAATTTTGGTGGCATACTCATTTGCAGATATCTACGGCATTGCTGTTGCGGCCATGAGCATGCTCTCGCTCGCAGGAATTATTATTGCAATCGATACCTTTGGCCCCATCACCGACAATGCGGGAGGGATTGCAGAAATGGCAGAGCTTCCCGAAGCAGTGCGTGCGGTGACCGACCCACTCGATGCAGTCGGAAACACAACGAAGGCGGTCACCAAGGGTTACGCCATTGGATCAGCCGGACTCGCCGCACTGGTACTTTTCGCCTCCTACACTCAGGAGCTTGATGCGAAGAGTGCGACAGACATTGTATTTGAACTTGGCAACCCCTATGTCATCGTTGGACTCTTTATCGGTGGCATGCTCCCTTATTACTTCGCAGCCCTCTGCATGGAAGCAGTCGGAAAAACAGCTGGGAGCGTCGTAGAGGAAGTACGCCGACAGTTCCGTGAGATCAAGGGCATCATGGACGGTACAGGAAAACCTGACTACTCAAAAGCTGTGGAGATTGTTACCGCTGCGGCACTCAAAGAAATGATTGTTCCGGCACTAATTCCAGTACTCGCCCCTATCGCTGTTTGGTTCCTTCTTGGACCAGCGGCACTTGGAGGACTTCTCGTGGGAAGCATTGTTACGGGCCTCTTCCTTGCCATCTCAATGACCACCGGTGGTGGCGCATGGGACAATGCCAAGAAATATATTGAGGTAGGACACTTCGGTGGTAAGGGTAGTGACGCCCACAAGGCAGCAGTTACTGGCGACACCGTCGGAGATCCATACAAAGACACCGCAGGTCCCGCGATTAATCCAATGATCAAGATTCTCAATATCGTTGCGTTGCTCCTCGTCGGACTTATGGCTGGTTAATTTCAATCAAAAGTATCCTAAAACACCCCCAGTATTTGGGGGTGTTTTGGTTTCTCTACCAACTACGAAAGACGCACGAAACAAAAAAATTGAGAAGAATCTGACATATCACAAATCAAACCAACAACTCCGTGTATCACAAAAAGTCTTAATTTTGTTATACTATCGAGTGTATATTTAATACTTATTTATTAATATTTTTTATGAAAGCAACACAAATTTTTTCTGTCGGTATTATTGGTTTAGTCATGAGCATCCCCTTCACGGTCAGCGCCGAAGAAAGTGCCAATGTCCAAGCTGAACCCACAACCACCGCAGTGCCAACACTTTATGATGGGGCAGGTTCATTACCTCAGCCGATGCTAATCCGCGAAAGCCCAACAAGGCCAGGCATGAACGTGCCACGCGATGCGGCGAGCGGTTTGCCAACAGGAAAAAGAGAGGCAGTAACCGGCATCCAGCCCCTGCCATCAAAAATCGAGCGCGAGGTTGAACTGCGCGAGGAACGAATGGCAAGCGCCACGGAAAGAGTGGGGGAGGTCAAAGATCGCGTCGAGGAAAGAAAAGCCGAAATGAAACAGCGCGCACAAGAACGCCGCAGTGAAATACTGAAACGCATGGCAGATAAAATGGTCGGTCGCATAGAGGCCGCTATTACGCGCTTGTCCAAACTAGCAGATCGCGTTGACTCACGCATTGCAAAGCTCAAAGAAAAAGGTATCGATACGTCAGCCGCGGAGGGGGCAATAATAATCGCACGAACCAAACTCACAGAAGCGAGCACCGCTGTCAGCGAGGCCAAGGCAGAGGTAGATGGTGCGGTGGTAAACGCAGATGCATCCGACGCAACAACTGAGGTAGATGCGGGGAAGCCCGTCAGAGAAGCATTGGAAAAAGCGCGTGACGCAGTTACGCTCGCACACAAAGCGCTCGTTGACGCAGTTAAAGCATTAAAAGCCAACGTAAAAGTTGTTGATGTGCCCGAGGAGGGCGCAACATCAACTGAATCAAATTAACTTTATACTTATGGGGAATGAAACAAACATGCCTAATGCAACAGCCGGTCATCACGTTACCGTCGGGAATATTACAGCCCTTCTCATGCTCGCTTTCGCGATCATTGCAGGGGGATGGTATATGTTGAGCGGACGCGATATACAACCTGCGCTTAATGAAACGACAGCGCCAACGGCCGCCACCATAGACGCCGCAACAACAGCACTCTCTATGCAAGGAACATCAGATGATGTTGCAAACATCGAGGCAGACCTAGATGCGACCGACCTGAGCTCACTTGATGAGATAAGCGCACTCTAACCAAACAAAAATGAGTTCACAAAAGATACGGCACTCGTAGGTGTCGTATTTTTTATTACTTGCGAAAATTTTCCAAAAACGCTACTATGCGCGCACTCATCCCCGATAATTTCTACACAATATTCTCCTCATTTCTTCGTCGATACGATCATGGAAGTGACGGGCATACCATTAACAGTAATTAAAGAAATTTGCGTGGATAAACAATATGGACCATCAATCTGAAAAAAAATATAACGTCGAAATAAAGAAACTGCCGGGCTCGCGTATTGAAATTAAGGCTTCGATTAGTGCCATGGATTTCGATGCGGCAAAAGGAGAGGCGGTGAAGCGTCTTGGCGCCGATGTTGAATTACCCGGATTTCGCAAGGGGCATGTTCCGGAGAAGGTGCTTCTGTCAAAAATTGGCGAGGCTGCGCTTCTCGAGGAAATGGCGGAAGTGGCAATCAGCCATGCATATCCGGCTATTATCGTAGAGGAAAAGCTTGATGTCATTGGACGACCGCAAGTAGGTATCACAAAAATTGCTCACGGCAACCCACTTGAGTGCACCATCACGACCGCGGTATTTCCTGAATACAAACTTCCAGACTATAAAAAACTCGCGGCAAAGACAGGCAAGAACAAAGAAGAGGTTGTCGTGACCGACGAAGACATTGCAAAAACACTAGAACAAATTCGTCGCATGCGTGCTCAGGGAATAGCAGAGACTGAGGGAAAAGAATTCGATGAGTCAGCGCCACTTCCAGAGCTTGATGATGCGTATGTAGAGACATTAGGCGCAGGAAAGACTATTGACGAACTCAAGGTCAAATTACGCGAGAATATGCTTATCGAAAAAACACGCGAAGCCAAGGATAAGAAGCGCATTGCAATCATGGAGGCTATCGTCACTGAGACAAAGATCGAACTACCGGACGTTATCATCGACCAAGAGCTCTTGCGCATGGAGGATGAATTTTCGGCCGACGTCAGTCGAATGGGTCTTGACTTGGATGGGTATCTAAAGAGCGTTCAAAAAACAAAAGAAGACTTACAGAAAGACTGGCGGCCAGATGCAATAAAACGGGCTACCATTCAGATCCTTATCGGAAAGATATCGGATGAGGAGAAGCTCGAGCCTGACGCAGAACTCGTGACACGCGACGTGAAAGCGCTCCGCGAGCGATATCCTGACGCAGAAGAAAATCGAATTCATGGTTATGTGCTCATGCTCCTTACCAATGAAAAAGTATTTGAATTTCTCGAAGCACAAGAGGCATAGTATCTTGCGTTGCTCCACCCAAGTTGTTAGCATAAACCAAGACTGAACATTGGGAGGCAATCAGTGACTCAAGGACACGTTGAGGGAATCCTCAAACTTTTTAGCGCCGATACCGCAGCGCGCAATATCATGGGCAGCATCCCCCACCGCAAAGACATTCTTGCAGTTCTTATCAACACAAAAAAACTAAATACTGGTGAGCTTGATCTCAGTCGACCGCGAACTCGCCTTGGGCAAGTCATGACAAATACCAAAGGTGAGGTGATTGCCTATATGGGGATTTCTATCGCACAGAAGGCAAAACCCACAAATCACGAGCACTGGTATGTCTGGGGAGTTCAGTGCCCCGAAACGATAAGTGGGCTTTTTATCAGAATGATGATTACGGCAAAAAAAGAACGCAGTAAGGGGTATGGCTCAATTCTTTTCAGTGAGGCGAAGCGTCTCGCGAACACTCTTGGTCTGCACATTTATTGCGATACCCATGAAAGTAACCTGGGGATGCGCTCTTTTCTTCAGAATGAAGGTGGAGTAGTCGAGAGATTCTGGTGTACCAAAAAAGAAACAAAAATGGTTCGCTATTGCGTACCCCAAATTTTACATCCCGCGCCATAGATGAGGCACGGGATTTTTCGAATAAAATTAAAAAAGATAACCTTAGAATATCGTGTACAAACGGAAAAAGTATGAACAATGACACGGCTACAGGAATGCCCTATAATCACGGATATGCAAACATTACCCACTTCTTCCAGCATGCCTACGGTGTCAGATATTCCCGATAGTGTAATTGCGAGGGCCCCGACAATCGATGCCCCGCTTATTCTCACCACACTCTCTCGGCAAACATACGATCATCAGGAAAAATTGGGGATGAATGTTTCTTACTTTCGTGCAATCTATCATGCTGGAGGAAATCTTTTGTGTATTGGCCGTCCGACGAGCGATAATCTCGATCGCATGCTCGAGCTCTCAAGCGGCGTTCTTATCATCGGTGGCACCGATGTCAATCCGACTTATTATAAGGAAGAAAATCATTTCGCACGCCACCTAGACGAAGAACGCGACCGCGTCGAGATACTCCTTGCTGCACATGCAATTCAATACAACATTCCCCTCTTGGGTATCTGTCGAGGTATGCAGGTTATAAATATTGCACTCGGCGGAACACTTTATCAAGACATCCAAAAAGAGATGCCTGGCGCAATCAAACACAATTACCACAATGACGAGGAGGGGAAATATCGTCCAAGAAATTTCATCGCACACTCAAATACCATTCTCCCCAATACTCAATTACACAAATTGGTCGGAGGAGACGCGTATTCCGTAAACAGTCTTCATCATCAAGGAATCAAAAAGTTGGGTGAAGGACTTATTTCGTCGTCACTGGCACCAGATGGACTCGTCGAAAGCATCGAATACCCCGACCACCCGTTTGCGATCGGTGTGGAGTGGCATCCTGAGGAACTGGGTGATCCCACATCAATCAGATTGTTTACCGCATTCATCGATGCAGCACAAAAATATAACGCAATAAAAAACAGGCCATAAGGGCCTGTTTGGAGTTGTGCTAAAGAATAATGACAACCGAGACGACGCGAGGTGACAAGTTCGTGACGCGAAACTTTACACGCACACCCTCACTGAGCTCACTAAACACTCTGGCATCAACGAGCTCGCGATTGAGAGGAAACGCATACCCCGTACCATACTCGACAATGTCGAACGGCTCTAGCTCTTGACCAGTAGCACCTATCCGACCAAATCGAGGAATTCCGACATCCCCCTCTTTGATTTCGGGGAAAAGCGGAAATAATCCAGTTGATTTCATAAACAAACTCCTATCAAACAAAGGGCAAACCAGGACGCAGTTAAACAGTTTCACTCTAGTTTGTCAACATCATCTTTCTGTGCTATAGTAGCCTCGTTAATCCCTAATATTTGAATGTATGGGCTATCTCATTCCCACCGTTATCGAAAAAACCTCTTTGGGTGAACGTGCATATGATATTTACTCTCGCCTTCTCAAGGAGCGTATCATTTTCCTCTCCGGATCAATCGATGATGATTCCGCAAATATCATTATCGCACAAATGCTTTTCCTTGAGTCCGAAGACCCGAAGAAGGATATCAAACTCTATATCCACTCTCCTGGTGGGTCTGTTTCAGCAGGTCTTGCAA
>LCOM01000005.1:0-26450 GCA_000999395.1 Parcubacteria group bacterium GW2011_GWA2_47_7
ATCTAGGTTAATGAGCTCCTTGGCTCGTTGAATAAGATTCGGAGTTGGGTCTTCTTTTTCTCTAAAAAACTCTCCATCAGCGCGCTCAATTCCATATACGAAATGTTCAAGAACGAATTGACGAATCGTCCGTACGTCCGCGACAAGATTCTCGGAATCCAAAATTGTTATTGCAATTGTGCGTGGGCTAAATTCTGCAAGCGGAATGTCAAAAAGCAATACCGCGTCACCCCCACCCCGACTATCTACAGCAGCCATACCACCGCGATATGTTCCATCACCAGAGAGAATCCATGCATTTTTATTTGTCCAATCGTACCGCCTGTCTCCCCATTTATTTGTCAGGGTCTTGTCTTTTGCCAACGAGACATCAATTAAAAAATGCTTGTGCTCCTTTATGTAACCAAGAAGCATCATGAGGTCACGCGCCGTCGTAGTAGACTCATCAGTCGATAGCGGTCCCCCAAAGACGGTATCGGACATGCCAATTGCAACACTTTTTTCATTCATGTATTTCACAAACTGCTTTGTTCCGTGTTCCAACGAAAACACTTTTGCTGCGGTATCACTTCCATCAAAAAGCAGTGGGTAGATAAGCGCACCGGCAGGCATTTCATCTACCGCCCCAATGGAATACTTGCGCAATATCGCACTTCCAAGGAGTAGCTCGCTCATGCGCACTAGCTTATATTGATTTACTGTTTCGAGGGCGGTGAGCGCCGAAACCAGAAGTGTAAGCCCCTTCGGATTTTTCAATTCATGGGACCCGCGCTCCCATAGTACTGCGCCGGAATCGATGTCTCCGACAATAAAGGAGGTCGCCGAGACATGCGGGGGGGTCCCGTCACCGTGCAAATAATACCGTGACGATGTAGCAAACACTTCCTGTTTATCATCGGAAATCACCACAATTTTTGTCCCACTCGGAATGAAATCATATACCACTTTCGCGTCAGCAGTAGAGAGACGAATGCACCCACCAGAATATCCAAGTGGAACACTCTCGCCACTCGTATATGTTGGCCAACCGTGTATAAAGAAGTTTCCATAGAACTGCATACTATAAGGCATCCATGTTCCCCCAATGGATGAATAATGTTTTACTTCTTTGGCTTGAATAACATATGTTCCAGAAGGCGTTTCCCATGGCGCACCAGGTCGCCCCTTCGAAAGAATAACGAAGGAATGCATCAGGACACCGTCCTGATAAAGCAAAACGTGCATTGACCCCAAATCAGCAATTAGTGATTTCCCGATATGTGCAACTTGTGGAGTATTCAGGACAGGCTCATTACGAGCAAATTTGTACAATAATGCAGTCGAATCCCCAGCACTATTTTTCTGTAGGGGTAACAAAATACTCCCGCCGACAATGAATGCGAGGAGTGAAAGCCATGCCCCGACCAACAATAGCGTATGTCCACTCCGTGCTTTCATGACGTTTGAGAAAGTAGCGTGCGCAGTCGACGAAACCCCTGCACCCAGAAAAAGAAAATGGTTCCCATAATGGCACCGAGTGTATCTGCCAGCATATCTTTCTGTGCATCCCAAATATCCCCCTGACTTCCGAGATATGCCGCACCCGCGAGCGGATCAGCGTTAGCCGCGTAGATCCACTCAATAAGCTCGTAACTCATCGCAATGGTCGCTATCACAAACACGGGATAGGTGAATAATAGAAATCGATTGGCAACAAGTCGTTTTGCGAGTAACCACTCCGCGACAGTAAAAGCATAGAAGCCAACCGAAAAATGAGCGACGCGATCGAAATGATTTCGCGCAAATCCAAAATAATTCGTGACCCAATCAAATGGGACTTTTTCAAACGTATAATGACCACCGATAGTATGCAAAAAAATAAGCACCGCCATAAGCGCGTAGGCGGTGCTAGAAAAACGCACCCGCAGTGCATAGAGCACAAGAAGCGTCCCTACAATAATGATTACGGTAATATTTTCGACGAACCAAGTCTGCCGGTCAATCGGGTTTATCGCAAGAAAGAAAAATACCACACTATAAAGCCCGAGCAGTATGGCGGGAAACCTATGGGACGTACGTGAAAGCATATACTCAAGTATAACAAACTATTGCTTGTCCTTGGAGTCCTGCTGCTCCCCTTCTAACATACGTTCACGCCGCCTTCGTATCCAAGCAGCAATCTGGATTAGGAGGGCAACAATAATAATCGTTGCCACAACATAGCCCTCGATTCTTCTCGCATGACGGACGAAATGTCCGATAGCACCGCCAAATAGATAACCACCGAAAGCAAATAGTGGGGCCCAGAAGATGGCTCCAAGTGTGTCAAGGATAAAATAGCGCAGCCGACTCACATTACTTGTGCCGATTACAATCGGCGTTATTGCGCGAAAACCATACATGAATCGTGAGCCAAATATCAGCCAATCACGGTAACGCTCCATCCATACATGTATCTTTTCGACACGTGCATGCCACTCGGGATGCTTCGCGAGTACTTTTTTTCCCTTGTGTCTGCCAAAATAAAAAAAACACTGATCTCCAATCACTGCGCCGGCAATTGCGACCAGAATGATGATACTCAGATGTAGATGACCCTGAAATGCTGCAAACCCAGCAAGCGCAACGACTGTTTCGCCCTCCAAGAGGGTACCAACAAACACCATGTAATAGCCATATTGCGCAATTAAGTCAACGAGGAAATGCATTGCAAAAGTATAGCACAAAAGATATCCGCATCGTGCGGATATTTTATGGCCTATTTCTTGAGTAAATCACGAATTTCTGTGAGGAGCGTCACTTCCGCCGGAGGCTCAACGGACGCGGCAGGTTTGGCCTCTTCAGCTTTTTTAATCTTATTCATGGCCTTTACCACAATGAAGAGGACGAATGCCACCACAGTGAAAATAAATAATGCCTGAATGAACTTTCCGTACGAGATAGTGGCACTCCCTACCGTGTAGGTTAGTCCTGAAAAATTGAGTCCTCCAGTCAGCACGCCGATAAGCGGCATGATAATATCCCCAACGAGTGAAGACACGATGGCGCCAAAAGCACCACCGATAACAATACCGATGGCCAAATCTACAACGCTTCCCTTCATCGCAAACGTTTTAAATTCTTGAAGCATAAAGCTAAATTTATACTGGATAGTGCAAAGAAAATATATCACGCTATTAACAAAATTCCAATAAAAAACCCCCGGGTGGGGGGTGTCAGGATTGAAAAGTAATTTTTCGCCACCAGCGCAACAATATCTTCCTAATCTGCACAATTCGCTTACTTATGAAAAAATAGGTGTCAGAAGTGAGTTCCATCGCCTCGTCCGCCATATTTTCATACTCCACATGCTCCCATGCATTGTGTTCGATTATCTCATTCATCCACTTAAGAAAATCGTGCGCTACGTCTACTCGTCCGTCTTTCCCGTCGAGAAGCCCATGTTCCGCATTGGGATACACAATAAGTTTTTTTTTCTCTATCGGTGTCTTGATAAGCCCGACGGCATCTCTTACGTCTCCGACAGGAGCGGTGCGATCCTTTGCGCCATGAAGAAACAACCATGGCATAGTAACGATGGGCAGTGCGCGCTTCGCCTCAATGCTTGCAACATGCATTTCCATGGCTGACCGTAGGTCAATTTTTTCGTTAAACTCCAATTTGTCTTCAAGGTCTCCTACCCCGATGTCCCCAACGGGAATGTCTGCCAAATAAGGAAGGTATGATGCCCAACGAGCGACACCCTCGATATACGGCTTCCATTTTTGAATCTTTGCCCCAGCGTTATGATCGACACGAAGTGGAAGCGCCATCGTGCAGGCACCGGCAATATACTTTTGCAAAGCCGGGTTTTCCTGAATAAAACGAAGGAACGCAATGCCACCTGCGCTATAACAAACAACAAATGTGGGGATTGGTTTAACATACGGACGAGAAAGAGCCCGAAGTGTGAGCGCATATGCTGCCTCGACGAGACGACTGAAAAATCGTATCTTTCCCCTCAAGTATTCCTTGCCTTCCGGGACAGAAAGTCCGTGATACGGCATATCGCAATAAAAAAGATCACACTTGCCATCCCTCTGCAAGATGTGCCGAAAATTTTGCATATCAGGCGTATCAGAGTGCTTGCTATAACCATGAAGAATGACCACGCGAGCACGCGCGGAACCCTCAGGAAGCTCTTTTTCTCCCTTACAGAGACGCAATAATGTCTTGCGATAACGATTCTTCAGAAAATGTCGAATCATTGACCCAGAAAGTTTTGTCGGTATGTCAGTCAATCTTTTCGGAGTGTCACTCATGGAGTCCCCCTGTCAATAAACTGTTCTCTATTTAGACTATTCCTCATCGTGAACACCGTCAACCAAATCACCCACTTGTCTATTTGT
This sequence comes from Parcubacteria group bacterium GW2011_GWA2_47_7, assembly GCA_000999395.1. GTDB lineage: Bacteria > Patescibacteriota > Minisyncoccia > Phycocordibacterales > UBA6899 > MHLP01. The sequence goes on from LCOM01000005.1 coordinate 4,368, forward strand.
GGCACAATGCTAGGATGTGGTGAGAAAAATTCTTTCACAAGCGAGAACATCATGTCACTACCCAGCAATATCGCCATCGTACTGGTGATGCTCATCATTGGTATGGGCATCAAATTCTGGCTCGACCAGCAGCTAAAAATCAGACACAGGATTACGCTCATCGAATTACTCCTTATACACATCCTAGAGATTTCTCGCAAAACCACGAGAGCGTACATGCATGTCGAAAAAAATGAAGTACTCTTTAAGGTGTCGATTTCGAGTCGAAATTTCTTGTGTGATTGTGCTTGGCCGATCAATTTACCAAGCCTTGAAAAATCAGACGACGATACGAGAATATTACGCATTCTTGATGGACACATTGGACTACGGTGGAGCCACACGCTGAGAGAGCAGCTCCGGATTCTTGGAATTTCTCATGAACTCGAATCGACATTGTTGTTTGTGATTGAAGAGGACTCATGTGCGAATGAACAAGTACGAAAACAACATGGTCTCTTCTATAAAACAGAAATAAAAGATGCATCGGGTGTAACGACTCTCGTTGCGGAAGGCATTTTGCCACGAACGGTACTGGAAAAAAATAAGCACGACAAGCTCTACCAAGATATATTCGCCACGCTTGAACCTCTTGTTCAAGAACAATAATTACCCCAACCCTACTTGAGTAGGGTTTTTACTTGCATGAATTTTTAATCATGCTAGCGTAGGAAAAGATGATCTTAACTTGGGGGCAATATCATGGGACCAACCTGGGGCACACTATTTATCCTATTCGTTATGTTCGGCTTTTATTTCTCGTGGACAAGATACTGTCGCAAAGCAGATCTGGTGCAAAATCTCGTTGCCGTACTTCAAGAGATGAAACTCGACAAATACGAGGTTACGGTCGAAGAGCACGAAGGAACCCAATTGCTTGAACTCAGAAATCCGACGACACGCATCCAGTACAAGCGCCTCGTCTCTGATGAGATACTTGTGTGTAGTCGGTTTTTTGCCAACAAAGAAGCATCCGGATCAAATACCGCCATCGTTTCGCGTCCAATAGACAGCATGGGCAATCTCAATCGCATTCAGTTTTTACGAACCAATGCTCTTATGGGAAAAATGCTCTATTACCAAGGGGGGGGAAATTCGAGGAAAAACCATTCGTCATTTATTTGATAGCATACAAAATGAGGTGATTGGCCATTGGAAAAATTCTCTTTTGCGTGAAAATAACTCCAATACTCCAGAACAAGCCCAGTAAGGAAAACCACGACTCTGTGGTTTTTTTATTTATTCGACATCGTACAATGTGCTGATGTGTGTTTCCTCACCAAGTTCAAATTAACGATATTCGAACAGGTCATCTTCGGAAAACCGGAATTTCGGATATGTTGGTTCTACTGCGCGCATCCCAACGGCCACGTATGCAATTGAACGGATATGCGCGGGTAGTCCGAGGACCTTGTCGACAGCGACAGTGTCGAATCCTTCCATGGGACACGCATCAATACCAAGCTCCGCCGCTGCCGCAAGGCCGAATCCAAACGCGATGTATGTCTGCTTTGATGCCCAAGCAAATGCAACTTCTTCCGTTCGGGAATCGAGCGCCCCATGCATCATATCAGCATAAGACTTCGTCGAAGCCTTTGCCTCAACATTTCCACCCGTCATTTCCTCAACATAGCCATCAACACGGGCAGCAAGATCAGTCCGAGCACAAAACACCAACAAATGAGAGGCATCAGTAACTTGGGACTGATCGTACGATATCGCACGGAGTTCTTTCCGAAGGGCGGGGTCCGTCACAACAACCACATGAAAGGGTTGCACACCAAAGGATGTTGGCGCGAAGCGTACCGCACGAATAATCTCATTCAACTGCTCACTGGTAAGTTTTTTCGTTGCATCAAATTTCTTTGTCGCAAAGCGCCAATCAAGGCGCGATAAAAATGTATTTGTCATTGCGGAAGCTTAGCATACTAAGTATTTAATGCAAAGCTAGTTCGGAATGAGATTCCTGGCAAGAAGACTGGCGACAAATATCTCTTTTTCAGAGTAAGATGTCCCACAAACAGCATACTCTAGAGTACGTCCCCGCCGATTTTTATCACTAAAACCGCATTAAATGGAGCAACAACACCGACAATGAATGTGAACACCATGTTGAGCACTACAAGAATGCGGAGGCTCCTGTTCATCGCAGCACCGGGAAATAGGAAATGGAAAACACGATGAATCAGTTTCATTTACATAGTATACAGAACTACGCCCCTCTTTCACAAAAGACTCACCACCATTTCTCGCCGACAAATTTAAGCCATGCTCGCTTACCATCCAGACGGCTACACAGAGCCAAATCGAGACGATGCGCATTTTACCCTATGCGCCGTAACCTATTTGCGATAGCATCACATTACCTAAGAGAAGAAAAACGATGGAGTCCCCGGATATACTGAAAGATTACATAGCGAAAGCAAGTACTGGCGACCGAGAGGCTTTTCGGGGTATTTTCGAAGCGGCAAACGACAAAGTCTTCCGTTTTCTTCTGGGGCAATTTCACGATCGCGACCAAGCGCTTGATACGCTCCAAGATGTCTTCATAGATATCTGGAAAGGTCTTCCGCGGTTTCGATATAAGAGCGATGAAGAGTTTTGGGGATTTGTCTTCCTGGTGGCACGCAGAAAAGTGTACGCATGCCGCAAGAATGCACACAAACAGCCGGTACCACTTGAGCGCGAAACGCTTGAATTTCTCCACGAAGAGACACTCCCCACTTCATCTCCTCACGAGGATTACCGGATACTCGAGAGCGCGCTGACAAAAATGGGCACGATATCACGAGAGGTCATTGCACTACGCTATTGGTCGGAGCTTTCGTTCAAAGAGATCGCACTCGCAATGAATACAACGGAAAATAGTGCAAAGGTACGTCACCATCGTGCGCTTAAAGAATTACAAACTTATCTCCCCGCCGTGTATGTCGAACAACAATTTACATAATATGGAAAAACACATTGCGCAACGAAGGCCGGCAGGAATGTCCGTCGACGAAAAAAAACGCGTGTGGAATACTATTGAGCAGGGATTAACGTTCCAGTCATTGCCCTTTTCGTACACAACACTCTGGAAAAACACACGTATAAGATTTGCGGCAATCATCTTTGGACTGCTGATGTTATCTGGCGGAGCCGCCACCGCATATGCAAGCAACGCCAAGCCTGGTGATATCCTGTTCCCCGTTCTCGTCGCACAAGAAAAAGCACAGATTCTTTTCGTGGGTGATGAGGCAAAGAAGGAAGAACTCCGTGTGCAGTTTGCACACAAACGTCTCTCTGAGGTACGTGAGCTCGCCGCATTAGCAGATGAGACACTGGATGATAAGGGTGGCGCGGAGCTTACACACGAAGATGCAACCAGCTCACGTGATATCGTGAAAACGCACGTGGACCCTTCTCTGGAAACAATGAAGCGTGAGGAACGAGTAAAACGGGGTCGAGAGATTGCATTAAGGGAACTTGAGGTAACGCGCGCGCTGTTTGATCGAGATGGCAAAGAGAAATCACGAAACACCATCGACGATATCATCACTGAGATTCATGCTGTTTCCCCACAAGGGGAGCGTAGTAAAATTTATTTTGAAGGAGAAGTAGCGAAGTGGGTACTCAAAGAGAACGACCAAGGCAACAAAGAACACTCCGCCTCGACATCAAGCGATATCATCAAAAAAGAAAAAAGGGACAACCGGAGCGGTACCGAAGAAGAAACTAAAGATTCAGGAGTCTATACAGACACTGAGAATGAAAACCAAGGGCGGGATAGTGACACCACCGAAGGAGTCGTGGAAAGGGACACCGAAAACAACGGCTAATTAGAGGATGCTGTAGAGCAGAAACAGACAGGCGGAGAGATACATTATCCACAGGTTATCGGAAAGTTTTCCACATGTTTATACACCGCGACGTAACCATCAAGAATGGATGAGGAATTCTTTTTCAATCTCGAGCAGACGTTCATATTTTACTCGGCGTTCCTTCTGTGTTGGTGCCCCTGCTTTCAGTCCGTATGCACCAATTCCGACGGCAAGATCCGCGATGAACGAGTCCTCCGTTTCCCCAGACCGATGACTTGCTATCAACTTCCATCCTGCCTTTTGTGCGATATGAGCCGTTTGAAAAACTTCAGCAAGCGTCCCCACCTGATTGGGCTTGATGATCATACTATTGGCACGATGTTCGTCGATCATTTCTTTTGTAATCTCTGGATTGGTCACCGTGAGGTCATCTCCAACGATGAGCGTCCTATTCCCAAGCTCTGCGGTAATACGATGAAATGCGGAAAAGTCATCCTCAGCAAAAGGGTCTTCGATACTCTTCAGATGGAATTTCTGCACAAGATTTTCGTATACAGAAAACAGTTCCTCCGACGTGTGGGGTGCTCCCTCGAGAACATATTTTCCGTCATGAAAAAACTCTGATGCTGCGGCATCAATCGCCAAAAATGCCATTGCCTCGGCCCCCATCGCTTCACTCAAAAGCTCGAATGGTTTTTCAATACCCCTTACATCCGGTGAATATCCACCTTCATCCCCCATAGGAACATCACCATACCGCTGTTTGATCAATGTGCCCAAAGTTTCAAATATTGCATTTGCTTTCGCGTAAGATTCAGACGGGAGTGCGCGACCAACCGCCACAATGTACTCCTGAAACGGCAAGCGAAATGATGCATGCGCTCCGCCATTCAACATATTCATATAGAGAAACGGAAACCCCGGGGTAAATCCCCCGATTCCGGCAATAGTCTTCCAAAGTGGCTCCTTTCTCACGAACGCAGCGAGTCTCATAGTGGCCATGGAGACACCGAGCATCGCATTTGCACCGAGCTTGTGTTTATCTGATGTTCCATCAAGCGCGAGAAGTGTTCGGTCAACATGCTCCGGATCAAGCGGTGCATCGCGCAATGCCTCATCAATAGCGGTATTCACATTTACGATAGCGCGCGCGACTCCGACTCCATCGGCGTCACGCAGTTCACACGCCTCCCGCCGTCCGGCACTCTTTCCAGACGGTACTGAAGCGCTCGCCTTTTCCAATCCGCTATGAACCGTAACGGTGATGGTTGGTGTACCACGTGAATCATGTATTTCTACCGCCTCGACACGCGTGATCTTTTCCATATTAGCGACCCAATTGTTTTTCCTCCTCTGCAACCTCAAAGAGCATCGGGATAATGGAGTCAGGATTAAGGGATACAGTATCAATGCCTTCCTGGATGAGAAATCTCAGAAAATCAGGAAAATCTGACGGTGCCTGCCCGCAAATACCAATATACTTCCCTCTCGCCTTGCAAGCCTTAATGGCCATCGAGATGAGCGTCTTCACTGCTGGGTCTTTTTCATTGGTGATACCCGCCACGATTCCCGAGTCACGATCACTTCCTACCGTACACTGAGTAAGATCATTCGAACCAATAGAGAAACCATCAAAGATATCGAGGAATTCATCAGCACGCAATACATTTGAGGGTATCTCACACATCACGTAGACATGCAATCCATCCTCATCTTTGCGCAATCCGAATTCTGCCATAGTCTCAAGCACTTTCTTCCCCTCTTCCGGAGTACGGCAGAACGGAATCATCACGTGCAGATTTTTGAGACCAAAAGTATTGCGCACCCGAAGTATCGCATCGCATTCCAGTTTGAACGCGTCCTTAAATTTCGGATCATAATATCGTGATGCACCACGCCAACCGAGCATTGGATTCTCCTCGCTCGGCTCATAGGCTTCACCACCAAGCAGTGTGCGGTACTCATTTGTCTTGAAGTCTGAGAAGCGGACAATCACCTGATGCGGATACGACGCAGCGGCAATCTGTGCAATCCCCTCCGCCAGTTTCTGAACATAAAATTCCACCTTGTCGGGATATCCGAGCGTCCGCGCATTAATCTTCTTCTGTAGTTCCTTATCGAGCTTATTATAATCGAGAAGCGCCTTTGGGTGGATTCCGATCTGCGACATGATGATAAACTCTTCACGCGCAAGCCCTACACCTTTATGGGGAAGGTGTGCATACATGAAGGCGGCCTCGGGGCTACCAACATTCATTGCAATCTTTGTTTTTGTTTCTGGTACCTGAGAGAGATCTTCGACGCGCTCTTCCCATTCGAGCTTCCCCGGATAAATATACCCGACGGAACCCGACGATGCATCAACGGTCAACTCCATCCCCGTCTTAATTTTTGCCAACTCTTCCATTCCAATGCCGATAACGGCAGGAATACCGAGCTCACGGGAAACAATTGCTGCGTGAGACGTGCGCCCTCCCTTCGCCGTAATAATGGCAGATGCCATCTTCATGATGGGTTCCCAATCCGGGTCGGTGATCTCAGTCACTAATATTTCACCCTGTTTGAATTCATCGAGCTTCGCCGCAGAAAGAATGACTCGCGCGTTCCCCGTCGCAATCTTTCCCCCAACGCAAATACCATGTGTCAGCGCCTCTGGTGCTCCTTTTTGTAAAAGATATTCGGTAATAGAAAAACCCTTCTTCTCAGATTGCACAGTTTCGGGACGCGCCTGAACAATATAGAGCTTGTTTTCGACTCCGTCCTTCGCCCACTCGATATCCATCGGGGTCGGTTTTCCGAAGCGCGCGGTGTAATGCTCTTCGATAATCATTCCCCACTGCGCCAATTCAATAACCTCGTCGTCAGAAAGCGAAAATTTCGTCTGATCCGATTCTGGAACACTTATCTCTTTAACCGGTGAATCCTGCGATTCGGTATAGACCATCATCATCTTTTTCTCGCCAAGTGATTTTTTTACAATCGAGCGAAAACCATCACGAAGTGTCGGCTTGAAGAGCATAAATTCATCGGGGGTCACCTTTCCCTGCACAACCATCTCACCAAGTCCGTAGGAAGCATTGATCTCTATGACATCACGGAAACCGGTCTCCGTATCAATGGTAAACATCACTCCAGATGACCCCTTGTCTGAACGAGCCATCTTTTGAACACCAACGGAGAGCGCAACGTCAAAATGACTAAATCCCTTGTCGACACGATACGAGATCGCCCTATCATTGAAGAGCGACGCCATTGCCTCGCGCGTCTTTTTAATAACCTGCTCCGCTCCATAGACGTTGAGATACGTCTCGTGTTCTCCCGCAAACGACGCACCAGGAAGGTCCTCGGCGGTCGCCGAAGAACGAACGGCAACGTCAGCTTCTTTCACACCATAGGACTCAGAAATTTTTTCATACGCAACAGTGATCTCATCGCGCAATGTTTGAGGAAACTCTACTTTGAGAAACGCCTCACGGACTGATTTGCCTGCATGTTGTAGCGCTTTGATGTCGGTCGTGTCAAGGTCGGTCAATTCTTTCTTGATGATATCAGCGAGCCCGGACAGTGTAATAAAATCGCGATATGCTTTTGCGGTGACAATGAATCCATTCGGGACTCGAATACCCTTACTTGCAAGTGCTGTATACATCTCACCGAGTGAGGCATTCTTTCCCCCCACAATCTGCACATCATCGTTGCCAACCTGGTCAAACCACAATATCGCCTGCTCTGTTTTATTCATACCCTATGAATTATTTATAATGATTATCAAACAACGCGAATCACGCTCGATCAGGATTTCGCCCGAATTAAAAAATAAAAGTCTGACACATTTATGCCGGTTTGTCCGGTCACAATCGCTCCGCCGTTTTGACGCCAAAAATTATACGAATCATTTCTCGATAAATACATCTTCGGATCAAGCCCTGCTTGTTTTGCACGCTCACGATCACCTTCATCGATGATTGCTCCCGCAACATCTGTATTATCCCACCCATCCGAAGCGGCAGCAACAAAGACTTCATCGGTCGGGATGGTCGCGAGCGCACCAAGGGCAAACTCTTGATTTCTCCCCCCTTTACCTGGGGAATCTGAAAGTTCAACAGTGGTTTCTCCACCATAAAGCATGCACGAGCCTGGTGAGCATTTCATCGTCGAAAAATAAGCCCCAATATTGGGGGCTATCCCCTGTAGCGCGGTATCACGAATTTCAGCCTGATAACCAAGCGCATCCGCCTTTTCCTTCATTGCCAAGAGTGCGACTTTGTTCGTGACAAGAAGAACGTTGGTAACCTTTTGAAAATATTTTTCTTCCTTTGGTGTCTCCACTAGTTCACAGTCGGGAAGTTTGCATTGCGTCAACACGTTGTACTCTGCAAGAATATGTTCGGCATCGATGATGGTTGAAGTATCCCGTACTGTCGGACCTGATGCAACGATGCTCATGTCATCTCCCGGCACATCGGAAAATATAAAGGAGACGACTGTTGCGGGGTAGAGCAGTTTTGCGAGCTGCCCACCCTGTATATCGGAAATATGCTTTCGAACGGTATTCACCTCACTTATCGTGGCGCCCCTCTTCCAGAGTGCCTCGATGATATCCTGAATGGTTTCGCACACCATATTGTGCGGCAAACATAGGAGCGAAGAACCTCCGCCTGATACCCCGCCTCCAAAATTGCTAGGGCATCACGACGAAGCGGCGTAGTGCCAAGCACCTCAGCATTTTTGATTATCGGCTCATTCATGTGCGCATTATAGCACCACCGGAAAGGTGGCGTATCTCAGAAAGTGCACAAGTAGACGATTAGTATCCTATTGCTATAATACGATTCATGATCCTCGCGACACATGCAGTCGTAGGCGCCGCCGCCGCGAACATCTTTCCAGGTCATCCTATGATGGCTTTTGTTGTTGGATTTCTCAGTCATTTCGTGCTTGACGCGATACCGCACTGGCACTACACACTTCTATCAAGCAGACATGATCACACTGACCCGATGAATTCGGACATCATCCTCAATAAGGATTTTCCACTCGACCTCTTCAAAATAGGATGTGATGCCATGCTCGGTATCGGGCTTGCAGTGCTCTTTCTGCATGCCACAACCCCCTACTACCTTTCAGTAACCATCCTTGGGGCGATTGGAGGCATCATGCCGGATGCGCTCCAATTCGCCTATTTCAAATGGAGACATGAGCCACTCGTCACCCTCCAACGCTTCCATCACTGGATTCATGCAAAATCCAATCTTGACCATCAGGCAATATGGGGACCAGCCATCCAAGTATTCATTGGGGTCTTTTGCATGCTTCTTGTACGATAAAAACTGCATGATTTGTGCCAAGGAGATAACAAGTAGCACAAACAAAAAACGCCTTGCGGCGCGTTTTTTGTTTTCCTTAAAGAATATATTATTACTCTGCAACTGGCTCAAGACCCATCATGGGCACCACTTGTACCGATGTCACACCCTTCGTCGCCTGAACACGAGTATTTATTGTGTTGGGATATCCGAAAGAAGAAATACCTCCATGCATACGCTGAAAATGAGCATCGAATGATTGGTCATATTGCGACCCATAACTTCGTGAATCCCGTACTCCATGGCGATATTCACCGTGTCCTCCGACACACACTCCTGTCATAAATACTAATGCGAGCACGACAATGGTCACCATGCATCGCATCATGCAGCACCGATGGTGACAAAACTTATGCATATTCATACACTTCCCTCCTCCATGGCACATATGGCCTTCAACACTTACTACTTCCTCTGTCTTGTTTTCATCCATAGACGATTTAGCCCTAGCGATTAAAGAATTTGTACAGTATATACGCAGTAAAGCGTCAATAAGGTGCAGTACACAGAAATAGCTAACTTTGAGCTTCTGGCACACCCCGCACCGCCATATCATGTCATATCCCTATCCATATTTTCCTCATTTTATGTCAAGACTAAGTCTTGACATTTTTTTTTGGGGGGGGCAACAGACTCCCTGAGCTGGAGTTTGTTGCAGCTCGTTTTTGTATTCTTTATTTGTATTCTTTAGTAGGCATACATTATAGAGATATACTTCTGCGGGACTCTTTTGGATAAAACCGAACGATAGACCAGACTATCCGTCGCCGTGCGCAGTGCACTTCTGACCTCACGTGTTTCGTACCACAAACCTTGCGATAACAAAAGTAGCCCAACAAAATCTTCCTATATAACATTTATGATGACAGATTCTTCGTCACAACTAGGATTGGCGGGAAAAAGAGGGTAAAATGCATACATGGAACAAGTTGCAACACCCGACGTCATCACAATAAATACCGAAACTCCTCCGACCGTTGAAGGGCGCGTGAACGCGGTCATTGCAAAGGTTCGGCCCTACATCCAATCTCATGGGGGTGATGTCTGGGTGGGGAAAATCGAGGATGGGATACTCACCCTCCGCATTGAAGGAAGTTGTGCACAATGCCCTCTCGCCTCACTGACGTATAATAAGGTGGTCAAAACACTTCTCAATGAAGAAGTGCCCGAGATCACCGGAATTGTGCTGACCTAGTCGTTTATTCATTATTTGTTAACATAAAAATATATGTCAGAAACTCGAGAATATCTTCGCAACAAAGAAGGTTCGAATATCAGTAAGATCGTTGTCGATCGTGATCTCTGCATTTCCGCGGTCTCCTGCATCGCAGTGTCTGAAGCGACATTCGCGCTTGATGACGAAAGCAAGGTAATCGCCACCGACCCCAACGCCGCAGATGATGAGACACTCATGGCCGCCGCAGAATCCTGTCCAACCAAAGCCATCCTCCTTTTTGATAATGACGGAAAACAGGTGTTCCCCGTCTAAACGATACCTATGGAGAGCGCCACGTACCTTATTGTCGGCGGAGGAATCGCCGGAACAACGTCAGCGGAAACAAGCTTCCGTCTGGATGAAATCTGAAGATTGGTACACGACAAACAACATCACACTATTGACCGGATGTGCCGCCGTGGCACTTGATGCGACGGCGAAACAGGTCACACTGAGTGACGGCAAGATATTTCAATACGAAAAACTACTCATTGCGACCGGAACACATAACCGCAAGTGGACTATTCCCGGAGCGAACAAAAAAAGTGTGCACTATCTGCGCACACTCGACCACGCAAAAGCAATCATCAAGGATCTCCACGACGGAAAAAGTCATGCGGTTATCGTCGGAAGCGCCTGTGTCACGTATGAGGTTGCTGACATCCTCCGATCAAAAGAGATCGAAGTGACCGAAGTAATGCGTGAACACTACTTTTGGGAACCTGCGCTCTCCCAAGATGAGGCGAGTATCGTTGAGGAACGACTCGTTGAACGTGGTGTGACGCTGATTCGAGACATGGAAATCACCGAGGTCATTGGTGGCGACGAAGTCGAAGGGGTTATTCTCAAGGATGGAAGAATGCTTCATTGCGACATGGTTTTTGCATTTATCGGTGTAGATATTCCAACGAACTGGCTCATATCGTCCGGAATAACGCTGGATCGCGGGATACATGCAAACCAATATCTCGAAACATCACTCCCTGACGTGTGGGTGGCGGGAGATACAGCTCGCTATAAGGATGTCATTTTAAATGATTCCGTCGTCATGGGTAACTGGATGAATGCAACAAAGCAAGGCGAGACGGCCGCAATGAATATGCTGGGAGACAAAAAAGGCTTTGAACTCGTCTCATTCCACTCGAGTCATGGCTTCGGCGACATGATTTCATTTGCCGGCGATGGTCGCGCAAAAGAGGACAGAGAATATATCATGCGTGGGAACATTTCTGAAAGAAAGTATGGGCGTATCATTCTCTGCGAGAATCATATCGTCGGCGCAACAATGATAAATCGCACCCAAGAACTCACATCAGCCGCGCGTCTACAATATATGCATGGTCTTTTGTTACGATGACGGGATTCAGATCTATCTCGGTGATATTGGGGTTTTCTGCGGCGATGTTGCCAATAGAGACGAGTAATTGTGCGAGTGCCTCCTTATCGACAGACTCGGAACCGCGGAACCCTTCGAGATACTTCACGCCGGCGATCTCATCGATCATTGCCCGGGCTTCTTCCTCCGAAAACGGCGCAATACGCATAGCTACGTCACTTAAAAGCTCAACGAAAATTCCTCCAAGGCCAAAAACGATGACGGGGCCAAACGTCGCATCGCGCTTCATGCCGATGATAATCTCTTTACCCCTCACCATCGGCTGAAGAAGCATTCCCTCGATAGTGGCATGGGGCGCTCGTGTTTTCACTCCGGATGTTATTTCATCCCATGTGTTCAAAAGGTTTTCTTTTTCTATATTGAGTCGAACCGCCTGCACATCCGTTTTGTGTATCACGTCCTGCGAGACCACTTTCATGGCAATCTTTTCCACCCCCAGTGCGTCAAAAACACTTTGCGCTTCTTCTCGTGTTCTTGCGAGCGAACCAAAAACCGTCAGCCCATACTTCTCGAGTAATGCTGTTGAATCCGCATAGGAGAGCATCGCAGCCGTCGACGGCGTATGCTTTATTGAATGTGACGTCGATTTCTTCTTTGGTGTCAGCGCATCGAGTGCAAAAATGGGGTCCGAGGGTAGATCAAAGTTCACCATACTGTTTGTGAGGAGCACATCAATACCCGCACGCATCACCTCACCCCCCATGAAGACCGGGATGATGGGCTTGATACTTTTGAACGACACGAGTATGTCAGCGATTGCTTTTGCGTCGGTCATCATTTGCGGAGTCACGATAACAATAATCGCATCCACGTCGTCTCGTGCAGAAACAATATCGAGTGCGGACTTATACCGATCAGCGCCGGCATCACCGATCACATCGATTGGATTCCCTACCGCCGCCATAGGGGGGAGGACTTTGTGCAGTGCATCTTTCGTTACTTCATCAAATTGCACGAGTTCCATTGATTCAGAGAGCTCCACGAGGTCGGCGGCATTCACTGAGGGACCTCCCCCGTTCGTGACAATGACGAGGCGTGTTTTTGCCCCCCAATCAGTTCCAAGCGAAAGTAATTTTGCCGCATTGAAGAGATCACGTAATGAGGTCACGGTTGCAATACCCGACTGACGACATGCAGCAGTAAATATCGCATCCTCCGGCGCAAGTGAACCCGTGTGACTCATGACTGCAGCACCGCCACGTTCCGAACGCCCTGATCGCAAAAGCACAATAGGTTTCTTTTTTGTTTCAATAATATTTTTTGCGATGGCAAGTAAGTGTGCACCGTCAGACACATGTTCGACGTAGAGCAGTATCGCTTTTGTCTCCGGATCATTGCCGAGATATTCGAGCATGGCCACTTCCGTGATACCGGCTTCGTTTCCCAAACTGACAAATTTTGAAATACCCACTCCCTCGGAGCGTGACCACTCAATAAATGACGTACCAATAGCCCCAGACTGAGAGATAAACCCAATCGAACCGGGCAAAGGTTTGTGGAGCGCGATTGAAGCATTGAGATCACTGTTTCCGTCTATAACACCGAGACAGTTCGGTCCAAGGAACGGAATCCCCGTATCTTTTCCAATAGCAGTTAGTTCATTCTCAAGTATCTTCCCCTCAGCGCCCTCTTCTTTAAAACCCGCCGAAATAACCACCGCAGCCCTTACTCCCTTCGCAACACACGCACGAAGCGTATCGGGTACCAAGTTCGCTTTGACTGCAATAACAGCAAGGTCAGGACTCCCTGGTACATCCGAAAGCGACGCGTACGCAGGCACCCCCAGCACGTCTTGATAATTGGGAGTGACCGGATAGATTGTCCGCTTCCCCCCGGCAAGAAGATTCTTCATGATGGCCGAACCCACGTGCCCTTCTTCGGGACGCGCACCAATCACGATAACTGATTCGGGATGAAAAAATTTCTCAATATCCATAATAGCTCTAGAGTTGCTCCTCAAACGTTGGCTTCAAGACTTGATAGAAAATACCCATAGGAATCTTTCCGTCTGATTGTTTTGTCGCATGATATGCCGCATCAAGGTTCGTCACGTCATGATCTTCCGGGAGCCATGCGATGTTGTCCTTATAAAAATCACGCGTATCAAAAAAAGTAATGCAAGGCTGTGCAATATCGATGAAAGACATACCTTTGTGCGCCATTGCCGCCTTCATGATGTCTTTTGTCTTCCCCATCTCACCAGCGTAGGTACGCGCAACGAATGTCGCGCCCGCATTCATCATCATGCGTAGTGGGTCAATAGGGTCCTCGATAGAACCAGTGGGACGCGTTAGTCCCTTGAACCCTTTCGGCGAAGTTGCCGTTGCTTGCCCAGTTGTGAGTGCAAAAATCTGATTGTCGTGAATAAACACATTGATATCCGAATTGCGCTGGGCGGAATGGATAAGGTGTGACAGTCCCTCCGAATATGAATCCCCGTCACCGGAAAAAGCGACAACAGTGAGTGATGGATTTGCCGCCTTCATACCCTCTATCGGAGGAATGGAGCGACCATGGAGCGCATTGAACGTATTCATGTTTAAGTAGTCGAGTATCTTCGCGTGACATCCGACCCCCGCTGAGGCAACAATATTTTCCTCCTTAAGCGTTCCGGCTTCGCACATCTCAGTGACCGCCTTACGGAACGCAACAAGTATTTGATTATTCGGGCAGCCGGGACACCAAGAGATCTTGGAATGTGTAGCAAGTTCCATGGTCATGATATTTTCAGTTTATCCTGTAATTCTTTTGCAAGCGTGGCGGGGTCAAATGGTCGTGCATCATACTTGAGGATTTTCTCGTCGCACATGATGCCGGTTTTTTCGCGCAACAGCCCGGCGAGCTGCGCGTTGTGGTTCACCTCTACATCGATAATTTGATCCGCGCCATCGAGCGCTTTCGCCACCTCTTCCTCGGGGAAGGGTTCCATCCAAAGCACTTGAACGAGGCGAAGTGGGGTATCAATCATGGCTGCGGCTTCAAGAACAGGCCCTTTGGTTGAGCCCCAAAAGAGCACGGCAGTCTTTGCAGAGGAATCGCCATAGACTTTTACGGTATCAAAATGGCGCGCATCGGAACGTATACCTTCCATCTTCTTCCATCGCTTATCCTGCATCGCCCGAACAGTATCCGACTCATCCGATGCGATACCGAACTCGTCATGCTCATAACTTGTCGCCTTCACCTTCGTGTTTGACGTGCCGGGGAATGCGAGCGGTGACACACCATCGTCGGCATATTGATATCGGAGATATTCTCCCCCACTCGCCTTCTTGTGCGGGGTGACCTCTGTATTGCCGGATGGAACAGTAGAGGTTTGATAACTTTCCGAAAGCTGTTTATCCAGAAGGACAATTGCCGGAGTTTGAAATTTCCACGCGAAGTTGAGAGCGATTTGCCCCGCCATGAATGCTTCCTCAGGGTCTCCCGGCGCGATGACAACACGGGGAAATTCTCCATGACCCGAAGAAATGACAAATCGTAAATCCCCCTGCGATGTCCTCGTTGCCGCACCTGTCGCGGGACCTTGTCGCGAGGAGATAGCGAGCGCGATGGGAGTCTCACTGACTCCGGCAAGTGAGAATGTCTCTTGCATGAGCGCAAGTCCTCCGGTTGCCGTACTGACTGCAACACGCTTTCCTGCATATGCGATTCCTAGAGCCATATTGATTACAGTAATTTCATCTTCGGGGTGAATCACTTTTATCTTTCCCTTTGCTGATTCTTTCGCGAGAAAATGAAGAATCGACGATGCTGGGGTCATCGGATAGCCAACAAAGAATTCAAGTCCCGCAGAAAGAAATCCGAGAGCGACCGCTTTGTTTCCCTCAAGAAGGACTCCAGTCTGCGTATCAGTATTTTGTATAGGAAACACAAGACGAGGGGTAAGCCCCGATGCTTTCGCCGCGTCATAACCACGCAGTGCGAGCGCCACATTCATCGTAATCCCTCCAAGAATATCCCCAAACACTTTTCCAAATATTCCCTCGGACTCCTCGCGCGACAGTCCGGCAAAATAGCAGTACGCACCAACTCCAACGGAAGGACCTGCAGCATGCGGTGCACCAGCCTCTTTCGCCGCCTCGGACATAGGGAGTGAAACGATGTTCTGAGAAATTTCTTTCAGATGCTCTGCGTACGGGCTGTCAATAAAAATAACCGCATCATTCTTCAAACCATCCCTATGCAAAAGCACTGACTCTGCATTCGTCGCAATAATGACGTCGAGCATAGAGTGGTCGGCATGCACCGGATGATCCCCATAGGTGAGGCGTGCGTAATTGTGCCCTCCGCGGATAAGTGATGGATATTCAGGGGTCATGTAAACATAACATCCGATATGCTGCACAATCTCGGACAGATGTAGCCCACCCTCTTTTATGCCGTCCCCCGCGGCACCGCCGACGGCCACTGTCACGAGTGGAGTATTATTTTTTTCTGTTTCCATGTGTCGCATTATACCAGAATTCCAAGGTAAAAACGGTGCATAACCAAGAAAAAAGCTGTGCATTGCTTTTTGTGGTGGTATAATCCAAATATTCATTACTACGATGGAACCAAATAACAAAAAAATAGCAATCGGATGGTTCTCCTTCTCCTGCTGCGAAGACAGTACTATCGTATTTACCGAACTCATGAATGATCACTGGCAAGAATGGAAGCATATTTTTGATTTTCGACATGTCAAAGTGCTCAAAACACACAACATCATGGATGCATTCGACATAGCATTTATTGAAGGAGCTATTGCCTCCCCTGAGCACGTGGAGAAGCTCAAACACATCCGGAGCATCTCAAAGAAGCTTGTCGCCATTGGTGCATGCGCCGTGACCGGCGGACCGTCTGCCCAACGTAATAATTTTAACGACGAACAAAAAGCAAATATCGCGTTTCTTGTCGAACGATTTGGGGCGCTCCCCGAAGTTCTCAAGGTGTCTGACGTGGTGACTGTTGATGCATCCGTTCCAGGCTGTCCAATGAATACCGACATATTTCTCAAGGCGGTGACCGCATTGATTGCAGAATTTCGACCCGACCTCGCCACACCACCAGTCTCCAATTAATTTTCATTCTCTCACCATGCACACATTCGACTTATCGATGGAGCACATCACCAAGATTGAGGGTGATGCCTCGATCGCAGTAAAGGTAGAAAATGATAAGGTAACCGATGTAAAATTTCAAACGGTCGAGTACAAACGTTTCTTCACGGAGGCAATGAAGGGGAAGGCGCTCATGGCAATCCCCGCCCATCTTGCACGTATCTGCGGTACCTGCTCAAATGCACACATCATGGCCGCGATTGAGGCCTGTGAAGACGCGCTCGACATCACCCCCTCAGAGCAGACCGATGTATTGCGCGCTCTGACCATGCATGGACTCACCGTGCGTGACCATGCGCTCCACCTCTATCTTTTTTCACTCCCTGACGTCTACGGCAAAGATGCCTTCCTCGATCTCGACGAAAACATTCCCGAAGAACACCAGATACTCCATGATGGCTTCGAAATTAAAGCGGCGGGCAACTTCCTCGCAACTCTTGTTGCCGGTCGCTCGGTACACGCACAGTACCCGACCATCGGCGGCTTCCTCCACTTCCCCGACAAGGCTGGTATCGATGAGGCGGTTGCAAAGCTTGCCGCAGTGCGCCCTGCAGCCCTACGCCTTATTAAGATATTCCAAGACCAGCCGTTTCATTTCGACCGAAAAATGCATTTTCAAGCACTTATTCCTGACGGTAACTTTGGGTATATTAAAGGCTCTATTCGCACAAGTCGCGGAGAGGTATTCCCCGAAAAGGAATATCGCAATCTCCTTGAGCACGTTGTCCTTCCCTATTCTCAGGCTTCCGCATACCAGTACAAGGGAGAAAGTTATTTTGTGGGCTCTTTGGCACGTCTCAATATCGCAAAAGACAAACTGCACCCCAAGACGAAGGAATCTATTCCTGACACACTCGCACTCTTCCCATCAACCGATGTATTCCACAACAATCTCGCACAAGCCGTTGAGATACTCCACTCCATAGATGAAGCAATTGAGCTCCTCACAACGCGCACATTTGTCCATGAACCGCTTATCAAGAAACCTGCACGAGATGCTGTTGGTATCGGAGTTGTCGAAGCACCTCGCGGAACGCTCTATCATAAAATAGTCTTAAGTGCTGACGGAACAATTAAGGAGGGTGAAGTCATCGTTCCGACGGGACAAAATCAGATAAATATCGAACAAGACGTAGGGAAGCTTGTTGAGAACCTCATCGCAGGGGGAATGGAGAAGGAAAAAATGCCCATGGAAATGGAGAAATTAATCCGCGCCTATGACCCCTGCATGTCCTGTGCGGCACACTTTCTCAAAGTGAAGTGGGCATAGCACAAAGCGCAACGGATGCCACTCGTGACAAATACTTCAACGTGAAGAAAAAAACTTTCGTTATTATTCCTGATAAGCGGGAACTATAAAAAGATCTTCCAGAGACTAAAGACCGCGATAAACGCCCAGACCACATTTAATGCGAGCGATGCCCATGCTGCTTTTTTTATCGTGTAGTATATAAACGCTGCACCACCCGAGAGATTCATCAATTGGTACCAAGCATTATCGGCGAGCACATAGTCAAACGATATAAAAAAATACGCGCCAAGTATCATAAGCATCCCAAAGACTCCGATTATCTCGAGCAACAATGCTTTGTGTTTCATGTCTTCATATTATCATGACGAACGACCAAAACGGGAGGAATTTGCCTATCTGCGCATGCCAGGAGCCATGAAGCCAAACATATGAAGAGATAAGGTTATTGGGCTTATTTATGAAAATCCCCACGGTTGAGTAGTCATTCATTATTAACGACGTGAATGCTAGTACTATTCCATAACCCTTCTTTGCATTGGATGATACAATAATTCCCATATGGGCTCGCCAGACATGTCACTTTTCGCACGATTTAGAATAAAAGTATTCGGAGAAAATCCACAACCTTCAGTGCGGCGAGGGGCGATGCTTCTCACTGTGCTTATCTTTCTGAATATTCTTATCGGCGTCGCGACTATCATACTCGGTGCACGCTACCCCATCTTGACCGGACTCGCGGTGCTTTCATGGGGATTTGGACTACGACACGCAATGGATGCGGATCACATCGCAGCCATCGACAATGTCACGCGGAGACTTTTATACCGCGGTAAACCCTCCGTCGGCGTCGGACCGTATTTTTCACTCGGTCACTCAACGATTGTTCTTCTCCTCACCATCCTCATCGTCTTCTTTACTCCGCTCATGAATGCGCACTTTGAATCGTGGAAGGAAATCGGTGCTGTCGTCGGAGCTATTATTTCATCAGTCTTTCTTCTCCTTATCGGTATTATTAATCTCGGCGTACTCTATAAACTTATTGGAGCATGGCGCGATCTCAGGGTGGGAAAAGTAAATTCCTACCACGGACACATGCATCTCGGCGGACCAGTCGAAAAATTGTTTCGCCCGCTTATTAAATTGGTCGACCACAGTTATAAAATGTATTTCATCGGATTTCTCTTCGGGCTCGGCTTTGACACAGCGACGGAAGTCGGACTTCTCGCCATCTCCGCGCTCGCGGTCGCAACGGTTCCGCCGTGGGCAGTCATTCTCCTCCCCCTCGCATTCATGGCGGGTATGACACTGCTCGATACAATAAACGGACTTTGCATGCTCGGCATCTATTCGTTTGGGGTCTTCGACGAAAAGCGTCGCATATTCTATAACATCAACATGACCCTTCTTTCGCTCTCGTCTGCGCTTCTCATTGGAGGCACTATTGGACTGCGGCTCATTGCGGAATATCTCGAACTGACGGGAGGAATATTTTCCGTCGCACGACAGCTCTCACTCGACAACCTCGGCTACATCCTCGCCACATTGTTTGTTGCAAGCTGGCTCATCGCTTTTTTCGGACTTCGCACAAAACAATCTAGTGAGGAAGTACTTCTTTCATAGAAGAGACTATTTTCGTGAATGCTTCTTCTTCATTCATTTTCGGTGGAACACCAATAACGACAACCCCTTTCAACTTCCCCAACTTTGCAAGATAGCGTAGGTTGAAAAGTGCGTCAAAGTCATGCACGGAAACAGTGGGTGATGTATCAAATTCATCGAGCGAATGAAAAACATGTATTTCAGAAAGACCGACGACCGTATCGATGAGCACAAATGGGTCGGGAATAGCCCACTCCTCATTCGGGTCGAGTGCAATAAAGTGGACATCAGGAAACTGAGCAGAAAATCGAGGAAGAAGACGGAGCGGTATAGCGTCCATCACAATATCGGGATTCCCGAAAACGTGAATGATGGGATATGACATGACTGTTATAGGGTGAGGTTCGCGAGGTGAATATGCTGCAGCGTGTATTTGCGAAGTTGAGCCGCCTGTCGAGGGGAAATCCGCTCACATATGACCCCCCAATGAATTGAGACGATATCTCCCTTTTTAAGTTGCTCAATCTCATAATCAGACTCGAGTCGCCGTGCATAACGTCGTGATTCTGGTGCACCGAGCAAGAGTTTGCGCTCTTCATATCGAAGCGGAACGCGTGCCACAGTGATAAACGGGCCTTCAACACTTTCTACAACTCCCGATGAGACGAGGCAATCATCCATACTTTCGAGTGTGTGCTCACGATCAACGTGTCCAGTTCGCCGCCAGATATCAAGCACATGAAATGAATGGTGGGGCACCGCTCCTTGCCCAATCTTTTCTTCCACAAGGGCAAACGAACGGCCGAGCTTTTTCTTGAGCGCAAGTCCATCAACCAAGTGCTCATAAAAAAGCTGCTTATTAACACGCTCAAGAAGCGTATTCCCTACCCAATATGCTTCTACAACCCTTTCGTCGAGGGGGTCCTTGATATGATTCGCATGAGCAATATGGACGAGGTACGGATACATCGTTTCAAATTGGGAAAGTATCCGCATCAAATCCGGATCGACGGCGCGTTCTTTGATGTTTGCGTACAACTGACTATTTTGGTCCGGACCACAATAGTGAAGCCGATTAGGGCCAAATGCATACCGAGAGCAACGCAATATGCCGTCCATACAAACTAAGAGTGCTGTACGTGAGTATGGGACGAAAAGGTGGCAGCCTTTGTGGCACGCATTCCATAGTAGATCAGTAAGACCGCGCCAAGCATAGCAAAGAATGCGGAAAGTCCCTGCATGGTGCTCCATGTATGGGTAACGAATACGGCACTGAGAACATTAGTGACAACCGTTGCAGGAACAAGCAAGGCGGCAACATACGTCGCCGGAGCATACTTGAGCGAGGTGTACCAGGTGAGCACATACCCAAGCAGAAGAACGCTTGTCGCGATGGTCCACCCCCATTGAATCATACTCAGATCCGTAAGTGGCGTGAACCTCCCCGACACGACGAGAAATGCAAGAAGAATAATCGAGCCGAGGGTCATACGCACACCAGCAACAGTCATACTCGAAACATCCGCAAGTATTTTTTTAGCAATGATATTTTCAATAGCCCAGAGTATTGTTGCGAGAAGCACCAAGAGTTCACCCAAATTGAATTGAAAACCGGTAAATCCACCGATGAAAAGATTGCTGATAAAAATAGCAACAACGCCAACCAACTGACCAGTACTCAAGCGCTCTTTCAAGAACGGATATGCAAAGAGTATGACCCAAAGAAAAAGTGTTTTGTGGATCAATCCAGCGCTCAAGGCTGAGGTCATTGTGAGTCCAGTAAAAAAAAGTGCGAAGGGCACAGAGCCTCCGATGATCCCGATTGCCGCAAGCATGCCATACTGCTTTCGAGTCAATCCGCGCAATTCACTTGATTTACGAAAGGCGATAAAGAGCCCGACAAGGAAGACTGCGACGAGTGCATTTTTGAGAGTCGTATAAAAAATAGGATCTTTCGAAACCGTTACTGCGATTTTTGTGAGAAAATTATTCGTCCCAGAGAATAACGCGGCGATAAGCGCAAGGAAGGTAGCGAAGCGCATCGTGTTTTTTTTCATGTACTTGGATTATAGATAAACTCAATGCGCTTGTAAACGAAAGGTGACGAAGCACCGAAAAAAGGTACTGGGTCTTGAGAAAAGAAAAAGACCCCCCATGGGGCCTATATGATACATGAAATGTAGTGCACGCGACCTACTTCTTGATCGCAACAATAACCTGAAAATTACTTAGGAAATACGTCTCGCGGGTGCACTCCCATTTGCCGGACTCATCCAAATAGCGAAATGGATCATGTGTATCCCAGAGCGAGAG
>LCOM01000005.1:26520-32552 GCA_000999395.1 Parcubacteria group bacterium GW2011_GWA2_47_7
TGAGCAAGCGCAGGAAATATGAGTCTGGGCGATGAAACTCCGCCAAGACAAGCTTTCCACCCGGAGCAATGACGCGCCCCGCTTCGGCAAGTGCGACCTCTTTCAAGGTGTTCGGAAGCTCGTGCAGGAGGAAAAAAAGCACATTCATCTCCATGACTCCATCCTCTTGCTTCATATTGAGGGCATCTCCGAGAACGTAGTCTATCGGCGTCTTAATGCCCGCAAGTTTTCCCTTCACGTGGAGCAGTTCATTTTTTATAATGTCAGTAATCACGATGCGTTCCGCATCCTGATCTGACGAAGCATCCGCTAGTCGCGGAATCACATTCCCAAACGCACAAGACGTAATCAGTACCCTCTTTCCGAGTAATGCAGTTCTACTAATTTCCAGAACGATGCGGTCCACTAATTTGCTATATTGGAAAAGTAGAATCGCCGAAATAATCGGTTGATGGTCGACCAGCTTCATGAGCCACCACTGTGAATAGATGGGATACACGTGGTCTGCCGACCGCTCTCGCATGCCAAACACAGATCGCATCAGGAGCGCTCCACGCGTCGCAATAAAGAAAAATCCGGCAATGACGCCGAGTGAGGCAACAATAAACATGGCTGCCGTAAACACCGAAACCCCAGAAACTACTTGCATGATTACCCCCTTTTTAAAAGATCCTGGGTACGTAATACTGCATAAGATGATTCACGTCAAGACATCCGCCAATTCGCCAAACCCCAATATTCCAAACGAGTCGGATGCTCACATTTTCGAGGAATAAGAAACTATTTTACTTTTGGATGTGCGTATTACGCTTCCTGTTTTACCGCAGACTCTGCGGGGACATACTCTTCCACCTGCACGCCTTCATGATAGGACAAAATTATTGCTTTGATTGATGCGAGAATGGACTTTTCATCGAATTGCGTCGAACGAACCAACCCCCAGTCCATGGAGTTGCGACAATATAAACGCGTGTCGAGCGGGGGTGTTTCGAACTGCTGGTCAGTCATGCCAATTTCATCACCATAATATATGAAGGGTGACCCTGAAAGAGAGAAGAGAGTTTTGAATGTATCAATAATAAGTTTCTCGTCTCTCCCGAGCATGCTCGCAATCCTACTCGCGATACCAACCGCAAACCGTTTTACCCCATCTTGATCAAAGGTACGGATAATAATTTCCCGATCAAGGTCTTCAAGTCGGTGGAGCGAAAGATCATCGTGATTTCGAATAAATGTCGCCCATTGTGAGTTCGGAGGAATGTCATCTCGACCGGCGCTGAGCTTCGCAATAATAGATGGGTCACCCGATGCAAGAGCGAGAAAAAAAAGCCGAGAAAGATAAAAATCATATACCAAATGACACTCATCATCATTCCCAAAATATTGTTTTGCCACATCGTAACATTCATTCACCTCGCCGAGTAAAACAACTTCGGAATTTATCGACTCGACATGCGCACGGAGTCGCCTGACGATGTCGTGCGTCTCGGGGAGATGCTGACATTTTGTGCCATCCAGTTTAATGATGTGCGCAATTGCATCCAACCGAAATCCGTCCACCCCAAGCGCCATCCAATAATCCATCACACTGATAATCTCATTAAAAACGAGCGGTTCGCCCCAGTTGAGGTCAGCTTGTTCGGGGTAAAATGTGCTGAAATGGGCAATTCCCGTGGATTCATTCTTAATCCAATTCGATGGTTTTAGGTGAAAAAAAACATTCACCGCCTTGCTAAACTCGGTACCAGTGGTACTCCAGTGAAAATATCGACGCTTAGGGCTCGAGGGATTTAGGATGGCCTCACGAAACCAAGGGTGCTCTATGGACACATGGTTGAGGGGAAGGTCAATAAGAACTCGGATGTTTTTTTTATGTGCGACCGCAATAAATGTTTTAAAATCCTCAAGGGACCCAAGCTTATCAGAAACCGCACGATAGTCGATCACGTCATATCCCCCATCAACCCCTCCCGACGGATAGTGAGGAAGAATATGAATGCAATCTACTCCTAGTTGTTCAAGATAATCTAGATGAGCAGTCGCACTGCGAAAATTACCACCAAACTTATCAATATAGAGCACATAGAATACAGCGCGGGTCCACCAAGGGTAATTTGTTTTTTTCATTTCAATATAAAAAGTATATCACCGTAAGTTGATCATAGCGATAGGGTAATGGGGGGCAGTGGATTGTGTGATTGATAAGGACACAAGGCACTACGAAGAACTGGCTAGAGTTACAACAAAGAAGATTCCTATGGAATTCAGGGCGAAGGCAAGAATAAGAAACTGCCAACTCTTCATACGCGAAATACCCATAAGACCAATTCCCACCTCATCGGGGAGCGGAGAAGCAATTATTACTGCTCCCAACACGGGGAGGAACCAGACGAAATAGGGTGTACTCAAGATACGCACGAAAGGGTGATCCCCTAGTTTTTTGAGAATGGGACGTAACTCATCAAATACATAATCTTTGAAAAACCGAAAAATGAGGAAATCCCCAATAACCGCCCCAAGACCAGCAGTGAGGGCTACATAGAGCGGATTAAAGAGTTCTGCAAGATGATAGAGTACGACGATAGCCGGAGCTACGGTAAACGTAGAAACGAAGAATATCCCAGCCAAAAACGACCCCGCGTACCCCAAGTGCGCCGTCGATACAAGAAGTTCATTCATAACTGACGTTTTCAAGAGATAAAAGAATGCAACCAAGCTTACGATGAGTAGCATCGTATTCTTATAGCGCCAACCCCTATATTGTTCAATCAACTTCTTCATGAGATGATTATCTCATGTTCGGCGCAAGTTTACACCCTCAACATAGACACAACAATCTCATGATTTTTTTCGCCATCAATCAGCCGCACCGCGTTACCCTCCACCTTGACGCCATCTAATGTGACACACATTGATTCGCCTTGTTCGGAGCAAATTTCAAATTTGATATTATAGAGTGCTTTCCCAAAAGGAACCTGCACGGTTGCATCATTCCAGTCTGATGGGAATGATGGATTGAACGAGAGTGAGTCTCCCTCACGCCTTAGTCCAAGGAGGTATTCAAGGACAGTGAGATAGAGTAAGCCGGCAGAGGCCGTATACCACGTCCAACCGGCACGACCGGGATATGTCGGGGCTGAATATATTTCGGCGGCAACCGCATATGGCTCACCGCGATAGCACATGGCCTTTTCCTTTGTGGAACTCTGCAAGAATGGATTTACTGCATCAATAATTATTTTGGCGGAGTCAGCGTCCCCACTGGCAAAAAGAGCTTGCGCTAACCACAGCGCTGCATGATTATACTGAGAGGAATTTTCACGAACACCGGGAGGATAATCAGAAATTGTGCCAAGGTCGTGAATCGCTCGCGAAGATGGAGGCCACGCAAGCGGAATATGTCCCTCGTAAACAGAGAGTTCCTCCTTGGCTGAGCGAAGAGCCTCCCTCGTCTCCTTCGTGGAACCATTTACAAAATAAGCCCACGATTGCACGACAGAATCAATACGATACGCCTTCGCACTGCTTGTGCCAACGAGTGCGCCTGTATCTGTAAATGCACGACGATACCATCGTCCATCCCAGGCATATTTCTCGATTGCCTCCCGATACTCTTTTGCATGCAGACGATAACGTGCAGCACGTGACTGGTCACCCCTTTCCTCCGTGAGCGCGCTCATATCATCCAATACTGAGATGGTGAACCATGCCAGCCATACACTTTCTCCGACCCCCTCAACTCCGACACGGTTCATTCCGTCATTCCAATCGGCTATTCCCATGAGCGGCAAACCATGCGGACCAAAAGTAAGAGAATGCTCAACAGCACGGACTAAATGTTCATACAGCGAACTTGTTTCGTCACTCGACCCAAAGGCACCCACAACACTCGGTCGGTCTGCTTTGTCGGGAATATCTCCGACAAGATACGGAATGATTTCATCAAGGACCGAACTGTCCCCAGTGAAGCGAAGATAGCGAAGCACCACGTGGGGAAGCCATAGTTGGGGATCAGAAAGCCTCGTGCGCGCCCCAATATTATTGTGTGGTTGCCACCATGACAAAACATCTCCTTCTCGAAATTGATGTGCTGCCGCGACGAGAAGATGCGCCCGGACCCATTTGGGATCATACCAAAGCATCGACAAGCCATCTTGCAGCTGATCCCGATATCCGTATGCACCACCAATCTGGTAAAATCCCAAGCGCGCGTGTACGCGTGATGCGACGGTTTGGTGTGGAAGGAATCTATTCATCAAGAGCTCAAGCGACTTATCCGGCAACCCAAAGCGAGGCTGAAGAAACTCACCCTCGAGTTTGGTCGCAAAAAGAAAATTTGTCTCCGCATTTTCCGCTGCGCTTACTTTCTGCATCAGACGGTGCGTGTCGGAAGCATTCGTCTCCCCCAGGAAGAAAGTCACCACCTTGCTTTCACCCGCCGAAAGTGTTATTTTTTTTCTGAATGATGCGGCTGGCTCCCCTTCTGGAACTGTCGTTCCGCTTAATCCCTTCCGCTTTAGTGCTGCCGGTTCACTCATTACTCCGTGTCTTCCCAAAAATTCTTCGCGACTCGAACTCACCTCATCTGCACCACCGACAACGCCAAGAAGCGTACGACTTTCCAAAAATTGATGACGATAATTTTGTGTCACAAGAAGCGTATTTCCAGTGTCCAAATCAAAAGAAAAGTGTTTTTTTGTCTCGCTCGGCATGCTCCCCATCAATAATTCAAAATACCCGAACAATGAAAAGTTTTTCTCCTTTTTTCCGTTATTCGTTATTGCAACGCGATAATATTTTACTGGCTCAACTTCATCGATGTACATCGTCAACTCAATTGATGCGTCGAGCGCCTGAGTTCGATACATACAATACGATTCACCAAAAGATATTTTATAATTTCCATCCTTTCGCCCAGAGAGAGGTAGCGGACTTGCAGAAAGCCCTGTCTCGTCATCGCGTACATAAAATGCTTCCCCAGAAAACTCAGAAAGCGGATCGTTGTATGGGGTAGTCAGTTTATTATCATAACTATTCTGCGCCCAAGTAAATGACATGCCCCTATCCGTCGCAAGAAATCCAATATGTTCATTTGCAATAATATTTGACCACGGACTCGGAGGTCGAACGCCCCCTCCTGAATGCACTACGTATGTCGCGCTTTTTTCGTCGTACCCTCCGATACCATTCCAGAACTGCAATCCCTCTTGATTCTCTGGAAGTTCTTGGGGTTGAACTTCACTCACTTTCTTCATGGTTACATCAAGATTCGACGGGAATCTTTGAGGGCGGGTACGGTCTGCGTGTACATGAAAAACATTACAGCCGGACTGTTCCGCGTGAGAACGATGCATGTAGAGGAGGAAGTCAATCTCATCTTCAAAAGTCTTGAGGTAGCCCCCGGAGTGAGTGTTAAAAATAATAATATCTACTTCAATCCTCTTCGAAACAAAATACTCATGACAACTGAGTATTTGTCGTACCATCGGTAAGTCAGTCACCCCGGTCACAGAGAGAAGAATGATGGGGCGCTTTCCGGAGATGCTCATTTTCCAAAAAGCGAGGGTCCAGGGTCGAGACTCGCGATATGCATCCTTCCCGCACTTGAGACTCCGCGAAAGTGCAAGTGACGCCAACGTACTGTATGTATCCGCCTGAGGTGCGGACAATCCTAGCGTGCTTAAATACTTCCCACTTTCATGCTCTGCGTTTTCCGCGGTACTGCGCACTACTCCGTAGTCTCGATATTTTTTTAATCTCCCGAGGACATCCTCCTTTGATGTTCCGGTAATAACCACGAGTGAAATGCGGCGCGTTTCTCGAGGCCGTAGAAGTATGCGCCCAGTAAAAGCCGCAACGCTGTCGAGAGTGTGTGCCGGATATGCTTTTGTTGCACCGAAATCAGGCCTTCGTCCTGAAATCTGGAAAAGGCACGGCTCACGGTTTCGAGCTTGAGGCCAAGATAGGAGCCGATTTCCTCACGCGTCATGCGCAAATGGAACTCTGCCGGCGAATAGCCGCGAGCGTTGAAG
>LCOM01000006.1 GCA_000999395.1 Parcubacteria group bacterium GW2011_GWA2_47_7
GATGCATTTGGTCACGAAAAGAACGGCATACCCAATCGCCCTGTGGCAAAGGAGCTTCAAGAGAAATCCAATGGAGGAATAGCTATCCGCTGGTGCGACACTCACGGTGAACAGTGCCACGCTAAATTTTTTGCCGGAAAATCGGAGTCAGAAGTATTTCTCATGGTTGGTTCAGCAAATTTCACGCGAAGAAATATTGATGGATTCAATCTCGAAACGGATATTATCGCGTCGTCTGATAAACCTTTTACCGCGTGGAAGGACGGAGAGAAATATTTTGAGCGGCTCTGGAGCAATACAAACGGAACATTCACGATAGACTATGCCGCTTATGCAGATGACACTATTTGGAAGTCTCTTGTTTATCGTTTTATGGAAATCACAGGTCTCAGCACATTTTAATCGTCCGTGTTATAATTTCTTCGATATGAAAATACTCATAAAATTGTCCGGCGAAAGTTTGAGCGGTTCGACCAAAGAAGGCGATCGACAATTCAGTGAGCCGACGCTCGGAAATATCGTTGAACAGATGAAATCTCTCCAGGGTGCAGGGCACCAACTTGCAATCGTGATTGGTGGAGGAAACTTGTTCCGTGGGCATGAGCTCACTGGAAAACTCGCGATTGAGCGTCCCACGGCTGACTACATCGGGATGTTGGCAACAGTGCAGAATGCGCTTGTTCTTCGTGATTATTTTACTTCCAAGGGAGTTGAAACTCGCGTATCATCAGCCATATCAATGCCACAGATCTGTGAAGGGTACATACCGAAACATGGCAAAAAATGGTGTGGACGGCCTCTATACGGCAGATCCTGATAACGATAAGTCTGCAATGTTCATCAGGGAAATCACTGCAAGCGAAGTACTTGAGAAAAATCTCAAAGCCGCAGATCAGTCAGCCATTGCGCTCGCAAAAGAACATGGGCTCACAATTAAAATTGTTGGCGTTACTGATATTTCACGAGCCCTTGATACCACCGTTGGCTCAGTTATAAAACCATCGTAATAACTTTTCATGGATACTGATATTGAGCACGCTATAGAATTTCTGCAGAATGGTGGCGTCGGAATTCTCCCGACCGAAACACTCTATGGACTCGTAGCATCAGCGTTCGACCCCGACGCCGTAGATCGTATTTACGATCTCAAACAACGTCATCACAATAAGCCACTCATTGTACTTATTTCCGACTTGGCACAACTCGAACAGTTTGGCATCGTCGTATCAAATCAGCTGGAGGACAAGCTTCGTACATACTGGCCTGGGCCATATTCGATAATCCTTCTCACTATAGATGAACAATTTGAGTATATTCATCGTGGAACAAATAGTATTGGATTTCGTATGCCTGATGAAAGTAATCTTCTCGATCTCATAACTCAAACTGGGCCGCTAGTTGCGCCATCCGCAAATCCCGAAGGTCTACCTCCCGCAAGAACAATTAGTGAAGCTCGTGCCTATTTCGGAACAGATGTTGATTTTTACGTCGATGGAGAGGAGCTCGCAGGAAAACCCTCGACCATTTTATTTTTTGACGGAGATGAGGTCGTTATCGTCAGGGACTGATTGCTAATACAAGAATTAGTGCTAAAAAGTTGCTGTGCAGGAGCTTTTTAAATGAATTTTTGCCGCAAACGACAAACGCCGCTATAATACATCATCATGCTTACATCCACAGAAATTCGCTCTCGCTTTCTTGAATTTTTCAGGAAGCGTGGCCATGCCATTATTCCCAGTGCACCCCTTGTGCCCCTCAACGACCCATCGGTACTCTTTAATACAGCTGGGATGCAGCCATTAGTGCCCTATCTTCTTGGTGAGCAACATCCGGCCGGAGTACGCCTTGTCGACTCGCAGAAATGTGTCCGCACTAATGATATTGATGAGATTGGAGACAATACGCACGCAACCTTTTTCGAAATGCTCGGCAATTGGTCCTTGGGAGATTATTTTAAAAATGAAGCAATCCACTGGAGTTTCGAATTTCTCACATCAAAAGAAGAGGGCCTTGGCTTAGATCCAAATAGGCTTTATATAACGGTCTTTGGAGGCAACATTGATGCTCCAAAAGATGACGAAACTTATGCAATCTGGACGAAAATTTTTGAAGATGCGGAAATAAAAGGTGAGCGCATATATTTTATGACCGCAGACGCAAAAGGAAAGGAGCCCAATTGGTGGAGTGCGGGTGATTCGGGCCCATGTGGTCCGGATAGTGAAATGTTCTATGATGTCACAGGAACGTTAAATCTTGGCATGACAAAAGAGGAATATATGGCCGCCGATGACCGGCAAGATGTCGTCGAGATTTGGAACGATGTTTTCATGGAGTACCTGAAGGAAGGTGGGAAAGTTGTTGGCAAACTTAAAAAGCAAAATGTCGACACAGGTTCCGGACTCGAGCGTGTCACCATGGTGGTGCAGGGAAAAGATAATATTTTTGACACCGATCTTTTCGAGCCACTTTTGTCGGCAATCAAAGAATCCTCTACTGGAAATTGGGATAAAAAAGCCGCACGTATTATTGCCGACCATGTTCGTACTGCCATCTTTATGATTGCTGATGGTGTTGTTCCATCAAACACCGATCAAGGTTACATTCTTCGCAGACTTTTGCGTCGTGCAGTAGGGAAGGCAAATGGGCTTCGACTGAACTTGAAATCTCTATCACAACTTGTTTCTATTGTTCTACAAAAATATAACGGGGTTTATCCTGAATTAGTTCTCAAAAAGGAACATATTGAAAAAATTATCTCCGAGGAGGAAACTAAATTTTTACAAACATTGCACAGTGGAAGTAAGGAGTTAACAAAACTTGTGACTCACGCACTTCTTTCACCTACTGTAAAAAAACCAATTACAGGGCAAGATTTATTCAAAGTTTTTTCAACACACGGCTACCCACTAGAAAATAGCATTGAAGAAATTGAGACGGTTATACTCCCCGCACTTGGCAATTTATCATTGAGTAGTCAATATTTTGATAAACCTCAGGTTGTCATTGATTTTTCCGGGGAGATGAAAAAACACCAAGCAATTTCTCGCTCTGGTTCGGAACAGAAATTTAAGGGAGGGCTTGCTGATAATTCTGAAGCAACAGTTCGACTCCATACCGCACACCACCTTCTTCTACGAGCACTACAGCTCGTTTTGGGACCTGACGTGCATCAGCGCGGTTCAAATATTACCCCGGAGCGCCTACGTATTGATTTTGCATGCCCACAAAAAATGACAGACGAGCAAAAGGAGGAAGTTGCGCGAATCGTAAACGAAAAAATTAGCGAGGATTTGCCGGTGCTCAAGACGGAAATGAGCCTTGAGGATGCCGAGAAGCTCGGTGCTGAACACGAATTTGGGGCGAAATACCCCGACCGCGTCACCGTGTATTCAGTCGGACCCGCAAGTGCGACCCCAGAAAATCCTAAATTGAGCGAGCGTTTTTCGATAGAATTCTGTGGGGGGCCTCACGTGACACATACGGGTATTCTTGGAAAATTT
Organism: Parcubacteria group bacterium GW2011_GWA2_47_7; assembly: GCA_000999395.1. Classification (GTDB taxonomy): domain Bacteria; phylum Patescibacteriota; class Minisyncoccia; order Phycocordibacterales; family UBA6899; genus MHLP01. Next base: position 3,501 of record LCOM01000006.1, read on the forward strand.
CGAATCCTTAAAGAGGAAGCATCAAGCCAGGGTGTTCGTCGAATTAAGGCAGTTCTTGAATGATGCTCAATATACCCATCTCTTCTCGGTCCTTTGTCTTTTAGGCGTGATATAATATCTGTATGGCATTATTCCACCGCAAATCAAAGAGCGGACAACATTTTATTATCATTTTTGATATTGGTAGTTCCTCAATCGGTGGGGCATTTGCAAGAGTGGATTCGGGGCATGCACCAGAGGTGATATTTTCCATTCGTCACAGCATTCCATTTCAGGAAAAACTTAATTTTGAGCGATTTCTGAAATCAATGATTTCAACGTTAGAGGAAATGTTTCTGACATTACAGAAAGCTGGAGGGGGAATACACGTTGATCAAGCTTTCTGCATACTCGCATCTCCTTGGTATGCCTCTCAAACAAGATTAGTTCATTACAATGAGGCGGCACCTTTCCTCATCACCGAGAGGGGTCTCGGGAAGCTCATCCAAAAGGAGATTGCATTGTTTCGTGACTCTAAACTTTTTGAAAACGCAAAAAATAGCAGCACTTCGCCGGAGATTATGGAGTCAAAGAACATTCAGGTAAAACTGAATGGTTACGAAGTAGTGAACCCATATGGGAAGCGTGCGTCTGAACTTGAGGTTGCCCTCTATATCAGCATGATTCCCGCAAACATATTTTCCTCCATAAATCAATCTATTATTAAATTTTGGCATGTCCCCATGGTTCACTATTCATCATTTTCATTTACCGCCTTCGATACGATTCGCGATATTTTTGCCGATGAGTCCAGTTTTCTATTCATGGATATTTCCGGAGAAGTTACGGATATTTCGCTTGCCAGTGACAATGTCCTCCTTGAGTCTATCTCATTCCCTGCTGGAAAGAATATGCTTATCCGATCTCTTATGAAGGGGATGCATTCAACAATAACTGTTGCGAGTTCCGAATTGAAACTGTACCTCGAGGGAAAATCGACTCGTGACCACGCAAAACAAATAGAAGAGATTCTTAATGAAGAAACAAGCCAATGGAAAATCCTTTTCGAAGATGCACTTACTCAATTTGCATCGGAATTTCCCATTCCAAGAACAATATTTTATACTGCTGATGATGACGTTACAAAATGGTTTGAAACAGCCATCCATGAAGCTAATTTTTCCCGTTTTACCAAGGAAGACGGTCAGTTCGTTGCACGATCGCTTGGAAATGCTTTTTTAAGTAAGTTTATTCAAGTACTCGAACCTGATTTTCAGGATCCATTTCTCGCAATTGAAACTATATTTGCAAACAAACTTACTTCATTATCAACTAAGTAATTACTATGGCAAAATACCTTATTCAAGATATCATTCCTCCCGAAAGAAGGTCCGGTCATTCTCAAAAGATCGGCGTGAGGGTAACACATCATAAACCCCTCGAAGAACCGCATGCTAAAACAACCCATCGTGTAGTTCCGCATGACGCACATGATACAAAAATTAATAAACCTGAAAACACCGAGGATGAGCCGGAAGCATCTGAACAAATTAAATCGGATCCAAAAATGCTCGTTTTTGGTCACATAAAAGAGTCTGCTGACACAAGTGATTTGACAGCTCTCAATCTAAAGAAATCTCATGATATTTTTTCAACCACAGATGAAGTTGCCCCATCGAAGGCACCATGGTTGCAGAGTGCAGATCAAGGCGTGACTGGACCAGTAGCCCCATCAAGATCGCGCAATTTTACCATGTCGTCACACACGGGAAATTCGAGCGGAAACGGCATGATGATGGGTTGGCTACCTTGGATTTTAGGAACGAGTACCGTAGTCGTCTCCGTTATTTTAATAATGAATTATTTTGCTGGCGCGACCATTACAGTAATTCCAAAGAAATTGACTGTACCGATGGAACAAAAAATTTCGACACTCAAGCAGCCATTGAATGGCGAATTGCCTTTTGCAATTATGAAAATAACCCTTGAGGAAACACGGGAAGTGCCCGCAACAGGGGAAAAGACAGTTACCTCGAAAGCCTCGGGTAAAATCTACGTATACAATACTCAGTCCACGGCACAGAGGCTCATTAAAAATACGAGATTCCAGAACCCCACTGGCAAGATCTATCGTATAAATGATTCAATCATCGTGCCCAAGGCTACAACAAAAAATGGCGCGGTCTATGCGCGATCAAAAGGTCCGCTTTCGGGGGGAGAGTCGGGTACCATAAAAAGTGTTTCTGACCTTGACCTCAAGCAGGCCAGCGAAGATTTGCGCGTTCAACTTGAAACAAAACTACGCAATAAGGCGCGCGGTGATCTCACCCCAAGTCAGGTGGGGTATGACAAAGGGATGGTAATCAATCTTGGAACTGCCGCACTCTCACAAAAAGACTCTTCGACCCCCGACAAAGCCGTCGTTGCACAAACTGGCACACTATACTTTGTGACATTTGATCGCAACGAATTGACAAGAGCTATCGCACACTCACTCGTCCCGACATATAACGGAGAAGGTGTGCATATCGAAAATCTCGACAGCTTAAAATTCGAGATGGCACCGATAAGCGGAAAAGAACTTTGGTCGAGCCAATCTCTTGATGTCCTACTTTCCGGAAATCCCACACTTGAATGGGACGTTGACGCAAATCAAATCAAACAAGCAGTACTGGGGATACCAAAAGGTAGCTTCAACTCGATTCTCATCAAATTTGCAACGATCGAGAGTGCAAAGGCCACAATTCACCCTGTCTGGAAGCGGTCTTTCCCAACAAACGAGAATGATCTCAATATTGAAGTAGTCTCGGAGGCAATCAAATAATCAGCTAAAATTCTTCATTTTACCCCCACGAAAACGAATAATTACCCCACGTAGGTATCAAAAATCGTCGGCTATACCCCTTTGGGGTTGACCAATGATTCTGCCTCTGCTAGTATCTGGGAACCCAATTTTGACATGAGTGAAGACAAACAAAAGGAGTCGACAATTAATGGGACGATTACCGAAGCTCTCCCCAACACAATGTTTCGCGTTGAGACCGCTAATGGGCAAGTCGTTCTTGCCTACTTATCAGGGAAGATGCGTATCCATCGTATAAAGGTACTTATCGGTGACAAAGTGTTACTTGACGAAAATCCACTAGGGGGGAAATTAAGGATAATTAAGCGAATGTAAATTAGACCTATCGAAACCGATCTCGTGCGGCCACGTAGCCGTAACGAGTATTGTTTTTATCACCACAATATGCGAGTAAAAGCTTCAGTAAAAAAAATTTGTGCGAAATGTAAAACCGTCCGACGTCGCGGTGTTATTCGTGTTATATGCGAGAATCCGCGTCATAAGCAGAAACAAGGCTAATATGTTTTCTTTCCCTCTTTCTTATTCTCATGCGAACACCACGATAAAGAAGGCATATTCTTATTCATTTTTTACAATTTACTAATCGTATGCGAATCCTAGGTATCACCGTTTCAGAAAATAAACAGTTGTGGGTTGGACTCACTGTTTTTTATGGGATTGGTTTCAAGACTGCAAAGAAAATTTTAAAAGAGGCTGGTGTTCCGGAAACAAAAAAACCTGCAGATATTTCTACTGACGAAGAAACAAAAATTCGTAAGCAGATAGAGGGAATGAAGATAGAGGGTGACCTCAAGCGCGAAAAGGCCTCAAACATCAAGCGATTGAAAGACATCAAATCCTATCGCGGGTCAAGGCATGCAAAGGGGTTGCCGTCACGAGGTCAACGTACAAAAACAAATTCGCGTACAGTGCGTGGAAATGTAAGAAAGACGATGGGTAGTGGGCGTCGCAAGCTCGAAAAGAAATAATTAATGACATTATCAGCGTAAGCAACGAACAATGGGTAAGAAACGAATAGTCAAAAAGGCGGGAGGTAGCGTGGATCAAGGTCTGAAGGCACGCTCGCTTTCGCGTGTGCCAAAAAAGAAAATTATACACGCAACGCTCCACATTCAGTCAACTTATAACAACACCATTGTTTCTTTGGCTGATTCTGAGGGCAAAGTACTCATGTGGTCAACATCAGGTTCATTGGGCTTCAACGGTGCAAAAAAGGGGACACCTTTTGCTGCGGCGAAAATTGGTGAACTTCTTGCAGAAAAGGCTCAACTCATGGGACTAAAGTCCGTTGATGCCGTAGTCAAAGGTGTTGGAAGTGGCCGTGAATCAGCTATCCGCGCTTTTATTGCAAAGGGTGTTGATATCACTTCGATCAAGGACAAAACCCCAGTTCCACACAACGGGCCCCGAGCTAAGAAGCCCCGTCGTATTTAATTTTCATCAAAAGAAACCATGTCAGATCCAAAATGTAAAATTTGCCGTCGCGCAGGAGAAAAACTTTTTTTGAAAGGAGATAAATGCTTTACTCCGAAATGTATATTTGAAAAGAGACCCACACCTCCTGGAAAACCGATAAGCGAGCGCAAACATCGCAGCATGACAACGGAGTACGGTACGCAATTGAAGGAAAAACAGAAGGTACGTAATACCTATGGGGTATCAGAGAAGCAGTTTCGAGCTTATATCATGAAGTCGACAAGCGAAAAAGGTGCGCCAGTGGACCATTTATTCGAAAATCTTGAGCGCCGACTCGACAACGTCATCTATAGACTTGGTTTTGCGGTAAATCGCACGCATGCACGCCAGATGGTATCGCACGGACATTTTGTTATTGGAAAACGAAAAATAACCATACCGTCATACCGCGTTTCGATAGGAGATATAATTTTGGTTCGTGAGGGAAGCAAAAAATCATCATTATTTTCAGGAGCAACAGAGAAACTCTCTAAGCAATCGGTTCCGGCGTGGCTTTCACTTGATCCAGTCAAACTTAGTGCGGAAGTTAAGGGGGTTCCGAAATATAGCAAGGATTCACTCAGCTTTAATGTTCAGTCCGTCATTGAGTTCTATAGTCGCTAGTCGGTAAGGAGCGAATGTTGTATAATATTCTCACTAAAGTTTAAAGAATTTCTATTGTTATTAAGCTTAAATCGCAAATTGTTATGCCTGACTACAACGTAGCGTTGCCATCGAAACCAAAGCCCATCCGCGAGGAAGGATCTTTTGGTGTATATGAGATTGAGGGGCTTTATCCCGGCTATGGTCACACTCTTGGCAACTCCCTTCGGCGCATCATCTTATCCTCACTACCCGGAGCGGCCCTGACTTCGCTTAAGATTGACGGTGTATTACATGAGTTTTCAACGGTTGAAGGAATGAGTGAAGACGTCATTACTTTTATATTAAATCTGAAAAAGGTTCGCCTTTTGATGCACACCGACGAACCTCAGGAAATTACTCTTTCCATAAAGGGGGCAAAGAAGGTGACAGCAAGAGACATTACTGTGAGTGGGCAAGTCGAGATACTCAATCCCGACCAATATCTTTGCGAGCTGACGGATAAAAATGCTGTGCTCAATGTTGAAATGAAGGCAGAGAAAGGACTGGGGTACCTCGCAAAAGAATCAATCCAGAAAGAGAAAGTCGAAATCGGAACAATAGCACTTGACGCAGCGTTCACTCCGATTCGTCGCGTAAATTACGAAGTGGAAACAATGCGTGTTGGTGACCGTACCGACTACAATCGACTCAAGATCACTATTGAGACTGATGGCACACTTACGCCACGCGAGGCCGTTGAGAATGCAATCGAAATTATGATTCATCAGCTAAAGTCAATCATTGGTTTTAAGGAGGAAGAGCTCATCAACGAGGAAGTCGCCCCAATTTCGGAAGATACCCAAGAGCAATCACCTGAGGAGGAGGGGGTAGATACAGAATTTCTCAAAACAAGAATTGACTCTCTCGACCTTTCTTCTCGAACCCAAAACGCGCTCACGACGGCCAATATTCGGACCGTTGGAGGGCTTGTTCGCAAGAAGGAGGATGATCTCATGGAGCTTGATGGACTAGGGGAGAAGGGTGTCCAAGAGATCAAGCGTGCATTATCCAATTTTGGCGTCACGCTCAAGCAATAGGCTTGCAAAGTATAAAGTATCTGGTATAAGTATCGATGAGTACTCAACTTACACCAAATAGTCATACTGAGTACCGGGTGCTTAATACTTCATACCGCAATTCATATGAGACATCACAACAAAAACAAAAAATTCGGACGGCAGGCAGGAACACGCGAGGCACTTATGCGTTCTTTGGTGCTTTCACTATTAACGCACGAGAAAATAATGACCACGGAGGCAAAAGCAAAAGCACTGCGCCCAGTTGTCGAAAAGATGATTACCAAGGCAATGGCCGGCGATATCCCTGCGGTTCGGATCATAAAGTCACGTCTTTACAACAACGCAGACATTGCGAGTAAACTTGTCAAAGATATCGCACCTAGGTACAAGGAGCGAAAGGGAGGCTATACGCGTATCACTAAAATCGGCTTTCGCAGCGGTCGCGGCGACGCAAGTCCACTTGCAACGATTGAACTTATTTAATATTTCTCATCTACAGAAAACACCATGGAACACGTAATTGACGCAACAGGGAGAGCTCTCGGACGAGTCGCAAGCGAGGCTGCGTCTGTTCTTTTGGCTAAGAATACGACATCAGGAGCAAAGAATGTCGTTGCAAATGTCACTGTCCGAGTGAAGAATGCGAGCGCGCTTTCAATCTCTGATAAAAAGATGAAGCAGAAAACTTACCATAGTCATAGTGGCTACCTAGGAAACGCTAAATCGCTTTCGCTCGACCACATTATCAAAACGAAAGGTCATGGGGAGGCAATTATTCGTGCAGTAAAAGGAATGCTTCCGACAAACACACTGAGAGACCGAAGATTGAAGCATTTAATTATTGAAGACTAAATATGACAACCCCAACAAAAGCAAAAGCAGTTACGAAATCGACGGCAAAAGCTTCATCAAAAAGTACTACAAAGTATATCGAAGCTGTTGGACGCAGAAAGACCGCGATAGCACGTGTGCGCGCAACTGAAGCCACGAAGAACTCCTTCAAGGTCAATGACCGAAGCCTCGAGAGTTATTTTGGCACAATGGAACTCCAGTCAATCGTTAATTCACCATTAGACAGAGACGGGTATGTTGTGAAATATGCAGTCACAGTAAAAGTCGTCGGTGGAGGTACTCATGCACAAGCCGAGGCTATTCGTCACGGACTCTCACGCATTATCGTCATGGAAGATGCGGAGCAAAAAGCTGAACTGAAGAAACTTGGTTTTATGCGACGCGACCCGAGAAAAAAAGAGCGCAAACACTTTGGACTGAAGAAAGCCCGAAAGGCCTCTCAGTGGAGCAAACGATAGTCTTGGGGAATAAATATATCCTCATATAGTGCTTCACTCGTTCCTAATGTTGATGGTGCTTTACTTCATTGCAGTGCTTCTCAAATAGCTGATGTGGCACTCGAGTGAGCATTAAGAAAAAGAGTATATTTAGCATGTAGAGTCTTTTGATTTTTCTTGTTTTTTTTGATAAACTCAATCCAATAATGATAAATAACACTCAAACAAATGGTCGGGACGACGGATTGCAAAAGGATATCCCTCTTGGTGGAGGTGTGAATATTGTATCTTCGGGCGATGATGTTGACGATGTACAATTTGAGTCTTACAATGACGATCTTCCGGGTGGAGCAGAGGAACTAACACCGAAGGAGCACATAAAAGCCCTACGCGATAAACTACGTGATGCAAATGCGGTAAAACAGGAATATCTCGACGGATGGCAGAGATTAAAGGCGGAATTCATCAACTATAAAAAGCGGGAGGAAGAAAGCAAAGCAGACTTTCTTAAATTTTCCCGAGAAGGAGTCATTGTTGATCTCCTGCCGATCCTTGAAAGTTTTCACATGGCATTCGCTAATAAGGAAGCATGGGAGAAAGTTGACCCATCGTGGCGTACCGGAGTGGAATACATTCACACACAGCTTCTCCAGGTACTCGGTGCACACGGCCTCGAAGAGGTGGACCCGATTGGCTTACCGTTCGACCCCAACAAACACACCTCAGTTGGGACAGTCATTACCGCTGATGAGGCGTTGGATCACAAGATTGCGGAGGTAACGCAACTTGGCTACAAGCTTTCCGGAAAACTTGTCCGTTCGCCAAGGGTAAAAATATTTGTACATGGGTAGATCACGCAATTTCTGTCTGTTCATGTCGGTCACTTCTTGTTTGCAACCTTAGTTTATTTTTTTTGTTTTAACCATTATCATATTTATTATTAAGCATATTTTCACTAACATATGACAAAAGTACTTGGAATCGATTTGGGGACAACAAACTCTGCGATGGCCATCGTCGAAGCCGGAGAACCGAGAATTGTTGAGAATATTGAAGGAGTGCGCACTACCCCATCCATCGTTGCACTTTCAAAAACAGGGGAGCGCCTTGTCGGTCTTTCTGCCAAGCGCCAAGCAGTTACCAATCCTGAAAACACACTTTATGAGATAAAGCGCCTCATTGGGCACAGCTTTGATGAAGAATCTGTCCAACGTGACCAAAAAATTGCGCCGTTCAAAATAGAGCGGGGAGACAACGGTGGAGTGAAGGTCAAAATGGGAGATAAATTCTATCGTCCTGAAGAAATTTCTGCGATGGTACTTTCAAAACTCAAGGCTGATGCAGAAACAAAGGTCGGAGAAAAAATTTCAGACGCCGTTATTACTGTACCGGCTTATTTTAATGATGCACAACGTCAGGCAACAAAAGACGCAGGGACTATCGCCGGATTTAACGTGCTTCGTATCATCAATGAACCGACGGCTGCGGCTCTTGCGTATGGATTTGATAAAAAGAAAAATGAAAAAATCGTCGTCTATGATTTTGGCGGTGGAACTTTTGACGTATCAGTACTCGAGGTTGGCGACGACGTTATAGAGGTCAAATCAACTGACGGGGATAGCCACATGGGTGGTGGAGATATTGATCAGAAGATTATGGCCTGGATTGTTGAGGAATTCAAAAAGGATTCCGGTATTGATGTATCCAAGGACGTCCTCGCGACACAGCGCCTGAAGGAAGCGGCTGAAAAAACTAAACACGAGCTTTCCAATACGATGGAATCAGAGATTAATATTCCATTCATTACCTCAAATGCGGAAGGACCAAAACATCTCTTGCTCAAAATGACTCGCTCTAAGCTTGAGGAGCTTGCCGCGGAATACGTGAACCGCTCAATGGACATCACGAAGCGGGCACTCGAAGCATCAGGGCTCAAGGTGGGTGACATCAATGAAATTCTTCTTGTTGGAGGTCAGACGCGTATGCCCATGATGATTGCGAAGGTAAAAGAATTTTTCGGCAAGGAGCCAAATCGCACCATCAATCCGGACGAGGTGGTTGCCGTAGGCGCCGCCATCCAAGGAGGAATTTTGAAGGGTGACGTAAAAGATATTCTCTTGCTCGATGTTATTCCGCTTTCATTCGGTATCGAGACCATGGGGGGTATTGCAACGAAGTTGATCGAGCGTAATACAACGATTCCCGCATCACGCTCGCAAATCTTCTCCACCGCAGCCGACAATCAAACCTCGGTAGAAGTCCACGTGTTTCAAGGTGAGCGTGGCATGGCCGCAGACAACAAGTCGCTCGGCAGATTCATCCTCGACGGTATTCCTCCGTCTCCACGTGGTATGCCTCAGATTGAAGTGAGCTTTGATGTCGACGTCAACGGTATCCTTTCCGTGAAGGCTACAGACAAGGCATCCGGCAAGGAGCAATCTATACGCATTGAGGCTCGTTCTGCACTCTCCAAAGAAGACATCGAAAAGATGAAAAAAGAGGCTGAGGAGCATGCCGATGAAGACAAGAAGAAGCAGGAATCTGTCGAAATAAAAAATGTCGCCGAGACGCTCATCTACACCGCCGAGAAGGCGCTCAAGGATAACGGTGACAAGATCCCTGCCGATATCAAATCGGACGTGGAGGCAAAGATAGAGGAGGTCAAAAAAGTCAAAGATGGAACGGATGTTGAAGCGACCAAGAAGGCGACAGAAGAACTATCCGAACACATGCAAAAAATCGGTGAAGCAATGGCAAAACAAGCAAGCACTCAAGAGGCAGCCCCCGAAGCCTCACCTGAAGGTGGAGCCGGAACCGGACCAAAGGAAGCAGGGACTGACACCCCAGCTGAAGGAGGCACGGTGCATGACATATAGGAGGTCGCTCGGGATTTCTCCTTTTAAAAAACTCGTCATCAATTTTTTCCAGTGAAAAATTGTGACTCTGCACCACGTCGAGTACTTCGTTATTCTAAAGCGAAATACCGCTAAGAATAATTGGTCGCTCTGGGCGGCCAGGCTCCGCAAAGGATGGAGACCAAACCCTGATTACGGGACTCCGCAAGATTTTTAAAAAGAAGAAATCCCTCACTTGAAAGAATGGGGTATCGAGAGACTCTTCAGTAATTGACAAACCATCGCTTAAGAGGAGGTGGTGTCGAATTTTCTACAAAAAACCCCTCCAAGGAGGGGTTCGTGGCCACATTTCTGGTTCAGCTTTTGTTCCTTCGAGTAATTTCCAACAGCACTGGAATAGGTGCGAGGACAACGACAATATCCCACATGCTCACCCACTGCCATGGATATGGACCAAAGGTAAATGGTTGGGCAAGAAGCCCGAAGATCGCTGAAATGAGTATGAACGCGACAGCCGCAACATAGATGTTGGTGGTGGATGTCTCTATATTTTCGACAACCTCAAACACTGTTACTCCCCAAAGGATCATGCCTAACACCGCCACGATAAGGCCTGTTACAAAGATAAGGAACCTATCATTAGACCCTGAATTGGAAACAATCCAAACTTCATGCAAACCGTTTCCGAAATACACAGCTGCATACGCAACCAGCATACTGAGCACGGCAATAAATATACGCTGAAACATGATTCTCATCTCCTATTTCGCTTGTTGAACGTACCCGACAGAATATAAGCATGATATAACCCTATTGTCAAACACTTGGAACCTGCTATAATGCTTCACGTATAAAGCGCATTTTCAAAACCTAAAAACTAGCTATTAACTACTGACTTGCATGGCAAAAGATTATTACGAATTACTGGGAATACCCAAAACCGCTACAAAGGATGAAGTGAAGAAGGCGTTTCATAAACTTGCGCACAAATTACACCCGGATAAGGCCGGAGGTGATGAGGCAAAATTTAAAGAGGTCAATGAAGCGTATCAGGTGCTTTCTGATGATAAAAAGCGTAGCCAGTATGACCAATATGGTAGTGCATCTTTCGATGGCGGTGGACCACCTCCCGGAGGAGGATACGGAGGTCACGGATTTGGTGGAGCGGGATTCGACGGGGTGGACCTCGGGGACATTTTTAATGATTTCTTTGGTGCGGGTTTTAGTAGTGGAGGAGGACAGCACGTCGAACGCGGGCGCGATATCTCCGTTGATATCGAAATCTCTTTTGAAGAAAGCGTATTTGGAGTCACCCGAAAAGTTGTGCTTGGCAAAACTTCAACCTGCGATACCTGCAATGGCACAGGAGCAAAGCCGGGGACCAAACTCAAGAAATGTACAACATGCGCAGGGAAGGGTCGCGTGAACGAACTCCGCAAATCATTTCTCGGCACATTCTCGACAGTAACCACGTGCACCGTTTGCCAAGGGGCAGGGGAGATTCCTGAAGATAAGTGTAAAACTTGTTCGGGCTTGGGTGTCCGAAAAAAACAGGAGGAGATTGAGATAAAGATTCCTGTCGGAGTGAACTCTGGAGAAATGCTTCGCATGACCGGCAAGGGAGAAGCAGTCGCACGTGGAATTCCCGGTGACCTCTATATTCGCGTACGCGTAAAGCCCCACGCAATATACCACCGCGACGGCAATAATCTCGTCACGAGACTTGATGTGAATCTTTCGGATGCACTCTTGGGTGCGACGTACAAAATTGCCGGAATCGACGGCAAGCAGCTTGATGTGAAAATACCCGAAGGTGTGAAGTTCGGCGATATTTTGCGGCTAAAAGAAAAGGGGATTGCTGCTTCAAAAAACGGGAGAGCCGGTGACATCATGATTCATATAAATATCAAAACACCTACCCGCCTCTCCAGTAAGGCGAAAAAACTTATCGAGGAGCTGAAGTCTGAGGGCATTTGATTCACTGAGTGGATTTTTTCTTATTAATAAAATGAAATTATGACTTTGAGCATTCAGGAGCTTCGTGACAATGACCTATTACAATACCCGGAATTTGACCGACATCATAAGATCATTCGATTCGAAGACCAAAGCTCGGGGCTACTTGGCTTCATCGCGATACACCGGAATCGTGGCCCTCTTGCAACAGGAGGTACGCGATATGCATCATATTCAACTGAGTCAAACGCCCTGCGTGATGCCATGCGCCTTTCTCAGGCGATGACTTCGAAATGTATCGTTTCAGGATTGCCATACGGAGGTGCAAAAAGTGTCATCATGGCAATGTCATCGAAAAAAAAGAGCGATGAACTGCTGTCTTCATATGCCGAGGTTGTTGAGTCACTCGGTGGTGCATTTCGCACAGGAGAAGATGTGGGAATGACGGAAGAGGACGTTCAGGTATTGCTTACTCACTCAAAATATTTCAACGGAAAAAGTGGTGTGGCAGGAGACCCATCTCCATTTGCCGCTCAAAGTGTTGCTCTCGTCATGGATCGCATGGTACGTGCTCATCTTAATGCAAAGCCGAAAGATGTCCGATTCGCAATAAAAGGGGTCGGTAAAGTCGGTGGAGCACTCGCACACATGCTTATCGACATGGGCGCAGAGGTGACCGTTTCCGATTCTGACATCGTGGCGCTTGAACGATTACGCTCTCAGTATAAAGATATTCAAGAAATTTCTTCGTCAGAAATTGCATTTACGGACGCTGATGTCTATGCACCTTGTGCACTTGGGAATGAGGTTAACGAAGATACCATTAACAAATTTAGGACACGCATGATTTGTGGTGGAGCAAATAATCAACTTGCGAAGCCTCAATTCGCACAATTACTTGAGTCGAAGCACATCCTTTATGTTCCCGATTTTCTTGCAAACGCCGGAGGTCTCATCAATGTCTCCGATGAACTCGAGCCTGACGGATATCACAAAGATCGAGTCGATAAACGCATCGCTGCACTTGGGGACATTGCAGAGGAACTCTACACCACGTCACGCACCAATAATCGTACATTACTTGAGGAAGTAGAGACGTACGTACGAGCTCGCGAGTAATTTTTATTATAAACATGTTATCATTATGGCGATGAATACACAGGAAGGATTTCCAGAAAAAGGCACGCTACGAGATCAGGTACTTTTTGCCCTTCGCTATGTGGTGCGCGCCCCATCTACGCACAATTCTCAACCTTGGCTATTTCATTTCAATGATAGCACCCTCAGTATCTATGCCGATTGGAGTAGGATGATGAAGGAAAGTGACCGTGATGGCAGAGATCTTTGTATCAGCCTAGGTACCTGCATCGAACATTCAAAAACGACATTCACTCATTTTGGCATGCTTGAAAAGTTATCCATCAATGAATCATTCGAGATCGGTGACACTGAGCCAATTGCTACACTAACCTTACACCCTTCAACAGATAAGGATGCTTTCCTTTTTCCGTTCATGCAAGCTATAGAACGTCGATTCAACGCACGAGGACCTTTTGTCAAAAAAATGATTCCGAGTGATCTTATGCGCACCATAATCGAGGTTACGGAGCCGGGAGTGACGATACAAGTAATCACCGATGACACGCAGCTCCTCACTTTCGCAAGTTTGACCGGCGAGGGGATGAGGGTGGCACACCGTGATCCAAAATTTCGAGAAGAGCTCGCCAAATGGATGATCAATAATTACTCAAAGAAAAAAGATGGCATACCCGGCTACACAATGCTTGCCCCAGGACTATTGTCGCTTATTCTCCCAACCATTATCGGGAAATTTAACATGGGTGGACTCCTCTCGAAACTGAATTATGCCTCCATATCATCTTCGTCTGGAACTATTATTTTTTCATCAGAAGAGCGTCCGAGTAGCTGGGTGCATGTTGGCATTGCATACGCGCGAATCTCGTTAATTCTTAATGCGTACAGTGTTTTCACATCGGTTTTTGTTGCATCTATTGAAATGCCAGAAATACGGACACATCTTAAGGAGCTACTGCAAATAGCGGGATTGCCCCAGTTCGCCTGCGTGTTTGGATATCCAAAAATAACACTAAGACAGTCTCCGCGCATACCACCGGAGGATCGTATGATATAATCTTTGCATATGAATCAACTGAAATACGATATGAATACTTATCTTCCTATCATTTTTTCTGGCTCTGATGCTAATGCTGAATTTTCACAATTTCTGAAAGAATGGGAATCTGTGAACGGTACACTTTCTATTGTGGATGACACGAATGAAGAAGCAAAGGAATATGCGCTTCTCATGGACCCGTCCGCACTGCGGACCGGTGAAAAAGCCGGAGTTCTCAATCAAATCAACTATGCCTGGGTCGTGATTCCTTGGCGAAAGGTAGCAGTACACACACTTGCGAAGGATGAATATGTCGCCTTACGTACCTCACGCAATTTCAATCTCCTAACAAAGAGCGAGGCCAAAACATTGGCGGACAAAAAGATTGGCATCGCCGGCCTTAATGTCGGGAATCCCGCCGCAGTCTGCTTGGTACAAGAGGGAATCGGTGCGTATTTTCGCATGACCGACAACGACATATTATCACTCTCAAACCTTAATCGATTTCGTGCGAGCATCGCTGACCTCGGAGTGAACAAGGCCGTACTCTCTGCTCGACAGGCAATAGAGATAAATCCATATCTTTCCGTAGATGTCTGGGGCGATGGGGTCAACGCGGAAAACATTACAGAGTTTGTTTCCGGCATGGATATTTTGATTGAGGAAATGGATGCACTCCCGCTCAAAATTGCCATTCGTGAGGAAGCGCGACGACAAGGTGTCCCCACAATCATGGTTACCGGAAACGGACACGATGTCGTTCTTGATATAGAGCGCTTTGACAAAGAGCCTGAGCTCGCAATCCTTTCTGGTACGATACCTCAAGACGTACGTGAGGCGATTGTTCTCGGGCCAAAATCATTTGACGAAAAAATTGCCCTTGCTCGAGATTTTATGGGAACAGGATATCTTTGCGAGCGTCTCGTTTCCTCGTTTGATGAAGTAGGAAAAACACTCATTGGAATACCTCAGCTCGCTGAAGCATCATTCATTCGTGGCGCCGTGCTCACCCATGTTTGTCGAAATATTCTCCTCGGTGAAGATATTAAAAGTGGAAGATACGATTTCGGCCTGAGTAAACTTTATGAGACAAAACATGTATAACCATGCCTGATATATTCAATGTCACGTTGCGAGCGCTCCGTGACAACACGGAAAAATCTTGGCAAAAACGGGGCGATGCTTTTGCGATGAAACTTTTTCGCGAATCCGCAGATTATGTTCCTGCTTACAAAAAGTTTCTAAAATCCAATGGAGTGAACCCAAGGGCTATTAAAGACATCGGAACATTTAAAAAAGAAGTTCCCGTTGTTACAAAGGAAAATTATTTAAAGGCCTATCCTCTCAACGAGCTGCTTCCCGGCGGACAGGTATCTCATGCACAAATGATATCAACGAGTTCCGGTTCATCCGGTATGCCTTTTTATTGGCCTCGCAGTTTGCGTAATATTGAGGAAGCTTCGCTTATCCACGAGCTTTTTCTTGTTGAATTCTTTCAAATCAAGCAAAAACGTACACTATTCGTGAACACATTCGCGATGGGCATGTGGGTGGCCGGCACAACAACATTCGAGTCTATCGAGCGTATCGCACAGAAGTACAAGATCACAATGGTTGCGCCAGGCATCGATATCGAGCAGATACTCACTACCGTCGATGCGCTCGGAGCATTCTACGACCAAATCATCATCGCAGGCTATCCGCCGTTCATAAAGGACGTCATTGATACGGGGAAAGGACGGGGGACACCGTGGAAAAAATTTGGCGTACGATTTCTGTTTGCCGCAGAGTCATTCAGCGAAGAATGGCGAGAGCACATTCACGAGGCAGTTGGGATAACACCTGAGTTTTTCGGTTCGCTGAATATCTACGGCACAGCAGATGCACTCTTGGTTGCACATGAGACCCCACTTTCTATCCTTATTCGCAGACTTGCAACAAA
>LCOM01000007.1 GCA_000999395.1 Parcubacteria group bacterium GW2011_GWA2_47_7
ATCGCAAAAACAATCGGCTGTTTATAGACCTCGATTCGTGGCCGCGCAATGAGATACGTATGCCCATGAGATGCATGACGCCCCAACGAAACAGTTGTTCCCATCGTCGCCCCCTTTCAAAAAACACCAAATTCTCTCATTAAAGAGTAATAGATGGTTCGAGCAAGTCAAGACCTGCTTTGCATGAGACTTTGGTGCAATGATGATGGTATGGCCGAAGCGAGACTACAAACTACAATGCACTAAAAATAGACATAATATTTGAAAAGATACTTCCCCCAGCTGGATCACCTGGGATTGGACTCAGGGCAAAGATAATGCCCACCGAAACCATAATAATTCCAATGAATCCGAAAGCAAACCGAAAAAATGTTTTATTGAAGAGTTCCATGATATATCCAGTATAGCAATATTACTGCTCGTCAGTCGACAAAAATCCCCCATAATAAAATGGGGGGGGTGATACTACTTACTGGGAAGGGCGCGACCGCCTTCTTTCAGTCGATACTGACGATAATTCTCCTCACGAGCATTAAACGGACGCGCACACTCTGCGTTGATGTTTTTTTGCCTTTTGAACTCGAGCAGAAAGTGTTCAAATACGGATTTGCTCTCCCACTCAAAACACGTGAGCGCCTTCTTGGAATCAAGGTCAGTGCCATTTGTCACCAGCGGAACATCGGCAGTTTTAAATACACACATCCGAAATTCGAGCGACATATTCTCCGCACTCTTTGATGTTGGCCTATAAAATGCGGGTCCAGTTGTATCAGTCACATAACCAAACGGGATAACGGGACGTTCCTCACCAAAAAGTTTCCCTTGTCGGTCGGGTATCCACGATGGAATGACTTCCGCATGCTGTAGTGAATAGTGCCTGTCGCCGAACGCGGGAACTGTCCCATACGCCGGATCAGTATCACTCGTGTCAATGACCCAATTTGGAAAGACGTGCTGAATTCGCGTGATACCCAAAAAATCTCTGAGTACTCCGAATTCTGTCTCAACCTCATTCTTGTCATTCAAATATGAATGCCACATGCATCCACGAGTGAATTGCACAAATGAATATCGTGTAAGTGCAGCAATATCACTTGTGGCCAAGCCCGCAAACAAATGAGTACTTTGCATGACCACATCGTCTTCCACTAATGGGTCGACCGGAAGCATGTGGTCTTCCGTACGAAAAATTATCCTTATCAGATCACACGTATCATTCACTGCGCACGTTGACCGTGGATTTTCAAACGTGAACTCCTTCGTGCCGAGCGCCCGTGAGATTCCTGTTTTTTGTCCCACGTGCTCCCACGCGGGCAGAGCGCTACCGAATACAAATATCGGTGCGACCGCCAGCAGCAAAAGTGCGAATATCGATCGCTTCATATTATTACTCCCTTAAAAAGAACGCACCTACCTTCTTTTATGCTACGCGACCCCCCACGACTGAACATATTGACATATTTCAAACCTATTTTTTAACATACAAGACAGGATCACTTTTCTGATAAAACAAAACCCCCACAGTGGGGGGGGTGGTGAATGTTTATTTTTTCCCTCATTGAGGATACTCAAGTCTGGAAGCTGTTCGGGCCTGCACGCATTCATAATGCCATCGGGTGATGTAAACCTGCGGAGCGTATGATCATACACATGGGAACTTTTCCATTCAAAACACCCAAGCGCACCGGGGATGATCGACCCGTCACTCGTGTTCGAAATATCCTTTGTACGGTAGAGACATGTACGATATTCGAGGGAATGATTAATGGCCACGTCCGTAGCACCACCGCGGGATACGTATGCCGGAGTAGTGGGACTATTAAACATAAAGAGTCGCGGTGTCGTGGGAGCGACATCTCCATAATATGTTCCATGTGATCTTGGAAACTGTTCAGGAGCTTTATTCCACTCCATGAAGTAGTGCCTCGTTACACGCTTTGGGTCACTGCCGAACAGCGGATCAGATAATGGCGAGTCCACAATCCAGTCAGGATGGAGGAATAGCTTATGTTTCCCAAAACTCTGATGCATCACATTATGCTGAATGACGATTGCCCCGTCCTTATTCTTCTTAGAAGAATAGACACAACCTCGCATGTACTGCACGAATGCAAAATCTTCAAGGTGAGCAAGGTCCGCCGTTTCATACCACGCATACACGGACGAATTCACAATCTCGAAATCATTGCGATCCACTGCCGGGAGTTGCCAGTTTTTGACACGAAAGCCAAATTCCTTCAATGCTTCAGGTAGACGAGTATCGGAGACACAGGAAGCTTTCGGAATGCACGGGCTGTCACGAAAGATCTTTTTTTCTTCACCAGAAACTGGTTTTGATTGAGATGATGCTGTGAATAACGCAGTAAAACAGAGCGCAGAAATAATCTTATATTTCATATTTCTCCATAAAAAGAACTCGCGAAACTCTTATTATGGTACGCGCCTCCCACGGTCTGACCAGATTGACGGAAAACAAATTCAATCACGCAACCATGCACATATATGAGTGCATCTCATCATTGATATTTTCGGTGTGAATCATCCCAATTGCACCTTGCGAGAGCGTCGGGGTTTAATACAGTATTTCGCCTTGATCAAAACACTGCAAACTTCACTTTTTCACATATCAAAAAATGCTTCGTTTAATCAGAATATTATAATTGATTGGATTATCTACCCTGAACGGAAATATCCGCATCTTCTTTTTCATCCTTGAAATTTAACCAATCGTCTACAAAGCAATCAAAATCTCCGCGCTCTTCAAAATAGTCAGGAAACTCATCGGGTGAAAGTATTCCGGATTCCTCCCTTCTCCCCATTGCATAGTCCGCATAGCTTGAATAGTCGTACCGTTCGAGATATTTCTTTGCTTTTGATAAGTTTCGAATACCGGACTCCTTCCATTCCGGCTCAATCATCTTCACCGGATTGAGGTGAATATATGCATACAGGTACTTCAAATGCTCATCCCGATGTACATGCTCCGCTTTAAAAGTATTCTGAAATAAAACGCCAGATCGCTTATATTTCCTATTGAAATACATCGCATATGATGTTCCCAGTTTCTCCATAAATGAAGAGATATTTCCATCTTCCTTCTCCTTTATAAGCAGGTGGAAGTGATTCGACATAAGGCAATATGCTCCGATGCTCACCAGCCTGTCCCCCCTATCAAGCTTATCCAATGATACACCCTGAATTCTTTGATATGAAAAAGACTTGTCTCCGTTTGCCACATAAAGCAACTTAATGAAACGATTGCGATCATCGTCACTCAAAAAAATTTCCCTCTTATCTACACCGCGATTGTAGACATGATAATACTCTCCGGGCGCAAAGCTAATTTTTCGTTCCATGCCATAAGAATACTGAAAAATACTGCATTGTACGAGGGGTACCCTCGTACATGGTGTGGATAAAAGATGTGCCAATTTTCGCTGTATTAGGGTACCCCTCGTACATTGGGTTCCCTCTCCACTGGCGGGTGGAGATAAATGGAGAAACAAAAAGCCCCCTGTTGCGACGGGGGTTTTTGTATATATCTTTTTCACAAACAGAAAAACTTTTTTCAGAGTTTTTCTGTTTCTCACTTTTACAAAAACAACTAAGCTCCTTTGGGGGGTTTTCCGTAGAGAGTAGGACTACCTGTCGCGTCGTCCGTGACGCAGGCGGATATCTCTGAATAAAAAACTCTTGATGAGTTCAGACTGACGAATATTGGGATCAATATTATCTTTCTAGGGAAGATAGATCTCACCCGGTATCCCCCCCCACATGTACGAGGGGTACCCTCGTACATGTGGGGGGGTATAACAAAACTCCCCCCAGTAATGGGCGGAGTTTTGTAGAGAGTAGGACTACCTGTCGCTTCGTCCGTGACGCAGGCAGGTCTCTCTGTCTCAGGTGGTTCACTTTTTCTGTACAAAGACGGACTTCGTATAATAGAGCAGAGGCAGGACCCTGAATTCAGTCTGAAAAGCCGAGAGCAGATCTATCTGAATTGGAAACTCCAGATGAGTTACGACTGAGTTGCCAAAGGTGGCCTTTGGACAAGTCTATCCAAAGACCACCTTTGGCATATTTTGCGAGTGGGCAAAATTAGGAAAGAGAAAACCCTCTCCTCTTGCAGGGGGCATATCTATCTATTTATCCAAAGGTGGCCTTTGGATGGGGGGACGCCTTTGGGGTATTAAAACCATATAACAAACACCCTGACGGGGGCTATAACAAAAAGCCCCCTCTTGCGAGGGGGCTTTTTGTAGAGAGTAGGTCTCTCTGAGTTAAGAACTCCTGCTGAGTTCAGACTGACGAATAGTTAGTTTGATCTTTTCTGCTAAATGCACAAAGACGAACTTCGTACAAAAATGCAGTGAGACCGAACCCTGAGCACTTCCTAAGCCAGAAGGCCTAGGGAGTACTTGGGTAAACTAATTATTTCGAGATTGTCTGAGCGTCAGTTGGGAGATTCTTGACCTTGTATCCATTCATCCAGTCAGCAGTTCCCGTACTGTGTCCATTGAGAGACTCATCGGACCACTTAAAGTTTCCAGTTACGGTCGCAAGGATGTTTGGTGCAGCATAGGTGTCTCCACCCAAGATGCTTGTCGAGACACTACTGTTGGTAACCACGCCAGCCATGGTTGCCTTAAGTAGGTATGTCTTCGAACCTGAAACCTGCTTGTTTGCGCCTGAACATGTGAGAGTTGTCGTAACAAGAGCACATGAACCGACTGCTACACCAGCAACAGCTTCATCCTCAAGCTGGAATCCAGTTGCTGTTTCACTGTTAGAAGAAGTCGCGACACTGAATGAGACCTTGTCCCATGAAATTGTGCCTGCAGCATCTGAGCTAATTGTGAATTTCGCAATTGTGACTACGCCGTTCGTGAGAACAGTAGTTGGAAGTGCAACTGTCGTAATGGTTGGCTTCGTCTTGAAGACGTAGGTCGCATTACCATTCAAAGCAGTGTTGTCATACAGCGTCTGGCCGTTTGAGTCCATGTACTTTGTGCTGGAGTGCGATACTGCGACGTTCGATGACGTTGTTGCAAATCCGGTTCCGACACCACCAAGGTTTGCGTAGACATCAATGATCTTTGTGCCATTGAAAGGTACGTTTACCGAGAGGCCGGTTGCGGTAGCGGCAGTGCCGTTCATTGCAACACGAGTTAATTCCGTTGCGCCATCCTTGAATACCAATTCAACGATAGCTGCACTGGAGGCTGCTGTCACCCCGATTTCATTCACTGTGAATGCATCATTGGTTGAGCTGTACTTGAAGGAAGCAACCTTCGGCATTGAGTTGGCTACCACATTGGCGATAGTCGGTGTCGATGCATCAAGTGCGACCGCCAAAGAGCCAACTGCGACGGTAATCGTCTGACCTGCAATTCCGGTCGCGGCAACTGCCTGACCTGAAGACTGCGAGGTACCAGAGACTGCGAGTGTCGCGACAGTTGTGGAGCCAGTATTTGAAGCTGCGCTAAGGTTAGCGTAGACTGCAAAGTTCATGGTTCCGTTCGCTGCAATTGCCTCATTGACCGAGAAGGTCTGGGATGCTGCACCTGCTGACTTTGTGGTTGACGTCTTCGTTCCGTAAACGACATAGAGATTCGTCATGTCGGCAGGAACGATATCGGTAATGCCATCGTTCGGAAGAGTAAGCGTAATGGTATCAAGATTGACACCCTCAGAGCTTCCTGCCGTGAGGCGGAATTCTCCGATCTTATACGCTGACTGAGGAATAGTAACAGACTGATTTGCGTACGCTGTGTACTTTGCCATCACCATCGTGCCGGCTGCCACCGTAAGGGTGTTTCCGGACATTGCACCATTTGCAGTGTAATTCAACGATGAGCGCTTGTAGACGTTTGCTGATCCTGCAAGAAGGTTGAGGAGCAAAGTGTCACCTGCGGCAACAGTGTTTGTTCCATCGTTATCGAAGATATCACCACGGACCTCTACGACGACATCTTTACCTGGGGCAAGGATGAGTGAAGAGCCGAGGTTAAATATGCTTCCTCCCGGAACCATGTCCTGAGTCGAGCCCAATGCTACGCCATCTGCGTATACAGTAGTGCTGCGGACCTTTCCCCACGCACCAGTTACAGTTGTCTCAGTGAAGCCAAAGGTGAGGCTCTCAACTTTGAGCTCCTCGCCCTGTGCACGGAAGACGAACTTCCCGAGGGAAACATTAGAGCCATTCAAGACGACGCTACCCGAAGGTGACGAGGTGTCTTTTGTGACAGTAAGTGTACCTTCATTGATTGTTGATGCTGAAACTGGTTCCAACGCAACAAATGTAAGGGAGTTCACGGTCGGAGTCACAACAACGCCAAGCTGGGAATCCCAAATCTCAACATCCACTACGCGGCGGAGTGAGAACTTGAAGTTACGGCCTGAGCCACCAACGACATCGGCCATGACTTTCATTGTGTGAGAGCCTGCTTTCACAGTAACTGGCGTTGCAAATGCGAACGAGACAAAGCGATTTGCATCTGCCTGTGCAACTGCGGTGCTCACCTGAGTACCATCAATCATAAGGCGGAAGTTCACGACGTCTGCTGCATTGACAGAACCGATCTGCTGAAGGCGCAATGCCGTCAACTGAGTATCACGGTTGCCAATGCTGATGTTCGACTGCCACACAACAACGTCATTCTGGGGGTCAATGTTACCCACAGAAGTTGTTGCTGTGAAGTTTGCCGTTGCCATGCCGGAAGGAGCAGTTGCAAATGAGCTGGAGTTACCCGATGCTGGGAGTCCACCAACAACACCTGCGTCTGCTGTTGCATCGGTGAGCATCACGCCAAGGGTCTGACCATTCACACCAGTAGCGATATCTCCACGAACAGCAACCAAGACTGAGCTCATGGCGGGAACCGTCACGAGGCCTCCTGCATCAGCAAAGTTAACGAATCCCTGTGAGAAGGAAGCAGAGTCGGTAAGACGTGCTGAACCTTGGTAGAGGTAAACGCTATTGACGGTTGCATCAGACGAAATGCCTGTGCGCTGGAACTTCATCATCGTCACCTTTGCGGGAAGTGAGCTACCATTCGAGATCCGGAAGACCGCGAGTGTTGCTACGCCCTGAGGGGTGATGAGTGTCTGGTTCATCGGAGAGGAAGCATCAAGTGCAACGGAAACTCCGGTGCCTGAAACTGCTGTCGTACCTGTTGAGCAGGATACTCCGGTGATCGGACTGAATCCGGCAGCTGACGTACAACCTGAAGGAAGTGTTGTTCCTGGAGTGGTTGTGGTCGTTGTCGTTGTGCCTCCCATTGAGTTTGCCTTTGCGCGTGAGATGGCTCCAAAGTATCCCACTGCTGGTGTGATACCGTTGGCTGCCTGCCACGATGCAAGTGCTGCCTTTGTGAGTGAGCCGAAGTATCCGTACGATACACCGACTGGCATCACGAGGTGACCCTGGGCGACGAGAAGCATCTGGAGTTCAGTTACTTCACTTCCCTTTGAACCCATAGTGATGTCGGGAGCAGAGAACGTGTGTCCTCCTGCAACGACTGGTGTGCTTACACTACCACCCTGTGCGGCCTGAAGGGCAGCAACCTGGGCAAGCAGCGCGTTGATCTGAGCTGTAAGATCGCTGATGGCATCTGCCGAAGCAACTGCCGGGCCCATCATCATGACGGCCGTCGCGATTCCTACGAATCCAGAAACGACTTTCGCCGTTTTCGTATTCTTAAAATTCATCATATATAGTCTGCTAATTAATGTGCGAACCTACTAATAACTTTCTTATAATTCACGGTAAGTATCATTACGCCCCTGTTCGGACGTCGGGAACACAGATCACATTCCCTACTCCGCACTCGACGTAATAATTTTGTGTACGACGAATATTTCTTTCTCACTACCGCAAGGTTGGAGTCCAAAATATTTTTCGTCCACGACGGGCACGACCAACTACTTTCGTATGTACCCTCTTGTCGAAGCACCTTGTGCACCTCTTCTTTCGAGTCTACATGCGCGCTTGGATTCGCACCGAAATTGAAATCGTTCATTGAGTGAACGAATAACGAAATCCGTATTTCTCGAACACACTTCTCAAACAGAAAAGCTGCTCAAGAATCACACATCCGCTATTTTGTTTTCAATGAGCAATCCATTCGGCTTTCCTCCATGCGTTTCTGCTTTATCCTCCCGGACGAAACATTCGCATCGCTTCGCTTTCTGTACAAACATACAAAGACAGAATAACTCTGCTCTCGAAAGCACAATATAATTATAGTATTACTCTCACTTTCACGCCATCAAATGACGAGAAGATTGTGGATAACATTTGCACAGCAAAGTGCTGTGGTTAGGCCACCACAAGAGCATACCTACGTACACCATCCCTGGTGACGTAAGGGGCATAGTACACGTTTACCCCTGTACCAGTCAAACAACGATATGGCATATTTGTGATGTATTTTCTGGGTATATTTCACCATCAAGGACATTCTCCGACGAACCCTTACACTATACGCTTTCAAATATGAAAGCCTTGTGAGTACTACACGGCAACAATAAAAGACAGTCATGCGATATGCATGACTGTCTTTTAAAAAATGTCTTTTATGTTATCCCTCACGTAGGGAGTAAGTGCTCCAGCGACGCTCCCCCCTTTTTACAAGGACATTCTCGGAGACCATGGAGAGTAGCTCGCGCTGAATGGTCTTCTCGGAAATGCCGGGGATACTTTTGGCGATATCACTGACCGTGATGGCGGGCTTCTGTTTGATCAAGGCAAGGATGATTTTTCGTCTATCATTTCTGGTCACATCGGGGTGCGAGCGGGCAATGACATCGCTATCGGAAATAGTCACGCGAGGCGGTGTGAAGAGGCGCTCCCTTTGCACACTCGGGATAAAACGCGGTGCTTCACGATTATCGTTTCGGGGCACTTCATTCTGTACTGTTTGTGGCATGGACTCCGAACGAGTAACTGGAACTGACGGAGTGAATGTCTGCGATGACTGCTCTTTGGACGTTGACGACGAAGTATCTTTTGCGGAAATATTTTCTGCCACGGAGACTCCGGATTCCATGCGCATCTGCACCGGGGCAGGCACACTCTCTACTACCGACTTCTCCTCTATCATCGGCCGAGTGTCACGGGGGACGTCAAAAAAACGTTCGTTCAACATCGCCTTACTTCGCTCCTGCATACGGTTCCACTCTGCTTCAACACCATCCCTTAATGCGAGATACTCCTTGCGAAGCATCGAGGCGTTCATCTCACTCATCATGCGCGTTGATGTTGCGACATCAAGAAAAGAGACAAGTTTTTCGATCTTCTTTATGACCGTACGGAGGGTGCTCATCTTCTCGCTCACCGAAGTCGATCCGGCCACCGTGATGTCCGAAAGCACATCGACTCCGACTTCGCGCACACGCCACTTCATTGGCTCCTTGTCGGAGAGAATGTCTGTAACAAGATAGAGCGCAGTCGTGAGCTTCTCCGCCTTTCGCACAATGTATCCATATCCCTGATAAGTCTGTGGGGTCTGTCCAATAGTATTTGGTCTCCCCTGGTTATTGTCCTTTTGATGTTCCATATAGTGTCTTTATGTTGTCCTTATATGTATCACAAACATTAGTAAAAGTCAAGTGTCTTAATTTATTCTGTCCTTGAAGGCCGTGGAGTACTGATTTGTGCCTATCATACTCGTCTGATACGAAATGTCTAATAGTGTCCTAATGAAATTTTAAAAGATAGAAAAAGAGCCTGTGGATAACCTACGCTCGGTATTGCTTTTAAAGTGTACGGATAAAAGTCTGCTGACTTTTTCCTCAGACTCGCCTGCCCGGCTGCGTAGCCACTTTAAAAGCAATACCTCGCTCGCAGGGTGGAGAAACTGCGAGAGGCCTTTCAAAATTGGTAAACCCTCGCTTAAGAGAAAATTGCTCGTTGCTACGCGAAGACCATGCCAAGCCCAGGGGCCTCCGCAAGGCTTTTCAAAAGAGAGAACACTCTCGCTGAAGAGGGTGGCGTGTTTCGCGGGTGATGTGCTTAATCTGCCAAACAACTACTTTAAGGGTCACCCTTTCAAAGCCAAGGGTAACCTTTAGTTTGGCGGGATACTAAGAAAATACCTCGCTCACATGGTGATGCAACTGCGAGAGGCCTTTCAAAATTGGTAAACCCTTACTGAAGAGAATCTTGCCATTCCAATAAAAAAACATCAGAGAATATCTTTAGACTCACCCATCGCACGGCGCTGTATAACTATCATCTATGGAGGGAAAACTTATGCCCATTTTTTTGAATCTTTTTATGGTAAAATCAGGACAAATTAATTACCGCTATGATGAAAAAACGAAAAACTCGGGAGAGTAAAAATTGGGACAAAAAGGAACGAAAAGATGTGAGTTTAAAAAAGAAGGGATTTTGGTCTGGACTGCGTGAAGAGACGCGCAATTCTATTCTTGGAATCATGTTCATACTTCTTGCCACTCTCCTCATTGGGGCAGCGCTCACCGGTTCCGGACCTCAGGACGAAAAGCGACCGTACATTGTCTTTCTTTATGAAGGAATACATTTCCTCTTTGGTGTCGGCTACTATGTTGTCCCTACCCTCTTCGTCCTTCTCGGAATAAACTTCTTTCGCGCCAAGGAGAGGAGCTTCACCACGGCGGCGCTTGTTGCTGGTCCGTTTTTTGTTCTTTCATCACTCGGCCTTCTTTCGCAGATGAGCATTGCCGACGGAACGTCAGGGCTTGGTGGTTTGATCGGATATTATATTGTCATGCCAATGGTCGCACTCTTTGCAGGAACGCTCACTGCGATATTGCTCACGACCGTGCTCCTCATTGCCATCCTCGTGCTTTTTGATACTCCGCTTCATCTCGGCTTTATGTTCTCGTTCTTCAAATTCTTTCGACCAAAAAAAGTTGATAACGCAGCCGGAGATGCACTTGTCACCAACCTCAACCAAATCGAAGGTGGGGAGACGGAGGTCATCTCACTCAGGAATCCCCCCATAGAGCCCGAAGCGCATGATGATGAGGAGGCGCGTAGGGATAGTGTGTCTATCGAGAAGTCGCCAGTCTTTTCCGCAACGAATAAGCGCACCTCAAAACCTAAAGTCGACGAGGTTCCTTTTCGCTTCAACTCGACGCTTCATTCCACTTATACCCCTCCCCCACTCTCGCTCTTGGCACATGACAAAGGAAAGCCTGGCTACGGTGATATCAAGGCGAATGCAAATATCATCAAACGCTCGTTCCAGAATTTTGGCATTCACGTTGAGATGGATGAGGTCTCCGTCGGGCCGTCGATTACACGCTATGCACTCAAACCCGCAGAGGGCGTTCGCCTCTCAAAGATTACGACCCTTCAGCACGACCTTGAGCTCGCACTCGCGGCGGCACCGATTCGCATCGAAGCACCCATTCCCGGAAAATCTCTCGTGGGAATCGAGATGCCGAACACCACGAAGTCGACGGTCGGACTCGGAACACTCCTTGGCGAAGCGGAGTGGGCGGCAAACCCGAATCCCCTCTACGTTCCTCTGGGGAAGGGAATCTCAGGACTCGCCCAATTCATGAATATCGCAAAGATGCCGCACGTCATGGTGGCCGGAGCAACTGGTTCGGGAAAGTCGGTCACGATACACACCATTATCACCTCTCTATTATATAGAAACTCGCCGGAGCAACTCCGCTTCATCATGGTGGATCCGAAGCGCGTTGAACTCACCCTCTATAATGGTATTCCCCACCTCTTGACCCCTGTCGTCACGGAAGCCAAGAAGGCTATCCTCACGCTCAAGTGGGCAACAAAGGAAATGGATAGGCGCTACGACGTACTCCAAGAAGAAAAAGTGCGAGACATTGCTTCGTATCACAAATCAATCCTTCAACCGGCACTCGAAAAATATGAGAAACAAAAAAAGGATGGGGCATTTGGCGAAGGCGAGGAGCCGGAACTTCCTGAACTCATGCCGTATATTGTCATCATTATCGATGAGTTGGCAGACCTCATGAGTGCATACCCGCGCGAACTCGAATCGGCGATCGTTCGCCTCGCCCAGATGAGTCGTGCCGTTGGTATTCACCTCATGATTGCTACGCAGCGCCCCTCGGTCAATGTCATTACCGGACTCATCAAGGCAAATATTCCGGCACGCATCGCGCTTCAGGTCGCCTCGCAGATTGATTCCCGCACAATTCTTGATACATCGGGCGCGGAAAATCTCCTTGGAGCCGGCGATATGCTCTATCTGTCATCAGAAATGCCGAAGCCGATTCGCTTACAGTCCGCATTTATTTCTGAAACTGAGGTCAAGAATGTCGTCAAATTCCTCAAAGACCATTATGACGGAACGCTCGGAGATGAAATCAATGTCACCAAAGATACAGAGAATCGGAATGCCTTCTTTGGGGGAATTCCCGAGGATGCAATATCCGGAGAGGCTGATGATGAAGAGGATGACAAATATGAGGCAGCAAAAGAGCTCGTCATGAAGGAGGGCAAGGCATCGACATCCTATCTTCAGCGTCGCCTTGGACTCGGATACGCGCGCGCAGCACGCATCATGGATATCCTCGAGGAAAAGGGCGTTATCGGCGCGGGAGAGGGGGCGAAACCGCGCACGGTCCTCATGCGCGATGATAAGACGGAGGGATTCGGACGAGAAGAAGATTAACGCGCTCATCTTCAAGAACGGACAAAAAAACCGCTCCATTTTATGAATGGGGCGGTTTTGATTATCTCTTGCGATGGACTATTTTTCTTGTTCGAATTCTCTGCTGGCGCTTTTCTGCCGCACGTCGCGCACTTGCATTACCCTTCCCCTTTTTGGGAGGACTCTGGTTTAAAGAAAGACTATTCGCCAAATGGAGCACTGAAGCTGACTCCATTGACCTTGCACTTGCAAAGCATGCGGCAACGAGTGCGGCAATCATCGAAAAACGAGACATGCTTCTCTCCTCTTAATTTCTTCAAAGACCATACCAGAGGAACATTGTTCCGTCAATTTATCGCAAGGTCTGCTTCGCTTATTCACATGGAACGACCACGACTCGGTCGAACACCTTCTTGTGCAATTAAGGGTGTCGACGAGCGCACTCTCCTCGTGTATATATAGAGCATGCGCATCACGCTTAAAAAAGTTCTTTCGGTCAGCACGGGGATACTCATCGTGGCAGTCATCGTATTTTATGCGTACTACCAGTCCCGCTCCGTCATCGCGGGCCCGCTGATCGAGCTTTCGGAACCGCAAGACTATATGACATCGACAACGTCGCTCATCATGATTCGCGGGGTCGCAATCAATGCGAAAGAACTGACGCTTCAGGGCAGACAGATATTTATTGACCTGAGTGGGAGATTTGCGGAACAATTGTTGCTCTCCCCCGGCTATAATATAATAGAGCTCACGGCCAAAGACGCACAAGGAAGACAGATCATCAAGAAGCTGGAACTCGTGTATCATGAAGAGCTCAATGTTATTACCCCTTAATAAAAAATTTCATGGCGGGATTTGTAAAAAAAGTAAAGAAAGAGAAATCGGAAGCAGAGCGGTCAGGTACAATGGGTATCGATGCAACAATCAAGTCAATCCAAACAAAGTTTGGTGAAGGGGCTATCATCAAACTCGGAGATGCTCCGAAGGTAAATATTGATTCAATCTCAACAGGCTCTATCGGTCTTGACCACGCACTCGGTGTAGGTGGAATTCCACAAGGACGTATCGTTGAAATATTCGGACCGGAATCGTCAGGAAAAACGACCCTTGCGCTCCACGTCGTCGCCGAGGCGCAGAAAAAAGGTGGTGTAGCAGCGTTCATTGACGCGGAACACGCGCTCGACCCAGATTATGCAAAGAAGCTTGGTGTGAAGATTGACCAGCTCCTCCTTGCGCAGCCGGACACCGGAGAGCAGGCGCTTGAGATATGCGAATCACTCGTACGCTCAGGAAATGTCTCAGTTATTGTCATCGACTCTGTCGCAGCACTGACCCCGAAAGATCATCTTCATCAATCAAATTCGCATGCAAATCGGTGTGATGTTTGGCAATCCCGAAACGACACCAGGAGGGAAAGCGCTCAAGTTCTACACCTCAGTGCGCATCGATATCAGGAAGATTGCACAGATTAAAAAGGGTGAGGATGTTATCGGAAGTCGCACGCGCGCCAAAGTGGTCAAGAATAAAGTTGCCGCTCCGTTCAAGCAAGCGGAATTCGACCTCGTCTACAATGAAGGCATCTCTCGTGAAAGCGAGATGCTCATGTTTGGAGAAAAATATGGCCTTATCAAGAAAATGGGTTCATCCTATTCCTATGGTGATGTGAAGATTGGGCGCGGATATGATTCTGCACGCGTATTTCTCAAAACGAACAAGGCCATCGCGAAGGAAATCACAAAAGAAATTCTCAAGCAAATGAAGTCCGATGATTCGTTCAGCGTCTCGGCGAGTGCCGATGACAAGGACGAGGGGTCACCGGAATAAGAAAATAGGTAACGTGCACAGAAAAAAAACACCCCACATTGGGGTGTTTGTGTTATGTGAGCGCTTACGGATAATGATCCTCACGCTCTACAAATTCTTTCATACCTGCATCATATACAACGCGTTGTGCAGATGACAACATTAACTCGCTTGCCACACCTGCTTCAGCAAGCAGAAGAACCGAGTGAACCTGGATCATGCTGACAAGTCTCTCCATGTGACTCGATAGCTCCTCCCTTTCTGATTCAGTGAATGTCGGGAGAGACTCAATCCCACGGAACGACGGAAACTTGCTGGTAGTCTTGCAAATCGGAAGCATCGCGTACTGTGGTATCGCCTCTATATTGCTGCCGATAACTTCGGATATGGCATGCACTAACTGACTATCGCCCATGATGATTCCCCCTTTGTTAAATAACTATGCTGAAATCTTTATAGCACAATAGCTATCCTTGTCTACCGTCCTGCACATAATGTGGAAAAGAAAACCCGCACGATTGTGCGGGAATTTAGAGCTTGATGCTAGGACTCAAGCGGACATGGAGGGAGAGCGCGTACATTCCCATGATGGTAGATGTGCCATACGGCGCGCCAATACGGATTGTCGTATTGTTTCGCTGTTTCGTCGGGGTACGCATATTGAACACACCCCTCATGGTCAAAGAACGCCCTGAGAGCATTCATATGATCATGGAGGACAATTTTTGCTCCAGGATGCCGTAATGTCGCCCGAGGATTCCTAGATAGCCATGCGTCCACCATGTAGCGCGTACGCACAACCTCAGTACGTAAAGCATACAGTTTAGCCTTCTGCTGCTTGAGGCACAGCTTTAACGACTGTTCTTCGTGCGCAACCTGTGCACGACGAATGCGCTCGCGCTCGATATTCGCCACTATGAGGTAGTGGGCGGTACCGATGACAAGTGCAGTTCCAATAATCCAATACCAATCCCAGAATGACAAATCAAACATACCGTCCTCCTTTTCAATTTACGATACAAAGTAATCTATTATTTATTATATCATAAAAATATACATTTGTCTATTTTTATTCAACGAACAAAAAAACGCTGGGATTAAGCGCTTTTTGCTATATATGGTGAGTATCGCACTTGTTAAAAATATGCGTGCTGCGACTTGCGGATAAAATCTGATGCAAGCCACGCAAGGATTGCAACAGTACTAAGGAGAAGAGTGGCCGACGTCACCTCAGTGTGCATAAATGCGTCGCGCATAAATGTGAGGTTGCGAGGAATGTCGGTCAGCTGAGGCGCATTCGCAAATACGTTCCCATAGGAAATATATGCGGTTGAGCGCCACACAAAAACAAGGGCGATGAGCGATTTGAGGAAGAGCGGATTGAGTACGGTACGCAATGCATATACAAAGTAGATGCGACGCATAATACGTCTCGTCAGCCTACTATTTAACTTTACCTCTGTATCATTCATAAATATGCCATTAGGCTTTTTTATCTTGATTTTCGCCCGCGAGTAATCGTTCGAATTCTCGTTTCGCACGATAGATTTTGGTCTTCACGGCAGAGACCGTTGTCCCTTCCATGTCGGCAATCTCTTTTTGCGAATATTCGTCGAGAAAATGGAGTTTGAGTGGCCGGGCGAGTTGCGAGGGCATTTGGGACAGAAATGACGCAACATAGTCACGCATCACGTCCTCTTCCCTGTGGTTTGCCGGGTCAGGAAGCGTCTCATAAAACTCAGGTTCGAGTTCGATGTGAGTGGCTCCCTTCTTTTTTAACTTCTGGTAGTGGGTAAAGGTTGTATTCATGAGGATTTTATAGCCCCAGGACTTAAACGACGCACCTTCAACCGTCTTGAATCGCCGCGCATTGAAGTATATCTTCGTAAACGTTTCCTGAACGATATCCTCAGACTCCTCCCTACTATGAATAACACTGTCCGCCTTTCGAAGAAACGCATCCTGATAGCGCGAAACCAGTACAGCAAAAAGGGACGGGTGCTCGATTGAGCGCTCAAGAATGACCTCATCCTTCAGTTCATTTAGTGGAATTGTCTGGTCTTCAAGCAACATGGCTATTATTGTGGCCTAAAACCCAGATTCTCGCAAGAGCTCCGCGATACCCTCCTCTACCTGTATTTCAGGTTTCCATCCCAACAGTTTCAATGCCCGCTCATTACTTGCAAGCGTATGCTTGGGTTCCAAACGCGCCGGGACGTAGACAATTTCACCACCAATAAGCTGTGCGATTCTGTTGATGCTCACATTGCGCCCAGCACCGATATTGATGACTTCCCCGTTTCCAACACTTGGACTCTCTGCGGCAAGAATGTTGGCACGCACCACGTCGCGCACATGAGTGAAATCGCGCGTCTGCTCACCATCTCCGGTTATGCTGATTGGGACGCCATCGGTGCGCTGTTTCAGAAATTTTCCAATGACGAGCGCATAGGCTCCCTCGGGATCAAAGCGGGGTCCGTACACATTAAAATAGCGCAGTGACACAGTCGAAAGCCCGTACACAACGTGGAACAGGCGTGCGTACTGCTCGCCAATATATTTTTGTAATCCGTATGGCGAGAGCGGTTCCGCGGACATTTCCTCGTGGAGTGGCATCGTTTCTTGATCTCCATACGCAGAGCTTGAGGCCGAATATACAACGCGGCTAACTCCTCCCTTCTGCGCTGCGGAGAATACATTCAACGTACCCGTTACATTAACTTCGTTTGTTTCAATGGGATTCTCGATAGAGTACTGAACACGCGGAAGTGCGGCAAAATGAAAGACGTAATCCGCACCCTTAATGATTGGGCTTATCTCTTCAAGATTACGAATATCAACGACATGCAATATTGCATCGGGGTTCACGTGCTCCTTCTTGCCCGCGCTCAAATTATCGATAACGTCCACATCATACCCCTTCGCTATTAATGCATCGACGAGATGCGAACCGATGAAGCCGGCACCACCTGTTACCACCGCTCGCTTCTTTGTTTCGTTTGTGACCATAAATTTCATTATTAATTAATGTACATATCGTCTACGAGTACTTCCATTTTTATACTCCTTTCAGTCGTTAAAAATTTGGTCGCACCCCCCGTCACGACTGCGCGTTTTTTGTGTTGTTCCATATATAAATACTACACGAAAAACAACACAAACGTGGCAAAACGGAAAACTCGACAAAACACACGAGATGGCTTAGAATAGCCGCACTATGGCAATATTAAATTACAGTGAAATTCTTCCACGTCGAATTATTCTTATCGATGACCAACCCTATGAGGTCTTAGACGCACACGTTTTCCAGAAGCAGAAATCGCGCCCGGTCAACCACACGAAGGTTAAAAATCTTTTAAGTGGAAACGTTAAAGAGGTGGTATTCCATCAGTTCGAGAAGGCCGAAGAGGCAGACATGGGAACAAAGGAGGTAAAGTATCTCTACGCCAACAAGGGTGAATATTGGTTCTGTGATGCGAAAGATCCTTCGAACCGTTTCAAACTTTCGGATGAACAGCTCGGTGACAGCATCAAGTTCATCAAGACTAATTCAATCATTGATTCGACAACGTTCAACGACGACATCATCGGCTTGAAATATCCCATCAAAGTAGAGCTCAAAATTACCGAGGCTCCCCCTGCCGTACGTGGTAACACCTCCGGAAACGCGACAAAAGCTGTCACCGTGGAGACAGGGGCCACCATCTACGTGCCGATGTTCATCAATGAGGGAGATATTGTGAGAATCAATACTGACTCCGGCGATTATGCCGAGCGCGTCGAGAAAGCGTAAGTACCACTCGGCATTGCTTTTTGAGGGCACGGATAAAAGTCTGCTGACTTTTTCTACCACAACGAGTACTTCCAATTTCATACTCCCTTCGGTCGTTGAAATTTAGGTCGCTCAGACTCCCGCCGTCGCGGTCCGTAGCCCCTCAAAAAGCAATACCTCGCCCTGAGGAAACTTCGTTATTCACCTGCGAGAGTCCTTTCCAAAGCAGAAGTTCCTCGCTGTCGGAGGGAAATATACCATCCATCGTATTGGTTGTTTTTTTGTAATACTCCGCAATGTCCTACGAGAGTCATTTTAAGAACAGAAGCGCCTCACCCCTGAGCATTCCCCGCAAAACATGAGGGAATAAAAAACTGTCCAGTGGGCAGTTGTTTTATCGTTAAGAAAATTTTCCGAAACAGAGAAAGAATCAATCCAACCTGCAACCCCGTCTTTTTGGACATGTCTTCGCGTGATGCATATTTCCGAGACAAAAACGCGAGGACCCCAATGCTAACCGGAATGTCAGTCACCCTTGTGCATTCAACCACTGTGCGCTGAAGCGCACAGACTGCTTTGTAGACTAGAAGTCAGAAATAGGTTCACCTATTATGGTTTTTCAACGCGGAAGGGGTCAT
>LCOM01000008.1 GCA_000999395.1 Parcubacteria group bacterium GW2011_GWA2_47_7
ACAAACTTTGGTTTAAACTCCAAATCTTCTCTGTCTCTTGTTAAACTCATCAATTGCTTTTTCAAGTTCATTACTGTCAAATGCAGGCCATAAGGTATCTGTAGAGTAAAACTCAGTATAAGCGCATTCAATAAAATCGTCCACATGCGCATACTGTGCGAATGAACGATTTCTGCAGAACGAAGCGGTAATGAAGAATGACTACTTTAACAAGAAATATTTTTAGAATGCACACAAAAAATGGATATGACACCTCACTGAAATTATATTATCTTAGGGGAACTCCACAAGCATCAAAGTGATGCGGCCTGCTGTTGATGACCTTACTCAGTAATGTCACTAAGTTTTTGCCTGATGATTTCTGTCACCTCACTTGGCAATACTGCGGATTTAACCAAATACTCACAAGCGCCCAATGCGAGACCGTTCTTCACGTCATCGTGTCCGCCAAAATTCGAAAAGATAATAACCGGAATCTCCTTCGTTGCGTCATTGTTCTTGAGTAATCTAAGCACCTCAAGTCCACCCACATCGGGAAGCAGTATATCAAGCAAGATGATATCTGGATGCTCCGTGAGCGCATGAGACAGTCCTTCAGCTCCAGTTTCGGTAGCAATCACGTCATAGCCGGCTTTTAGCAAATTATTTTCGACCAGTGAGCTGAGAAAAGCATCGTCTTCAACGGTAAGGACGGTCAAAATCTTTTTTTTATCCCTTTTTTCTTCCATGCTCGCTATAGTGTATATTGCGATGTCGCACATGTAAAGACAATATTACACACCCCAACGATATCTGCTCATCGCATGTCACCCACCCTTGCACAATTCTATACGCGAAGCTTCACTTCCCCATCCTCGGGACGCATTCCAGATTTCGGCACAGTAAAACAGAATTTAGTACCGACATTCTCTTTGGACTCAAACCAAATTCTGCCCCCCCACTTCTCTGTAAGCGCCTTCACGAGTACCAATCCGAGCCCCGATCCTTCGGGAACCTTTGCTGTCGCATTTTCTGCGCGGAAAAACTTTTCGAATATCTGGTCTTTCTGCTTGTCTGGTATGCCAATGCCGGAATCAGCAACGCAATAGGTGGTCATCTTATCATCCTCGGTTATGGTTACGTTTATCGTACTTCCGTCAAATGCGTACCGGTTTGCATTCGTCAGTAGATTTTGAATAACTTGCCAAATCACGTCTTGGTCCATCAAAATAACTGATATTTGTTCCGGCTTTGAAATTACCACAACTTGTTGTTTTTTTGCATCGAGGCTCTGTTTAAGCATCAGCACAACCGCCTCGGTTGTTGCCTTGATGTCGATAGGGACTGGCTCTATCTTTACGCGACCGGCTTCAACGCGCGCCAACTGAAGCAGGAGATTTACAAGTGCAATCATACGATCAACCCCCTGATATATTCTTTCAATAAAGTGGCGTTGTTCATCAGTGATAGCACCGGCATCTCCGGCAATGAGCATCTCCGAAAACCAGCGCATTGAAGTGAGCGGGGTACGTAATTGATGAGATGCAGTCGAGATAAAACCAACGCGAGCATCCTCAAGAGAGCGCTCTTCACTCACATCGCGAATCATAAGAATCACACCCTCCACCTCCCCGTTTTGAGTGTGAATAATTCGCGAAACTTCAAAATATACGGGGATAGTACGTTGTCGCGCTACCAACCAGACATCATTGAGCGCTGGAATATCCTTTTCCGAGATAAATAGATTTTCCCAATATTCACGAGTTATCGGTGTTTTGTTGTCATGAAGAAAAAAGCAACTGTCCGACAAGGTTGCCCCCATTAATTCTTTATCACTAGACCCGAGAAGCTGTATAGCCGAATTATTGACAATGGTAATTTTCTGTTCGGGATTGAGCATAATAACACCCTCTTTAATACTCGCGAGCAATAAGGAGTATGTACTGCGCTCTTTGTCCGCTTGATGAGCCACTTTCGCCGTTTCCAATAAAGCCTGCTGAATATCTTCAGCTTGCCTCCTTTCCTTCTCCTGCAAAACTTGAGAATCCTCAAGCAAGCTGGCCATAATATTTCGTGATTCCTTTATTTCGACGAGCTGAGCTGCAAGGGTGTGAGTTTTATCTGCAACCTTACGATCAAATCCTCTAAATAAGTCCCTCGTGTTTGCTGCCATCGCATTTACTGATTGCGCGAGTCTGCCTATCTCATCTTTGCTGTTTAAGTCAGACATGGCACCAAGGTCTCCTCGCGCAATACTTGATGCCACTTTCATCAATCCAATAATCGGCTTAACAAGAGTTCGGGAAATCAGAACATATTCCACTGCAAAAACCAAAAGGAGCATGAGCCCAACCAAAAAGGCGAATAGATAAAGCATCACCGAATTCTGCTGATATGCATAACCCAATGTTGCGTCGATGATGGCTACATAGTGTGTCTCTCCGCCGATATCACGCAATGGGACAATACCACGCACAAAAGACTCGAGTGGCATGGCCACCCCATGACCATCACTAATACTCAACCAGACATTGGGTACCCCAACAACAAATGCGTTCTCAATATTCAGACGGTAAGGAGTAATATCAAAACTCCCCACAGGATTATCCACGGGGTTTGAGTAAATTACATGTTGACTAATATCCACCACTCGAATACCGAAGATCGTTGCATCAGAATTCCGAATTTGGCTAAAATATTCATTCATCACCACGGAAGACGCATCTGCAGTAAGAGCTTCGCGAGGGAACGGCTTGATGTTGTGAAGAACAAACGAATCAAGTGCTCCCTTGCGCGCTTCAAGCGAGGACCGATCAAGTCCTACTTTAACGATTAGCAAAAGCATCGCGAAAGAGAGGACGAAGAGAAGCGCAAACGGTAAAAATATTTTAGACCGTATCATCATGTGTTCTATGCATTTTTAGCCACAGGTAAGCATAAGCCGTTGCGATAGTAAAGAAAAATCCTATGCTTGTCACAAAAAGCCACCAATAAAATATCCCGCGAAGTTTATCCACAACATCCTGAACATTATAATACAACTCAACAATCCCGACGACCTCATTCTCGTTTTTTACGGGAATGTATACCTCCATAAAATTGCGACAATACAGTTCACATACCTTTTGATAAAGCACAGCCTCATCAATCAAAACACCAAGCGTACCCTTAATAACAGTGTCGCCACTCCCATAAGGCTCTCTTACCTCATCGTTGGTCGAGAATCGCTGCCCATTTAATACAGAAAGGTCTGACCAAAGTACACGATAATTGGCATCCCATATTTTTACACGAAACAATCCGGCTCCTCCATTCTTTTGATAAAAGTCAGAAAATGCTTGTGTGTTAGATGCGGTAACATCTGTCGTAAAATTCTCAAGAGAAATACTCCCATCTGACAAAGCATTCGCAACCAGTGCCTCTGCGGCATGTCCGCGACTCACGACTTCGGGAGCATGGGCAAACAATTCCACATCATGATAAATCTGATATTTGGGATAAAGAAACAAGGCGTCTGCTATCGCAAATACGCCAATGAGAAAAATGAACGATGCTTTCTGCATATAAATTATAATGCGCGTTGTGGCACCGTCAGTATATCACCATCACAAAATTACCCATAGTAATTAGCTGCGATATATTTTGACGAAATTAAATACAAAAAACTGAAACGTATGATTCCGACCAACCAAGATAGCGAGTGGGCAAAGGAATCTTCAGTTGTTTTTTGAATTTATCAGTTCACGGTAGATAAGCTTACTCTATAATATAGAAACAGCCCCGCCGAAGCGGGACTGTGAACACGTAAGTTCAAAAATACTTTTCCAATTTTTCGAATTCTTCCCAATCAAGGTCAACACGAATCTTCGCCAGTGCGATGTCTTCGTCGGTCCAATGTGCGAATCTACCCTGCGGCTTAACGTACTCCGCAAGCATCGCGCGATCGGTCGGTCGATGCGTGATACTCCACTTTCCATGATCACACTCCACCAAAGGAAACACTTTAGTTTCAACAGCGAGATGCGCCATATAAAGTGATGCACTTGGCTCAACCTTCCACCCCGTATTGCACGGAGCAAGCACATGGAGAAAGCGCAGACCTTGCCCCTTGTAGGCGATAGCCTTTGCGAGCTTCCTGTTGAAGTCATCCAAATGATAAATTGACGCGGAGGCGGCATATGGAATGCCGTGCATCGCCATGATTTGGAGAATCTTTTTCTTGAATTGCAACTTCGGTGCGAAAGCCGGATTTGTTTCGGTCACTGCACCATGCGGTGTTGCCGAAGAACCTTGACCTCCGGTATTCATGTACGCCTCATTGTCATAGCAGACGTATATGATATCGGCACCCTGCGCTGCCACTCCAGAAAGACCACCAAAACCAATGTCGAATGTTCCCCCATCACCACCAAACGCTATGGCGGTGATGTCTTTCCCTGTCTTTTTAGCCGCATCTTTCATTCCCGCAGCGACAGGCGCCGCGGAAGCAAACGGGCAATGGAGCATGGGAACATTAACATGCGAACGTGGTCCGGGTCCGTCAATGATGGACCAGCAGCAGGCGGGTAGAGCTACTTGGGCACCCTTTCCAACCGCCTTGAGTACATGGCGCATCACAATGGGTGCCGTACACCCCGCACAGCCGCGATGCCCAGACTTCACTTGTTGACCGGTATCCGCTATCGGGATGATGACCGGAACTTTTTCTTGAACCGGAACATCCTCAGGGACACCGCGCCACTCTGCGTGTGGACCACCATCACTGTCACGACCCAACACCTCGTCAATGATGCCCGTGAATAATTCAGCATTCATCGGGACTCCGCCAACTCCGACATTGAATCCAAAGACCGGCGTTGTTTTCCCATACAGCGCATGACGCACTTCTTGTAGGATAACCTCTTGGTGATCGGTGTCGATGACGATGACCCTCGATACACCCTTGAGTGCCTTGCAAATCGAGGCACTCGGGAACGGACGAAAGAGACGAATTTGAATTGCACCAACCTTCTGCCCCCTATCGCGCATACGATCGACCGCCTCATGCACGAGACGCGTTGTGCTTCCCAAAACCACAACGGCAGTCTCGGCATCCTCCATGCGATATGCACCGATTGGGTCATAACGTGTGTCGAATCTTTTTTCAAATTCGCGCCCCACTGTAGCCACGATCTTTTCAGATGCAAAGAAGTCGCGTGCAAACTGTCGCTTGACCGCAAAATATCGTTCAGGCTTCCCTGAAGCTCCGATAGAATGCGGATCATTCACATCGAGCGCATGCGGGAAGCGGCGCTTCACTGAAAAAGTATCGACATCTTCCTGTGACTGCGTGACAACGGGCTCCTTCGTATGACTCAAGATAAATCCATCGAAACATACCATCACAGGAAAGCAGGTGCGTTCTGCAATCGGAAATGCCATGAGCATAAGATCGTACACCTCTTGATTGCTCGCGGCATACAATTGCAAAAATCCGGTATCCCGTTGCGAAAGCGAGTCGGACTTATCCGAGGAAATGTTCCAAGGCGGACCAAGTGCTCGGTTTACATTTGCCAAGACAATCGGGATACGTGACCCCGCAGCCCAATGCAAACCTTCACACATATAGACCAGTCCTTGCCCTGATGTCGCAGTGAAACAGCGTGCACCTTGATGCCCCGCACCGATGACGCGCGCGATAGCGGCATACTCAGAGTCAACGTTGGTAAACTGACAATTGGCCAGCTTTCCGGACGCCACCATATCTCCGAGCACCTCAATGATATTTGTTTGAGGCGTAATCGGATACGCCGGTATAACCTCGGGTCGCGATTGTGCCACTGCAAGTGCAGTAACTTCGCTTCCTGTTAATGCTTTCCGCTCAGTCATCATTCACCTCCTCCATGTCGTCGAACACAATGACCCCGCGCTCACATACATCCGCGCAAAGACCACACCCCTTACACATATCAGTATTGATAGTATAAGAATTATCAGCCATCTTTATGATTGAAACATCGGGACAGAAGTCGAAACAGCGATTGCAGGCGATGCACGTTCCACAGTTTATGCAGCGTGCCGCTTCTTTCTCCGCCATCTCTCTCGTCATGGTCCGTGTCGTTTCCGCAAAGTCTCGGAAACCCTTTTGGGTTAGTTGATGTTCAAGGAAGATATTCGGATTCGCGCGCAATTTGGCCAAATAATGAAATTTGATCTCCTGCTCGCGAACCACATCTTTGCTTGCCACATCATGATGCACGCCAGTGACACGTCGAATAATTGCTTTGGCCGCCTCCTTGCCGGATGCAATAGCCTCAC
This sequence comes from Parcubacteria group bacterium GW2011_GWA2_47_7, assembly GCA_000999395.1. Taxonomy (GTDB): domain Bacteria; phylum Patescibacteriota; class Minisyncoccia; order Phycocordibacterales; family UBA6899; genus MHLP01. The sequence continues at coordinate 6,277 of LCOM01000008.1, forward strand.
TCACCGAGCGCGGACCATAGAGTGCATCTCCCGCACAAACAACTTTCTCCAGATACACATCTTCTTCACTGTGAGGAAGCGCTGTTTCGGAAATGATTGCTGCGACATCAGATGACTCACCGATTGCAGAGAACGCGAGGTCGCAGGTGATGGTAAATTCTACCCCATCCGCTTCTTCTACTCTGCGCCGACCGCTCTCATCGGATTCTCCTAGTATCATGCGCACACAACGAAGCTCCCTCTTTCCATCTTCTCGCCGAATGATATGGCGAGGTGATGTGAGAAAGACGAATCGAACACCCTCGCGCTTGGCGACGGCAATTTCATCTTTGTGAGCGGGCATCTCTTCTTCACTACGGCGGTACATAATCGTGACTTTTGTCCCGGACTTTTGACCCAGCCGAAGGACGCTCCGCGCAACATCTATAGCAGTATTTCCGCCACCAATGACGCACACATGCTCCGCATGTTCTACCTTCAAGCCATCCACACGTCCCGACGATACCATCGACAAGAAATCGAGTCCACTGTTCAACAGGTTCTCTTCTTCTCTTACGTGAAACAGTGCCCTTGTCTTGTGTGCACCAAGTGCGACCACCACGTGGTCGAACTTTTCGCACGCACGCAACAACGCGTCTCTGTCTACACGAGCACGCATCTGTGCTTTCCCCCCAAGCTCGATCACCATGCTTGATATCTCTTGCTCCAGAAGTTTCTTCGGCAAACGATACGCCGGGATACCGTAGCGCAAGAGACCACCCAATTCTTCGTTTTCGTCGAAGATGGTAACGTCGCATCCCGCTCGCGCGAGAAAGTGCGCCGCAGAAAGTCCCGCTGGTCCCCCACCGATAACGGCGACAGTCACAGGAGTCATCAGTTGATTCAACTGAGCGCTCGGATGAAGATGATGCTTGATGGCATATTCACCGAGAAACCGCTCGACGGCCCCGACGGAAACACGATCATCAAAACCTTTCCGATTGCACTCTTGCTCGCAGAAGCGATAACACACACGTCCGGTGATAAGCGGAAACGGATTTTCATCCGTAAGCTCACGCCATGCAGCATCAAGATTTCCTTTTGCTATTAGATCCATCCACGTCGGAATATTTCCCGCGCATGGACACAAGTCAGTGCATGGTGAAAGTCGTTCCTGATGTACCGGTGTTCTCCTGCGCCACGTACCCGTGGGCGTCGGAGGCGTACCGGTCACCGAAATCGATATCGCCGGAAAATTTTTCAGTTTTTTCACATCCATTCTCCCTTGAACGCACGCACAAGATCGTACCCGAAACGGGCCGCACGTTTGTTTGCATCGGTTTTTTTAGAAATACCCTTCTCGATGTACTCGAGAAGCGAATCGAGAGTAGCGAGTTTGCTAGCACGCATAAAAGCACCCAAAAGAGCAGTACTCACAATGGGTGAAGTCTTCGTACCTAGTCCGCATTCCACGGCGATTGCCTCCGCATCAACAGAAAAAACGCGAAAGCGTTCGGTATACATGGCAAAATCAGCCGGTAATTTTTTCGAATTGATAAGCAGTAGTCCACCCTTCGCGAGACCATTTGCGACATTCGTTGACATCGCGAGAGAGCCGTCAAAAACAATGACCATGTCGGGGTCAGGAAATTGCGCCAATTCGCGAATAGGCTTCATGTCCAACCTGATGTATGCACTAACAGGAGCACCTCTCCGCTCCGGACCAAAGTCTGGACATGACATGACATAGGGATATTTATCTTTGTCGGCAGGAGAATGCGCCATCATCATGCTCGAAAGCACTCCGCTGGCGGTAACACCACCCTGTCCACCTCGTCCATTAATCCGAATTTTTATCATCATTTCTCCTTAATTGAGAATTCTCAATGAACACCACCCTTTCTCAGACTCCTCCTTGACCTCACAAATGTCAATATTCTGCATGTGGTAGAATTCCGCCAACAATAGACGGCAGCGAGGACTAAAGTCTGGTACAAAATTCTCACTCGTGTGCATAGGCAAATCTTCTTAACTGCCTATAAAAATTCCCATTAAGGTCTGCTCCTCCATTCATGATTTCAATTTCTTGCGAGCCAAGTCGAGGACATCTTGATGCTGGAGTCACTAAAGCAAAAACCGCCACATGGCGGTTTTTGCTTTCCCGTATTTCAAGGATCTCTACTCCTAGATTATTGAGCCTTGAAGGTGGTAGGCCATGTGACCTCTTGGTTTCCAATGCTGTCTACCGATTCCACTACATAGTAGTACACTGTACCACTCTGGAGATTGGAAAGCGTAACGGAATGAGAGGTTTGGCTGCTATTTTCAGTCACCATTGAGCCTCCGATGCTCGCACGAGAAGTTGCAGACCCTTCGGTCATGGCTGGAAACGATGTCTGATAGTGAATCGTACCAATCGCTAATTTGCTGGTATTCCACGTAATGGTCACACTGCCAACCACGGTGTTTGCAATACGCACATTCGATATGGCTGGAGCATAGACATTGGCACTCGCACTACCATTCATTTGTAAATTAAGCGTGGCAAGCGTGAGTGGCCCCACACGTCCGTAGCCGGTCGTTTCCGGCGTACCCCCCGAGACGATACCATTCCGCGCCTGAAATCTTTCTATACCCGCCTTCGTAAGCTGACCATAGTAGCCAGTAACCAATCCCGAGGGATACAAGGTGAGATCCGTCGAGAGAAAAGTCTGAATCGCTGTGACATCGCTACCCGACATGCCAAGGTCAAGCGATCGAGTAAGTGTAGCCGCGCTCGCAAGCGATGCTCCAGAGAGGAATGCAACAAGCACAGTAGCAAGCGCAAGTGTGCGCATTGATTTATTGTTGTTCATATAAATATAAGCGTAAAGAATAATAATAATGGCGAATAAAATAATAATAAAGAAATTCACCTTCGACTTCATTCACTATAAGCATTATCCATGAAGAACACGTTAAGACACGTACATTTACATGGGGAAATTATTGAACAGCCACGTGATGAACCGTTAAACAGTAGTGGGAAACGCATGTATATATGTCATATTTTCTTGTTCCTCGCCTCACCATTGCAGAGTAAGATGATGCAAAGATGAACGATGAAATATAGCAGAAAGAATACGCGGGAGGCCACGGTATTCGTTGCACCGCTTCGGGGTAAACGCTTACTTCGCACCCGCGTTAGCGCGTATTCTCCTTAATTCTGGTTATGACCTGCCATATAGTTGGCTTTGAGTACCATCGAGACAATGCCAACGCTTGAATGCTTTTCTTTTGCATACTAAGTCCAAAACAAAAAATCCCTCGGGTGAGAGATTTTTTTGAAAACTAACGCAGGGTGGCGTAGTGGATGCCGCTCGAACCTATTTGGTGAGTTAGCCTATTTAGATATCAATAATTTCAAATATACTTTTCCGTTAGTATCTTAGTTTGTTCACCCGAGCTCGTATTTCCTTGTGCTTTGGATACCCAACATCAGAGCCTGCACCGAAAGCGTGTTGGGATCACCCAAAACTGTTATGCTTCCTATTATAGAAGCCCTTTCATGGGTGCTCTACCAATAAATGAGGTCCCCGAACAAAAACAGCAGCATCCCGTATCGTCCATATATTGACGGTCTTCGTGGTATCGCCGTTATTGCGGTTGTGCTCTATCACTCAAAACTTTTTTTTACGAGCGGAGGATTCATCGGCGTGGATATATTTTTCATCATATCTGGGTTTTTGATCACCTCAATCATTATCCGAGATCTCAATGCTGGCACTTTTTCACTTCTTGGATTTTGGGAGCGACGGATACGGAGGATCCTGCCGGCACTTTTTATCGTCACATTTACCTCAGTCATCGCGGCATATTTCTTGATTTTATACCCGCCAGATTATGTATTTTTTGGCAAAACGGTTATTGCACAAAGTATGTTCGCGTCGAATGCATTGTTTATGGTGACGGACAACTACTTCGATGAACATGCGAGATTCTCTCCACTACTCCACACTTGGTCCCTTTCTGTTGAAGAGCAGTTTTATATTCTGTTCCCGTTTATTGTCCTTTTTAGTGCCTGGTTTTCCCGACGGATTTCCTTCCCCCGCCTGAAACAATATTGGTCATGGGTGATGAAGCGTAAAAATAGCGCTCTTGCCTGGAAGGCCGACAGTCATAATGTGGTGGAGTGGAGTGGATATATCCCACTCCTTACTTTCATCATACTGTTTGGAATTCTCTCTCTTACTGAGTATATGGTTTGTTGATATTACCCCCAATATTCCATTTAAGGTGAAATTCATTCCTGACCGAATTTTTGGTGGTGCCACATACGCCACAGCAGGATCCTATCTGCTCTTCACTCGGATGTGGGAGCTTGCGCTTGGCATTCTCATCGCACTCTCTGCGGTAAAGATTCGCTCGCACTTTCTGGCTGAAGTGGTGAGTGTCGCTGGCATCAGTGCAATCGTCACATCGGTCATTATGTTTAGTGACAAAACATCCTTTCCGGGCATCGCGGCACTTCTCCCGACCATCGGTGCTGCGGCATTCATTGTGGCAAATGAAAGCCACCCGACAAGAGCAGGGAGGCTGCTCTCGAGCACTCCACTAATATTTATGGGACTCATCTCTTACTCGCTCTATTTATGGCACTGGCCGCTGTTTGTGTTCGCAAAGCTCGCCTCATCTAACCCGCTCTCTCCAATGATGATGACAGGACTCTGTACTGCCGCTGTTATCATGTCGTGGCTCTCCTATCGATTCATTGAGATTCCGTTTAGAAAAAAGTCCTTCATCCATCGACGATATGTGGTGCTTTTTCTTGGTGCCGCCGCGATGGGAATAATGGCTATCTCCGGAATGCTCATCGAGCAACATTCATCTCCTCTTTCAAATCGGATACCGCTTCCCGCAAAGCATGTATTGGATGCTTCTTCAGAAAACATTTATTGGGGAGGTGTGTGCTTCCAGACTCCGGGTGATGAATCGAGTTATGGGGGACTGTGTCGGATAGGTAATGCAACAAAGGGTGCAGAGCCAAAATTTGTCGTGTGGGGCGATAGTCATGCTGAGGCCATGGTCCCACTTCTCAACACGCTCGGACGGGCCTATGGCGAACAAGGTGTAGTATTTGATAGCGGAAATTGTCCTCCAATCATTGGCGCTCATCAGATACCCCCCGCTCCCGGTTGTGAAGAAGAAAAAGGAAATGCGTTCCGCTATATCAGAAATCATGACATTCAGAATGTGATTCTCATTGCTCGCTGGAGTTACTACATTTCAGGCGGGCAGAATAATAAGATTAGCGCGCTCATCACTGACTCAAGTGACCGCGCAACTTCCTCGACGGCTGCACTCGGCGCTTTTGAACGCACACTCGTGCCCATGGTAGCGCAACTCTCCCACGAAGGCCGCTCTGTATATATCGTTGAACAAGTTCCGGAGCAAACTCAATTCGATTTGAGAAAAATGTTTTATCATGCAGTACGCACAAACAAAAATGTCTCATTCATCAGTGTGAGGGCGGAGCAAAGCGAGCGAACCCAAGCGCTGCCAAACTCAGTCATTGAGACGCTCGTTGCACTCCCCAATGTGCATGTGCTCGACCCCACAAATCTGCTGTGCAAAGATGGTATTTGCAATCTCGAGCTGAACGGGAAACTTCTCTATCGAGACGAGAGTCACTTGAGTACAATCGGCGCAATGAGTCTTGAATCGCTTTTCACTCCGATTTTCAAAAGCATGGAGACCCTTCGCTCTAGTTCACCCTTATAGAAGTATCTAAAAACAAAAAGGGTGGCGTTCTGTATAAACTTCGAATCTGCTTGATGGTTGATAAAAAATCAGTTCCCAGCTTCAGTGCTGATTGTGATATTAGTTAATACCACGGTATGTTGTTTTCCACCCGAGAGGACAATAGACGAGTAACCTTTCTGCTGACCGATAAATTGAGAAATGAGCGGCGCAGTATAACTTAAACGAGGTGGCGAACCATAAAGATCTCCCTCTCCGTGCCCTCCGACTTCGTATGTTTTTTCTATCCCATCGCCAAATAAAAGCGTAATAACATGTCCAATTTCGGCCGTGTCATTTTGTGCAGGGATACCCACTATTTGTATTGTATCGATAATTTTAATGAGTTCAGCAACCTCAGAATTTAACATCATCTCATTATATGCATGAAGTTCAAACTCTGAATTGTCGTGCCATGAATTCGAGTCGCCAGCGGCAGCTAGCCCTTTCGCGGTTTGTGCCTGACGGAGCCTTCTGATAAGTTCATCTTTTTTCTGAATAAGTAAATCATACCCGGCCTTTGTAACCTTGATGCGATCCATGTTTCTTGCTCGCTATTTTCTTGCCGCTAAAGCAAGCGGAACATATCCTTGGCGGATAATATCATTCGTACCAATTCCAATCCCCACAAGAAAATCACTCAGCTGTTTCTCTCTCTTTTTCCGTTCACTTGCTTTTCCGCGTGCCTCAACTTCAATAAACCAGCCAAGTTCTTTTATGTGATCAACATTTATTTCAAGATTGTCATGTCGAAAAGTGATGCGCTCTTTTGTTATAGAAACAACCTCTTCATAATCAGAATCTCGAAGAATGCTCTCCAGGGTTTTTGCATCAGAAAGTGGCATGTCTACATCCGGCCAAGCCGTA
>LCOM01000009.1 GCA_000999395.1 Parcubacteria group bacterium GW2011_GWA2_47_7
GAACCTACGAACGATTTCTTAATGATAAAAGCGTGATATTTGCGGTCTCTCAGAGTGGGGAAACGGCTGATGTCCTCGAAACGCTTCGTCTCGGACATGCTCGTGGCGCAGAGATATTGTCACTCTTGAACGTCGTTGGCTCCTCGGTCAATCGTATATCCAAGGAAACACTGTTCATTAACACCGGTCCCGAGATCGCGGTGGCCTCCACAAAAGCGGCGACAGCGCAAATCGCAGTACTCATTCTGATTGCCTATGCATTAAAAAATAACATTGAGGAAGGTCGCACGCTGATGAACGATGTCGTCGCCAAACTTCGCGAATGGGTTGCACCAAAACTTTCTGATGATGTCCTCGTAATCGCAAAAACATTACAGCACGCGAATGACTGTTACATCATCGGACGCGGATTAAATGCACCCATTGCACTTGAGGCAGCGATCAAAATTCAGGAGGTCTCGTATATTCATGCTGAAGGTTTTCCCGGAGGTGAATTGAAGCACGGGCCGATCGCATTAATACGGAAAAATACACCCATAATCGCTCTCGTCCCGAACGATGAAACGAAGCGTGATATGGAGTCAAGCGTCACTGAGCTCAAAAGTCGAGGCGCTCGCATCATCGGTATCGGGCCGGAAAACAATTCACTCTTCAGTGAGTGGATACAAACTCCAGACCTTGGTATTGCGTCACCCATAGCAAGCCTCATCCCAATTCAACTACTGGCCTACCACCTCGCGGTTGAGAGGAGTAATAATCCGGATAAACCCCGCAATCTTGCAAAAAGCGTTACCGTTCGATAATCATTCATCCCCGTACCACAGGTATGGGGTTTTTTTTACAATGCGATATACAGATAAAAAAATCCGCGCGCAAAAATGCGAGCGGACTGATTTTATTTTGCAAGACTAGGATTTTTGCGCAATTCTTCTTTCAAAAATTGAGCCAGTATCGACACCGGTGTTCCGAAACCCAAATCGACATCTGGGCCGATTATGCGCTCGGTCGTTTGATCTATGTTGCGATACATGGAATCCGTCATTCCGACCACCTTGTGATCACTTATTCTCATGATCATTCCACCGGAAGAGCCCGGGGCAATCAAACTCGTCGTCTGAAGAAGGTGTTTTCCAAAAATAAATATATCGGGATTGCTCACGATCCCTGACGCAACCGTAAATGGTATACCAAAAGGATTTCCGATTGTGAGCACCAAATCATACCCTGGGCTTCTGTCTGCCAATTCAACAAAAGGAAAGCGCTTCCCCTTCTCGGCGTCAATCTTCAGCAATGCTATGTCACGCTCATCCATCGGGTCACCAGCTACAACACGAGCATGATACACAGTTCCGGTCTTTGAGGTGAGCGTGATGGACACTTCGACGACATCACCGTTTAATAGTCTGAATTTATTAGGCGCAATCAGAATAGAGGTGGCTTGTCGATATTTCGGATAAACGACATGCATCTTTGTCATGACCAATCCGTTTTCCAAAATAGCAAAACCTGAACCAATCGAATCTGGGACAAAAGCGGGTGGCGCCTCACGCGAACGACGACTAATTGTTCTGGTGCTAGCGTTGATGAAATATGACGCAGACAAACCCATCGCGACAGAATCGTTATATTCAACTTCCAACATACGCGCCACGGAGTCTTCGTGCGGGGCAACTACTATCGACATAAAAATCATGGACACAATTAAGACCATTCGAGAAAAAAAACGTGTATGGATGTTCATCACATCTCCTGTCAACGTACCTTTTCTCATGGTACAAGATGAATCTGCTGTTGATAAGAATTTGACGCACTGGAACACAAAAATACGACGATGCACACCTTACTCTTTTTTAAGAGCTCAAAAAAGCGGCACATGACCACAATCTATTCGTCAACCAACACGCAATGAGCTGACCTTGGACATTCATCCGTGGCCATGCTAATCCTATAAGAGAGATCTTTTTATAATAGGGGTAGTATATGACCACAATCCGCGAACGGATCGTGACGCTGTTTGATCGTATCATTTATGGAATATTTGGATATTTTGTACGGCGCATCACCGTTATCGAAGCAAGGAATGCCAACGATGTATTCACAAGGATTGCAAAATTGCGTCGAGAGGGGTTTCTCATCTCTCTCGACGTCATGATTGAGGATGTTCACAATGAGGATCTTGTTCGTCGGAGTCTCAAGTTTTACAGAAAGTTACTTGCGCGCACTTGTGACGATGACCACATCAATATCGTCATCAAGCCGACATCGCTCGGCCTCCATGCACACGATGATGCCCAAACGTCAGATATCCAATTTGCAAAACACCTTCGAGAGTTAACACTCTCCCCATCAATCAAACGCGACAGATACGGAGTATTTCTTACTGAAATCGAAATTGACGCGGAGTCGACACTCAGCATGGAGAGAACATTCAGGGTAGTAACAAGATTACTAAACGCATTCCCCCGTCTCCATGGATTATTTCGACTGGCGCTTCCCATGCACATTCGAGATCTCACCCAATGGTGCAAAAAATACCAGCTTCTTGAGCACCCAATCCGTATTGTAAAAGGCGCAGGTGTCTACAATGAAGACCCTTCGACATTGGTCGTGGAAAAAGAAATGCTCAGGCGCTATGAAGAATACTTCACAGAGTGCCTCGCGAGAAAAACACACCCATTTATCGCAACGATGCATGATGAAAAGCTCCTTCGGAAAATCCTCCTCTCTGCAGCAAATCTCGGCTTCACTAAGCAAGAGTTTGATATTCAAATGCTCTATGGACTCTGGGTGGGCCTCGGACGTCGACTTCTTCGGGAGGGCTACGCGGTGCGTATTTATGTCCCCATCGTTCTTCCTTGGTGCAAACATGCATCGGATGGATACGTGAAGCGACGCATTGCGATGTTTCGTATGCTTATTTGGAAATATATTTCCTCCCATAAAGGATAAAAATATACCGCAGCCTGTGCTGCGGTATTTTCATACCAATAAGAATGGCAGAGTAGCTTGAGCACACATTATCCCTCGTCAAAAGTAGCTCGCATCTCGATTACCCAATCCTCAAATATCAACTAACGAGCAAGGGGGGTGGCGGGTGCAGAATAATTAAGAAATCGATCCGGTATTAATACATCTCCGACAGCTGAGGAAGAGGTTGCGAGTTCTGCTCCCGCCCCAAAAATAGTAGCAGTAATACGCACCCGAGAGCCCACGTCAATCGCGTCTCCATTCGGCGGAACGCCCCGTTCAAAAGGAAGTTTTTTTAATAAAATCAATTAACATAGAGTGCTATCAATACGAGACAAAACCTCAAAAGGGTGCATTTGGAACACCCAATCAACAACAAGCAAGCGCTCGTTGACTCTATTATTATATCCCCCCTTTTAACGGTCTTCACAAAAAGTATCATTTACTGCAATGAAGACAGCTACTCCATGAGGAGACCCTCCTCCCGCCACGCACTCGTCCCTCCAGAAACATTCACTGCATTTATCCCTTCCCCAAGAAGATGCGCAGCCGCCCGCCCACTTCGTCCCCCCGTCGCGCAAATAACATACACCATATCAAACTTTCGAAATGAATCAATATGGCCCTGAAGTTCTCCGAGCGGAATGTTTATGGCGCCACTCGCGTGCGCGGTATCATATTCTTCTCTTGTGCGCACATCGATGAAGCCTGAATTGCTCTCCGATATTTTCTCAGCAGCTTCTCGTGGTGAAACCGATGGTATTTTGTGAAATAAATTAAACATAATATTGAGGACTATATGTCACAAAAGCGCGTTCGGCAATTTTTTTGTCATGCGCTGAGAAAAACACCTTCTTTGTACTGCAAATGTGATGGTTCCAATGTGACCCACGCTATTGATCTAATCAGACAAATTGTCATTCGCACTGGGCACCAATTGAACGGAGCCTCCGATTGATATGATCCCCCCACCCAACTCGTAGATGTTCCCTATTCCCTCTTTTTTCATAATCGATATCGCCTGCCCAGATCTATTTCCCGAACGGCAATATACAAAATATGGTGCAGCCTTATCGAGTTTCTTTATCTCTGAGGCAAAACTCGAATTTTCAAAATCAATATTCATCGCTCCATCAATATGCCCTGCGGCAAATTCGCTCGGTGTGCGTACGTCGAGCAATACTGCACTGGGGGTTTCTTGATATGTCTCCACAAAACTTGCTCCGGAGAGTAACTGCGCACGGGGACCACCCGAGAATGCAAGGAGAGCAATAATAATGACGACAAACAACCCTATACCAATCGTTGTTTTATTCATATTAAGCGTTGAGGAGCTTCTCAAATACATCCGGCTGAAATCCGACAACAATACTCCCTCCGATGTCGATAACCGGAACACCCATTTGCCCACTCTTCTCAATCATCTCCTCAGCTGCCGCCTGATCTTTCGAAACATCAATATCGTTGAATGTGACACCGATCTTCGTGAAATATGTTTTGGTATAAACACAATAAGGGCACGTCGGGGTTGAATAAACAATTACCTTTTTTTCTTTTGCTTGCATGTCCATATTTATTATTTTAAATAATAAGCGCCCAATCTGCTAAATTTTCCTCTGTGTGCAAATAAATTTTTTGAGCCCGCTCATTAATGCCGTTCGTGGAAGTTTATAACAAATATATTTTCCCTTACGAATCGGTATAACGAGTTCATCTTTTGCCATCACTTGTAAGTGGTGTGATGTTGTCGCAACGCTCATATGCAGGTCACGCGCAATCTCCGAAACGCACAACTGCCCGCTTTTCATCAGATGACAGAGGATGTGCAGTCGACGCTCCTCCCCCGCAGTGCGCATCGCACGCGCCAATTCATTCAAATGCATGTTTGAATGATACACCAGCGAGTAAATACCGTCAACTACTTGTTATGTGATCACGGCGCTTTGGCGTGTTGCCTCAATTCGGTTTTCTCAAAAAGCCTTATTAAATAAGGCTTTTTTCATTATTTATTTGCCGATATTATTAAGTGCTCGTTTTATTCTGAGGCTATTCATCACTACACTCACGCTCGAAAAAGCCATCGCTCCACCGGCAATCATTGGATTCAGAAATCCGAGCGCAGCAAGAGGAAGTGCGGCAATGTTATAGAAAAATGCCCAGAAGAGATTCTGCTTGATCGTACGAAAGGTGACTGCTGAAAGCACGAGGGCTTCGACTACTTTCATTGGGCTCCCCTTCACAAGAACGATATTTCCTGCCTCAATGGCAATATCAGTACCGGTACCAATAGCAACTCCGAGATCAGCCTGCGCCAACGCGGGGGCATCATTGATTCCGTCCCCCACAAAGGCAACTCGCACTCCATGCTGCTGCAACTCCTTTACTTTCATTGCCTTTTCTCCCGGGAGGACTTCAGCAAAAACTCGTTCGATTCCTGCTTCTTTCGCTACAGCGTCGGCGGTTCTTTTGTTATCACCCGTGAGCATCACGGCCTGTATGCCTCTCTTTTGCAATTGCACGACCGCCTCATGTGCATCTTTCTTGAGCGTGTCAGCGATAGCGATGATTCCCGCCATCACCCCGTCGAGCGACAAAAGTATGACCGTCTTTGCGGCCTGCTCAAGTTCACCAAGCATTACTTCGGTCGCTTCAAGAGATACTCCTTGCTCGCGCATGAGCCGTGCATTCCCTACAACGACCTCCTGCTCTCCGATCCGACCACGTATTCCTTTTCCGGTGATACTTTCAAATTGGAGCACTTCTGATAGTGTGATATTTTCTTCCTTCGCTGCGTTGACCAATGCCATCGCAAGCGGATGCTCCGAATTTGTCTCGAGACTTGCAGTAAATCGGAGAATATCATTGCGTGATAATTTCTCGTCTACGGGAAAAACGTCAGTGACCTTCGGTTTTCCCTCGGTAAGTGTTCCTGTTTTATCAAAGACGACCACCCCGATATTGCTTCCCAACTGAAGTGCCTCGCCATTCTTTATGAGGACTCCGCGCTTTGCCCCCAGTCCTGTTCCAACCATGATCGCAGTCGGGGTAGCAAGTCCGAGCGCACAGGGGCAGGCGATCACCAATACGGCAACGGCGGGGAGAATGCTCGCGGAAATGTCTCCTGTCGCCATATACCAACCCAAAAAAGTAACAACCGCAATGCCCAAAACGATTGGAACAAAGATGCCCGAAATCTTATCCGCAAGTTTCTGAATAGGCGCTTTGTTCATCTGCGCCTCAGTGACCATATTGACTATTTGTGCCAGCACCGTATCCGCACCAACACGCGCGGCCTCAATATGAAGAATGCTATTTAAATTTATTGTCGCACCGTACACCATATCTCCGGCATTCTTAGTGACGGGCATACTCTCGCCGGTAAGCATAGATTCGTCAACACTTGAGGTTCCCTTCTCTACTGTTCCATCAACAGGTATTTTTTCTCCCGGCTTGACCAGCAACATATTTCCGACCACTACCATCTCTATGGGAATGTCGGTGACCTCATTTCCGGAAACAAGGTGCGCTGTTTTTGCGCCAAGCTCAACAAGTTTCTCTATCGCCGCACTCGCCTGACCGCGACTTGTTGCTTCAAAAAATCTTCCAAGAAGAATGAGTGCCGTAATAATGGCTCCGGTCTCAAAATACACATGGCCACCAATGGTCATAGAATATAGACTAAAGAAAAGCGCCGAGAGCACACCCATCGATATGAGCGTATTCATGTCCGCAGACCCCTGTCGTAATTGCTTCCACATCCCCACGTGAAACTCTCTGCCGAGGACAAGAATGACAAAACTACCAATAAGCAACTCAATCCAGATACTTGCGTTGTTTCCGAAAAACACCCATGGCAGTTTCACAGAAAACATGCCGAGATACGCAACGGGGAGAGCAGAAAAAATAGCGAAGATCGCACGCTTTCGTGCGGACAGCAATTCATTTTGTATCGCAACTTTCTGCGCCTCAGCAGTCTCTTCACTTAATACTTGGTATCCATTCTTTATGATGACATCCTGTAGGGCCTTTTCGTTCGTCAATGCTTCATCATATTCTATGCGCGCGCTATGCATCGCAAGACTAACCGAGGCACTCTTTACACCAGGGAGCTTTTGAAGTGATCCCTCATTGCGCACAACACACGATGCACAATGCATTCCCATAATATTCAGTGTTGTTGTTTTCATTGTTGTTTAATTAAATTTTATATTCACTGCATACATACCCATCGAGCACAGTCCCTGTAGTGAGGACCCCGGCGATTGTACGGGAATATCCACGAGAGTAAGACCGGAGGGAGGAAGCATCTTTTGATACCCTAATGAGGGGATGGTAAACGCAAGGGAGCAATCGTACGCGCCCTTCGTCTCCATTTCTAACTTGGTGGCAACACCTGCACTCGCAGTGATATTGCTTGGCCGATACCCCCCACGCGCAATAATGTGGATAATCTGTACGCCATTTTCCATTCGTACCGTCTCCGCGAGATTCTCGGTGACACCTCCCTGTCTGCCACTGCCGGAACTTATAACTAGCCAGAGGATAAAGATTCCTCCAAAAAGATAGAGTCCGTAGAGTATTTTGTTCTGCATACTAAAAACTGATGAGCGGACTGATAATACCGAGACTGGCAAGAGAGGCAGAGAGTGAAAAAAGTCCGAAACCAACAACGACGACACCGGCAGTTTTAAAGAAGAGCGGTGCGAAGCGTGATTGGGCAAAACGGAATGTTCCAAATGAAAGCAAAGCAAGTATGGGAAAGGTACCCAAAGCGAACATTCCCATAATCATTATACCCCCCATGAATGAGCCACTGGTAAGTGAGGCAACCTGCATCGCTTGTGTAAACCCGCAAGGCAAAAAGAAGGTTCCAATACCGACAATGAGTGGCGCAAAGAATCCGTTCTCTATCTTTACAAGATAGCGATGAGCAAAGCCTGGGAGTGTCAACTGAAACCGTTTTGCCACATGAAGGACATCGAGGAGGTTGACCCCAAGTACGATCATAACAAGCGCAGCGACGATGCCGAGGGCTGAAACCACATAGGAATTAATGATAATCGTGCTACCAATGATACCCAATAAGCCACCAAGAAGAGCAAACCCGCCGAGGCGACCGACGTGAAAAAAGACAAATGGCCTCACTGTAGAAACATCTCGGGAAATTCTTGCGGAAAGCGAGAGTACTAAACCTCCAACAATGGCCAGACACGAGGAAAGTGACGCCACTATCCCTATGATGAAAGCAGCCCATGGCGTGAGTCCGCCCTCAAACCCCAGATTGAGCAGCCCTGACTTTTCCAGCACATAAAACAGGGCGAGTATCAAGATTCCGATGGGGAAAGCGAGGAGTGTCGCCATGTGTGCCGTCGCCACATACTCCTTCTCCGTGGATAGGTGGTATTTATGCGGGGCGAGCAATTGTGACCATTCGCTCGCAATAGATTCTCGATCCTCCGAAATATCTCCTTCTATGGTCACGAGTTGTTTGTGTAGGTCCACCAAAACACGGGAAACACCTGGTTGGTCGCCGATAATATCTTCAATGAGAATTTTACAGGAAGGACAATGTGTCCCACTGACGTGAAACGTATATGATGTCATATATTTTAATTTGCAATTTGTTAGTACGCGTAAATAACCTCCGCAATTAACTGAGGAGCAAGGGTACGTCTTTTATGCAAATAGCCGAGAATGAATTCTTCCGCGCGATAGCGCCAGAAATAACTCAGAAAAAATACTGATCTCTTGTTGGCGTTTTCGTAACCGCCGAAGATACGGAGGAAGCAGGAATTTCCTCAGCGCAAGAAAGACTGCCGCGAAAGCTATGAGTGTAAAGAGTGAAATGACAAACATGCCGATTGTCGGGAGTGCCGTCGATAGTTGTTGCCAGCTCAAAATATGCGCAGTGATTGATACAGGGCAGAGTCCACTTTGACCATCCATGAGCGGACAAGGAGACACTACACCATCGGTGCTTATCATCATTCCAGTAGAAATCGCAGGCCCGGTCACAAATAGGAAAACTCCTACCATAAGGACGGCGCCAACCTTTAGTAACGTATGGGAAACAAACATGTTTACAGAGTAGTACAAAAAGATGAAAATGCAAAGCGCAAATAATGGAAACGCGTTTATTGCGTGCTCAATTTCGGTCACGGGAGAAGTGTGTACTCACAAAACGCGCTACTTACTCAGGTTTTTCTGCTTTCCGTGCCGCCACCAAGGCAAGTATTTTTTCTGCAACGTCCTTTGGCTCATGATCACTTTTTACAAGGTACTCTACCGCACCCATTTCTACTCCCTTCCGCTGATCTTCCACATTGGCAAGATTTGAGAGCAAAATAACGGGAATAATACTTAATTTTTGTTCCCCTTTTATGAACTTAAGAACCTCAATGCCGTTCGTGCCGGGCATCATTACATCGAGGAGAATGAGATCGGGGAGCTGCTCCACGTTGCGCAATTTTTCGATTGCCGAAGCACCATCAAAAGCAAATTCAACATCAATACCATTAAGCTTAAACATTCTTTCATACATACGAACCATAAATGGATCGTCCTCTGCATAAAATACGCGCACTTTGTTTTCTGACATATCATTAATTCTATTCTGTTAATAATCTCGATACCCCTCACCCTTAATACCCTTCGCGTGACTCACTCCATGGCAGTATGGTCTAATGTACCTCTTCACCCAATCGCCGTGCCATATAATAGAGTGGGAGCGAAAGGAGTAGGATGATGATCATGACCGTCACAATTGTATACCGATTTGTGGTATTCATCGTTTCAATAATCTCGCGCTCAAGCTTCGAAGTGGAAAGCATTCCCGCGACCTTACCATCGCCACCAGTAAGGGGCACATAGGCAGTTAAGGCAGTGCGTGATTCAATTTGTTCCGTAAGGGTAATTGGCTCACTCTTTTCGAAGACTGATTGGTTCACCAGTTCATTATTCTGCACAAATCCTACAAGTCGAGTCCTGCCATCCTTTCGAAATTCAGTCGATGCGACCATTTTGTTTTCCTCAAAGATAGACAGATCAAGCCCAGTCTCATCCTTTAAGCCGTCGACAAAGGCGTTATCGAGAGGAAAACTAAATGCGACCACCCCGACGATCTTCTCTTTCTCAACAACCGGAACTGTAGTGCGAATCGCAAATCCATCTATTGCTCCCCACCCCACGCTCGAACTACTTCTCCCCTCCATTGCTTCAGTAATGGCAAACTCCTCGGTGAGATTATCACTGCGCCGCGAGAGCGAATTCGAATTGGCGAGAATGTCACCATCTGCACTTACCACAATGAGTGTACCCCCACTTTGACTGCCACTGACTTTCGCAGTAATAGTATCAAGTCCCGCAAAATCTTTTTTTTGTATCATGGCGCCAAGTCCTTCTTCCCGAGAAGCAAGTATCGCCCGCGCATTCGCCTCAGCAGAAAGATGCCCGATTGTCTGTTCAACTACTCGCGCGCTGACCAGTAAATTATCAGCCGTATTCGAGGCTATTCTACTCACAAGCAACGTTGAGAAAGAGAGTGACACAACTGTCGCCATGAACAGCGTCGTGCCAATTAAAACCAGCAATAACTCTTCACGAATACGCAGCTGGAGATAGCTCCATACCCACACTCCGAGCGAAAAATACCCTACAACCATAAGGAGGTGTTCGCAAATCCATGACACACTCAGCATATTTGCGTCAGAATAGACAAGCGGAATCAGTGCAGAAAGCGCGAGTAACACAAATGCGATGATAAACGGCAAAAGAGCATATTTAAATTCTTTGCGATATTGTTTATATGCTAGGAATGCAATGATTGCGTACCCCGCAAAGACTGCACCATTTAAGAGCATAAGAGCACCGGCAATTGGTGGCAAAACAAGAATAGCCTTAAATTCCGGCCTATCAACAGGAGACTCTGCGATAAGGTTCGCAATGACGAAGAGAAGCCCCACAATATAGATCCCATATTCAAGGTAGCGGGCTACATCTCCCTCAAACTGAGAGGCATGCAAAATTGAGGCGACCGAAAGCAGAAAAAAACCTATTCCACGTGATATCGTTTTAAAATCTCTCGTGACCAAAAAAGCATCTACTGCGAGCCAACCAACCATTCCGAATGCGATAGCTCCAAGCATCGCGATGGCAAAATGTACATTGTTTAATAAGGCAAAAAAAGTCATACAAGTATAATAAAATGCTAATAAATTTACTTCGTATTACACAGAATTAATAAAGAAATTTTTCGACACGCTCCATAATCGCACCTTCCGACGTCACCCCAACGGCAATATTCCGGATATTTCCTTCTTTATCAATAAAGAAGAGCGCTGGGAGATTTTTTGCTCCATACAACTCTCCAATACTTCCGTTTTCATCATACACTACTTTGATATTGTATTTTCCTCTTTCGAGCGCACTTCTGGCTTTTGCTGGGTCTTCCTGTGTATTAACGGTGAGCACCACAACGCCGGGGGGAATATTAACCCCACTAAGAATGTGCACTTGATCGAGGGATTGGTTGTTCCAGCTCGCCCAAAAAAGAAGGAGGACGGGCGAGGATTTAAACTCCGCAAGACTGACAACACCCCCAAGTCCATCTGGAAGAGAAAATGTTGGGGCAGGACTATCGATAGCAATGATTGTCGAACTCGTCGATGTCAAAATAGCACCCTGAGTTACTTCGCCGACAAAACGACCACCCACGATAGACAGCAGCCCAATAGCAACCACAAGAAGTATGGCAACCACCAGTGCCACTCGGGCTGGTCCATGGAATATCTTTTTGGTGAAATTAATATTCTTTGCCTCCTGTAAGCTTTTTTCTGGCACTATTGGCTGTGTTTCGTCGTCATTCATACGGTAAATTCATAAACTGACTTATGGCTAAAAAAAGCTGATGCGTTCTAGAATATTTTCAATTTCGCCGATCAACCCAACCCTCGTCTTCATTTGAAATACTGGGGTGATATACTCTGGGTTGACCACCTCAAACACTGGACTCTGCAGTTGTCCGTAGCCGGACTTCTGAACGTTCAACCGATAGGTCCCTTGGGGAAGCAGGAGTGAAAAATGGCCATTCGCGTCAGTTTCCTCAGTAGCCCTCAATCCGAATTGCGCTGCATCCCAATCGACAAATACGCCGGAATCTGGATTAAATGCCTGAACCAATATGCGTGCACCAGAAAGAGCATGATTCTCTTCATCGGTTACACGACCGCTTTCGATAATATCCAACAGACCGAGCGGGGTCTTTTCCGATGAATTTCCAAGTCGATCGACTGCAACAACACTAAGCTCAGACAATCCTATTCCACTAAGTATCACGTCTGCCTCCCACAAGCCACTCCTTGTTTCACGGACCAATGCCATCGTCTCGTCATCATTACTCGAAACAGAAGTCGGAGTTTCTGTTGCACTTGAGAAAGATCGATATAAAGTTGCTGACTGTGTATCATTATTTTCAAGGGATAACTTGATATGTAATTTATCTCCTTCCGCAATAAAAAACCTTGAAGTTCCTGTAGGCTCACTCAGGGAAGGTCTCGGGTAAAACACAAGTTCACCTCGCGAGAGCGCAAAGCTTCCGATATGTGGCGGGGTGGTATCTATGGTAATTTTTGTGGTGACCACAGGAGAGACGTTCCCGGCCGCATCAACCGACCTCACTGATACAATGTATGTTCCGTCGGTCAACTGAAGAGGGTGCTTAATCGTCGCTTGTGCTTTTTTCGTGAGATAACCACGCGTAATAAGTGCCGTATACCACGAACCATCCACCCCCTTGGCATCATCTAATGCAGAGGAAAAAGCCCCTCGCTCTTTTTGAATTGCATATTCTACATATTCAATTCCAGAAAGTGTGTCACTCACCTCACTCACAAAGTTAAGCGTAAATGATTCGCGAAACGCCGTATTTGGTAACTTGATCGGAGCAACTGATGGAGGGGTATTGTCAATCGTAGTTCCAATTATTTTTACCCCTGGCGAGACGCCGTCTGTTGTTTCAAGCTTTAGCTGGTATCCACTACCCTCTCTCAATTTACTGACATCCCAATCATAGGTATTTCCTTGAATCGATTTCTTGATTATCACGAATGGACCATTCGTACCATCTCGATATGAAAGCGTCGGGGCGGTGGTGGTGTCTCCATCGGAATCCGCGATATCCCAGCGTATTATTGCAACATGATTGAGCCCACCCCCTAATCGCGGAGAACGAAATCGAATCGTCGGCGAGTCATTTTTTATGATTGTCAGTGTCGTGGGTGCACTTTGATTATCCGCCACATCTGTTGCGGTAATCGTGATGGTATTTACTCCGTGTTCACGAATAGTCACCCCGTCAACGACAAATTTTCCAGACACCGCGGTTACCCCCTCATATGTCAATCCTCCGGTAACTGCAATTTTTACCAGCGATTCGGGTTCTGCATTACCCTTTACACTTAATTGCACCCCCGCGCGATCTGCATCCTCATCCTCGGATTCTGAAATTACCATCTTGTCCGCAGGAAACGTTACGATCGGTGACTCGGGCGGACCGAAATCAACGACAATCGTTTTATTGCTCACACCATAGTAGCCACGCTTGTCAGTCGCGCGGATGGACATCACATGTGCACCATCAGAGAGATTCGATAGATGAATCGAGAATGACTGCCTAAATCCCTCACCAAGGTCATTCAAATCATCTACATTGATCCACTCATCATCGCCACCCTCTCTGTATTCAACCGCAACAACTGGTGATTGAATAAGCCCGAGTACTTTCTCTGCTATCGCTTCGCCGGAAATGGTTACGGATGTTTTATTTGTCACCTCCTTTGCATTACCCTCCAATCGAACAATCGGCAAATAATTGCGCACGCTAATTTCCCCTGTTGCTGCGACCGCTTTTTCATAACCATCATCAACAGTAACGCGAAGTAGATATTCGGCATCTGCAAAATCCATTGTTCTCCACTTCAATTCTGGGCTTTTTGAATTCTTCGAGAGCGTAACCCACGTCACTCCGCCGTCAGCGCTTAATTCATACAAGTACGTCAGAACATCACTATTTTCGTCCTGTACATTGACGCGAATGATTGTCGCGCGGGAAAGCACTTCTCCATTCTTTGGCGCATCAAAGGATAGTCTTGGTGGAATATTGTACTTCACACGAACGACAGCAGACTCACTTTCAAGTTCCGCATTATCATACGCGACCACAGAGAAGGCATTAACGCCACGTTGAAACTCCTTACTGATTGGGACATTCTCGAAATGGAATTTTCCACCTGCGTCAACATGCTGTTTCGAAAACAACTTTCCATTTACCGTAAGCACAACCTCTGTATCGAGACGCGACACACCTGACACGGTTGTCGTGCCGGAAGAAAATACGTCTTTTTCGAGCGGATAAGTAATGACTGGCTTGGGGGGAGGTTCGATGCCAATATAGAAACGCCCACCGCTGACAATCGTATCACTTTCATTACCGGCAAGATCTCTTCCGTGCACGGAAACCTTCACCTCACCATCATGTCCACGTACGGGGTAATAGATAGTTTCAAAATGTGTCCCTCTGCCTTTTGATGTTAGAGTGATTGGTCCAGCAAACTGCTGTGCGACGCGTACGAGTGGCGGATTGTTTATATCAAGATCTTCTTCTGTGTCGACGGAGATTGTAACCTCTTCACCGTGGGAAACTGGTGGATTAACCGTAATACGAAATGCGGGAGGGGTATGATCAATTGCTACTTCCCCAGATAAGGTCGAGGTAATTCGATTCAGATTGTCGGTTGCGGAAGCGATGATTCGATAATCTGAACGCTCGGGCATTCTGACAACCTCCCACGCGTAGGATCCTTTCGCCGGCAAATTGGCAGCAATCAACGTGCTTGACGCCGGGTAATCTTTCGTCGTTGTGTAGTATAGGGAAACTGATTTTACGGCAAGGTCTCGAGAATCATAAGGCTTTGATGTATCTGGGTGATCAAAATTTGTATCGTAAGAAATATTCATTAGACTTGCGACACTGGTGCTTGCAAGCGGTTGCTCGATGATAACAGTTGGGAGTGTGCGAACAGCTACCACTGAACTACCCTGTACCACTGGCGTCTGTACTTCAC
>LCOM01000010.1 GCA_000999395.1 Parcubacteria group bacterium GW2011_GWA2_47_7
TGATGTGCTTGATGGAAACATCCTTTATCAATGGAGCGTCAACAAGCAAAACCGCCCAGCAAGCAGCGATCCACTCAATTTTACATTAGTAAAATCAGGAAACAAACAAGAATCACAAACTATTTCACTCAGTGCACAAAACCCAAAACGTATTTTACAGTCTGGGGCGACACAGGCAATGGTTTCATTTACCTCTGAAGAATAATTTTAATACATATGGATCAAGAAGGGCAACAAAAAAAATGGTGGGTATGGATAGTTCTTGGCATAGCGATTCTCTTGATAATTTTTCTTGTGATTTTCCTCACTCTTGGAAAGAATTCCACCATCACAAAAAAGGTTGGTGACGCCCTTCCTTTTGGGTCACCCGTTTCAGACATATCACAAAATATCATTTCTGGAGATACCTCCAACATAGAAGGCGTCGGCAACCCAACGACCGCCGACCTCGAGGAGCCGATGTTTCGTCAGCTATCAAAAGAATCTGTCGCAGGATTTACCACAATTACCCGAGATGGAAAATCGTTTGTTCGCTACATATTGCGTGAAAATGGAAACGTCCACGAAGTAGACCCTCAGACCGGCATTGATCGTCAACTCACAAATACGACAATTCCTCGTATTTACGAAGCGTTTTTTGCCAACAATGGAAATACTGTTATTTTGCGCTATTTAAGGAGTGAATTTAATGGTGCAGTCATTATTACCTATATGGGGAATCTTGATCTACCTGTTGACGGAGAAAGCGTGGGGACTCTTCGGAGTAGCTCGGAATTGTTTCCGGAGAACATTACTGCGATAAGCATCTCTCCGGAAGGAACACACCTCTTTTATCTTCTTCCTGTTCCCGAAGGAGTGTCCGGGACCATCGTTTCGTTAGGTGAAACACTTTCTCCAAAAGAAATATTTCGCAATGCATTCAGTGAATGGTTGCCACAACTTCTTAATGACGGCTCGGTCATTCTTACCACAAAACCATCTGCAACAATTCCCGGCTTTTCATATCACTATGATCCAATCAAAAAAACATTAACACGTATCGTACGAGAGAAAAAAGGTCTCACCACATTTAGTGATGCTGTTGGAGGTCGTATTCTTTTTAGTGAAAACATAAATGATACTCCTATTTTGAAAATGTATGTAAAGGGCGGATATTCGTCGGAAGAGGGTATTACAGACAACGAAACATCCATTCAAATTGCGTCACTTCCGGAAAAATGCGCTTGGGGACAGTCCTCACACACGCTGTATTGCGGATCGTTTACAAGTCCAGCGGGTATCCAACTTCCTGATGACTGGTATCAAGGGCTTGTTGACCTCAATGATACTTTCTGGAGAGTAGATACTGACACAACAGAAATCTCCTACCTTGTCGACCCGAAAAAGGAGATTCAAAAAGATTTTGATGTCATCCTCCCCCAGACCGACACCGCGGAGCAATACTTTTTCTTTGTAGACAAACATGATAGCTCGTTGTGGTCAATGCGTATACCAAAACCCGTTGAAAACATCGATGCGGACAATACATCTGATTCATTACAACTAACCCCTGCGGAACAAAAAGATGCCGCTGGATCAACCCCACAATAGTATGATGAAATTTTTTTGGCTTTTACTTCTTGGACTGCCCAAAATGGCGCTGGCGGCACCGGCTGTATACAACCTCCTTGCCCCCCTCGGTGGAATGCCGAGTTCCGTTACGATGACCTCCTATCTTGGAGGAATCCTTATTGTTGTAATCGGAGTCGCAGGAGTACTTGCAGTTGTGATGATCGTTGTCTGTGGAATTCAACTCGTGGGTTCACCCTCGGTATCTCAAAGAACCGCCTCAAAAGAATGTATTTGGAATGCCATTATCGGCCTTGCGCTCGCAATCGGCTCGTGGGTCCTCTTAAATACAATCAACCCAGACTTACTAAAAAGTGATTTAACCTCAATGGCTAATATCGGTGTTTCTGCTCCTGCAATTCCACCCGCACCCACTAACGACCCTATGCCTACGAAGGCCGGTTTTTATTACCGCACGAAAGATGGGTCTGGTATTATTAGAAACTCACCTCGCTTTTCAACTTCAGAAAATTGTTTGGGGGCAAAAACGAAAGAAGCAAGTCTTGGGGTAATAATAGAAAAAACTCCACCTAGTTCTGATACCGAGTGTTTTGAGATAGTTGAACCATCACAAGCACCCAGTGGTGGTGAACTCGCAAACCGCAATTATCTTTGCGGTAATGACTCCTGTGTGGGGTCTTCTCCACTATCAATAAACAAACCTTCTTGTAAACCAGGACAAGTGTCAGATTGTACAAACGTCAACCTACTACCAACGTCTGCTATGGACGCGGTAAAAGCCATCGCCGCTTCAACAGTTGTGAAAATTACTGGAGGAACAGAGCCAGGACATGCATCTCATGGTCCAGGTAAACCAATATTCGACCTCGGGCTTTCCACCACTCTCAATACTTGGGTTCGCACACACTCAACAATGTCAGCATCCTCATTTCAAAATTGTCGATATCGGTTAACTCTTGCTGGTAATGTTTGGTGGTTTACTCTCGAAGGAAACCACTGGCACACCTGTAAATTAAATGAACCAGGTTGGTATTGTAAGGACAGCGATAAATTGGGCAAATCACTTTCTGCGGGGACTTATGTATCCCAATGCCCTAAATAAGGGAATGCGGCAATCCACCAGCCTTGTGTAATTGAAGGGAAAACAAGTAAAATAATTTTCAGTACTCTAAAAAACATCCCATTGGGATGTTTTTTAGAGTGATTACTCTGATATAGCTACGGGTTCGCGATATTTTAGCACCAGATGCCGGTCTTTGCCGTAGCCTGAGGACTCGGTGGTAATATCAGGACTATCAGTAAACTCGGCATGCACAATCATACGCTCATAAGAGCTCATGGGGTCCATTTCCACAGAACTCTTGAAATATCGTGCACGCTCAGCAAGCATATGGGCTTTAGCGCGAATCTCATCAATGTGTTTTTTTTGAAAATCATTCACGTCCACCATGAAGGAATGGGGCTCTCCAGGAAACTTTTTTTCAACGATCCTCTTCACAAGGTGATTTAATGCGAGTAGTCTCGTGCCTTGCTCACCAATAAGGATAGATGAATCGGGCGTAGAGACGACAAAACGGGGCGATGACATCTTTTCGTCAACAGACACGGACACATCAGTAAAAACCACCCCAAGAAGGGTAAGGAGTGTTTTGAGTGTTTCAATGACGAATTCGTTGATGTTCATAAGTTTTGTGGTTATTATTTTGGAGAAACCCCCTTTCTTCTGATCAATAACTCCTGAATGATACTCAATATATTACTCGTTGCCCAATAAAGTGCAACCGCAGCAGAAGTCGAGTAGGCAATTAAACTAATCATCACCGGGAGCACGTAGCGCATTTGTACCTGCATACTTCGAGCAAAATCCTCCTGAAAATTAGCCTTTTCTCCCTCTTTCTTTGCCGGAAGTGGCGCCTGTGCCCCAAGGGAGATGTCAGTTTGGTAATATTGTGCAAGTCCGGCGACGACAGCGAGAAGTACGCTTTTTGCGGCAAGGTCAAAAAAGAGGAAATGCATATCAAGCCCCGCCGGTACCTCGACAAATCGATAGAGGATAGAAATATCAATCTCATGTAAACCGCGCGAAAAGACCCAATATAAGCCAATAACGATTGGGAGCTGTATTAACATTGGTAAACAGCCGGAAAACGGGGAAACACCCTTCTCTTGATAAAGAGCCATGGTGTGTTCCGCAAGCTTCTTTTTGTCGTGCCCATGATCCTCTTTGAGCTTTTTGATGTCTGGCTCAAGAGCTTTCATTGCACGCTGTGCGCGGATTGATTTCGCGGTAAGTGGGTAGAGAACAACTTTCACCAATATAGTAAGGACAATAATAGCGAGGCCTACGCTGTGGCCAGGAAGATTGTCGATAAGTAACATCAATACGTTATAGAGGGGTTGGTAGACGGAGACGTTCCAAATAGCTGAAATCATCACATCATCCTAACTTAAAATCGCTCTCACGGCAAAAATTACAGCACAATCTACCGATGAAACACAAAAAAGCTTGTAGAGGACCTATGGCTCATCAATGAGTTTTTTTTGGTATGGATGACATCGAAGTATCCGAAAAAAACCTTTATATATACCACGAAATACTCCATACTTCTCTATCGCCTTATATGTATATTCCGAACACGTTGGATACATGTTGCATGTCTGCCGAAAAGGAATAATAAGACGAATCAACCCCGTGTCCGGTGAAAGTAACTTTTGATAAAGGCGTATAAGCCATAAAAAAGGTTTTCTTAGGTTGATCATTTAATGAAAGCAAAAAAAATCTTCAAATCACGTACGATGGCGTCCGATAACAATAATTCGTCTTTCTTCCCTGGGAATATGACTATTTTCATACCCCTACCTATCGCCAAAATATCCCCACAATGCTCAATACCCTCATAGATAGCTCGCTTAATACTATTTCTCCTCACGGCAAGGGCATGGATTTTTTTGGATACTACAACAGCAAACCGTGACTTGGACACCTGATTGGTATAAGAGTATTGGATGCGCAAACAATCACCGACCCATGTTTTTTTGGGTTCCGTGTGCTTAGGAAACAATACTCGGGTGAGCTTTTGCGTTTTTGGCAGCATATCCCGAATGATAAAGCGGCTAAATAGCTACGCGTTTGCGCCCTTTTTGAATTCTTCGCTTGATCACGTTTCTACCGCTGGCAGTTTTGGTGCGCGCGAGAAAGCCATGGGTGGTTCTCCTCTTTTTCTTCTTTGGCTGATATGTGACTGACATGCAGAGGAGTATAAAATAAATATCCCAATCATTCAAGGTTGTCTCTCTCAACAATGTGTTGTATTGTTTGCAGCATATGTTTGATAATTTTGTTATAAATATTTTTTTGACACTAATAAAAAAATTCTTTCTGAAAAATTTTGTCCACAGCTTATACACAAGTTGTAAACAGTTTCGTGCTTTTCGTTCAATCGCAGTTCTTCGCTATAATGCTTCATACGTTATTGGAGTAGCACGAGTGTCCCGTTAGATTTTTTTACACCCGTAGCGCGGAAAATAACTCGATGAAAAATGTACCCCTTGGTACAGCATGCATTATTAATTTCTAACGGGACCTGATTTTTTTATGGACAACAAAGAACTCTGGGGTAAGGCATTGGTTGATATAGAACTTGAGGTTTCCAAAGCAAATTTTAGTACATGGTTTAAGAACACACGCATAACAAAACAGGATGCCGGAACCGTATATGTCGGCGTACAAAATGAGTTTGTTCGCGACTGGCTCTCAAACAAATATCATCTCAATATCATTCGTGTATTGCGCAACGTGTCTCCAGATGTAAAAAATGTCGAATACGTCATTGCGAAAGAAGATACAGGTGACAAAGGTGAACATGTAGTCAAAAAGGATTCTTTTTCTCCGTTCATAGGAGAATTACCCCTCCAAGACACCTATGTTGGGAAGGAAGATGGCCTTAATCCTCGCTATACATTCGATTCTTTTGTTATTGGCCCATTCAATGAGCTCGCGTACGCTGCCGCACAAGCAGTACTCAAGAAGCCCGGCATCATGTACAACCCTCTTTTTATCTACGGGTCGACCGGTTTTGGAAAAACACACCTCACTCAATCAATAGGAAATGGAATAAAAAAACAAAATCCTGGAAAACGTGTTCAATATGTAAGTTCTGAAAAATTTTCCACCGATTATGTTACTTCTTTGCAAAATAATCGCGTCAACGAATTCAAAGATAAGTACCGAAAGTATGATGTGCTTATTATGGATGATATTCAATTTCTTGTTGGAAAAGAAAAAACTCAGGAAGAATTATTTCATCTTTACAATGCGTTGTATGAAAACAATAAACAAATTATTTTTTCATCTGATAAACACCCGAACTACATCAATGGTCTTGAGGATCGCCTCAAATCACGATTTGGGTCTGGGATGATTGTTGAAATAACAATGCCGGAGTATGAATCTCGACTCGCCATTCTTCAAGAAAAATTAAAACAGCAGCAAGTTATCGTCCCTGATGAAATCGTTCAATATGTTGCCGAAACAATACAGGCGAGTATTCGTGAACTCGAAGGAACCCTTAATCTCGTGATATGCCAGTCTCAATTAAAGAATAAGCCACTTTCTTTGAATGAGATAAAAACACTCATCAAAAACAATGCAAAACCAACAAAACCGGTGTCAATTAAGGATATTGTAAAAACAGTAACGTCATTCTATAACATTGATGAGCGGTTTATTTTTGAAAAAACAAGAAGGAAGGAGGTTGTGAAGCCACGCCAAGTGCTCATGTATATATTGCGTCAGGATTTTAATATTTCCTATCCACTCATCGGACAAAAATTAGGAGGACGAGATCACACCACAGTCATTCACTCGTGTGAAAAAATAAAAGTAGATATCAAAACAGACTCTTTATTGATGCAGGAAATCGAACAGATACGAGCATTATTTTAATGAGCACTGAGGATAAGTCTGTGGAGATGTCAGGTATAGCAATAGAAAAAGTGGGGAAAACTTTGGGATAGAGATTGTTTGAAATGGGGACAGTGAGAAATAAAATTGATGAGGGTGTGTATAACTCCATCAATGCCAACAGTTCATCATTTTCTCAAATCGAGTTTTTACTTTGAAGGATATAGATAGATGAACAGTTATACACATATCCACAGGCGTAATTAATATAATTAGTATTTATATATATCAATATGAAAGTAGAGTGTGTAAAACTAAATTTAAAAGATGCACTGCTCACTGCCGAGCGTTTCACTGGCAAACAACTTTCATTACCGGTATTGCGCTATGTGCTTTTTATTGCCGCTGAAAAGGTATTAAAAATAAGAGCAACAAATCTTGATCTCGGTATTGAAATTGAATTACCGGCACGCGTTGAAAAAGAAGGGGTCATTGCTATTCCGGCAGATATATTAGGAAATTTTCTTTCAAATCTCCCTAATGAAAAAAATGTCACCATAGAACAAGTTGGAGAACACCTTACTATTACCGGCGCGTCCTACTCCACACTTATCAAAGGATACGGCTACGAGGACTTCCCAACGCTTCCTTTCATCACAAAGGGTACGGAGCTCGAAATCGACATTCATTCGCTCCTAGGGGCATTTCACGCCACTGGATACTCTGTCGCAACAACAGATATTAAACCGGAGTTCGCAAGTATTTATTGTTACACAGATGAGAAGTCTTTAATTATGGTTGCATCTGATTCTTCTCGGCTTGCGGAGAAGCGAGTACCGCTTAAGAAAATAACAGAGCCACTCTCTTTATTAATACCAGGAAAGAATGTTTTAGAAATTGTTCGTGCACTCGAGAATATTGAAGGGAATGTAAAAATTTTCTCAACAAAAAATCAGATTTCATTTCATACTGAACATATGCATATTACCTCCCGTCTCGTGGATGGTATGTTTCCTGATTATAAACAGATCATCCCGAAACAATTCCTGACTGAAGCGATAATGTTACGACAGGATATTATCGATAGACTCAAGCTGACCACTGTATTTTCAGGAAAACTCCAACAAGTGAGACTCAAAATTTATCCGAGTGAAAAAATGATAGAAATTGAGTCACGCAATGATGATATTGGAGAAACAACTCATCAAATTGACGCAACCCTCAAAGGAGATGATGTAGATTTCCTTTTAAATCAACGTTTTATTTCCGATGTGCTGTCATATTTGAATACTGATAGTGTTTCATTTTCTGCGAGTGGAAATACGAAGGCATTGGTCATAAAAGGGGTGGGGGACAATACATTTCAATACTTGGTCATGCCCATGAAAGGCTAAAAAACTCCAAATTTTGCTCCTTTTAGTTTTTTATCACCGAAAGATTTGAAAGCTCTATACCTCATACAGCTTTTTAAACACTTCAGACTCTAAAAAACTAAAATCTATCCAAATTGTGAAGTTTTTTTAAAAAAAGAATATGCAGTTATCGAGCATAAAAGAATATCTTGAGAAATATGCAAATAAACTGACTCATGAAGATGAGAAACGTTCTTCGCTTTTGTTTATAATAAAAGATCAAACAGGGGTAAATTTAAATGAAAAAGATATATCCGTGGTGAAAAATGTCATCATAGTGAAAGCATCAACTATTGTGAAAAACGAATTGTTTCTGCACAAAGAGACAATCCTTAAAAAAATAAATGAAAGCGGGAGAACTGATATTTTTGATATTCGCTGATATTTATGGGGTGACGGCGAATTGAACAATCTGTTCAGATTTGTTTCCGAGAATGTCGTATGCAACGACACGGAGTTCATTGTTATCCCTGATAGATGGGAGATTTTCTGGGATAAAGGCGAATGAATATGGTAGTGATGATACCGTACCCAAGAAGGAACCATTTATATTAAAATCCACCCTGCTTATCGTGTAGGTTGAGGTAATCTGGGTGTTGATAATGACTTTTTGGTCGCGTTTATAGGCGGAAGATAATGTATTTGGATCAATAATTGAAATGATGGGTGCAAATTCCGGTTTATGAATACTATCAAATCCGCTCGGCATCGAAGACCACGCATTTGATGGAATGCCATTTTGTGCGATCCAATGTTGCGCAGGAATTTCCCATAATAAAAATTGAGAGTCTTCATAGGGGTTTGTTGGTGCGGGTCCAGCGGGGTCATTTTTGTTTACCCAATACAAAATATCATGAGGATTGGGTATTACGCGTTCCTCTATTGATTCAACAGGAGTGAATTCTGTTGCAAACATTCCCGATATCTTGTCGACTTTATAAATATCCCCCCCGTACCACAACCCTCGGAGGGCTGGTTTCAGTGTCGGAGATATTGGTTGTGGAGCAGGAAACGGTTCGGAGGAGTAAGTCTTGAAGGCCTCAGAAAAAAATGCGTTCCAAAGAGGTGCAATAATAAAGCCGGCGACTTTTTTCTCCATGGAGCTATTGTCGTTGTTTCCCGCCCAAGCTCCAACAACAAGTGATGGCGTATAACCAATAATCCATGCATCACGGTAGTCGTTTGTTGTTCCTGTTTTGACGGCTACAGCATGGTCTGGAAAATTGAGGTAGGATTCAGCACCAAATGCAGGTGTACGGGCTTTATTATCGGAAAGGACATCTGACATTTTTCTTGCTATTTCTGGGTCGATAACTTGAGTACTGGTCGTTGCATAGGAAAATTCGATGTTCTTATTTGTATCCTCGACACTGATGATGCTCGTATATGGGAGTCTTTTTCCATCATTAGCAAATACGCCATAGGCACTGGTGATATCAAGAAGAGAGACTTCTCCTCCTCCGAGGACAAGAGTCAGTCCGTAACGCTCTTTATTGACAAGAGACGTGATTCCTAGGCGTTTTGCAAAATCAATTGCATGGTCAAGTCCAACGAGATAAAGCATTTTAACTGCAGGAACATTTACTGATTGCGAAAGGGCATCGCGAATAGACATTGGTCCTCGGTAGACATGATCATAGTTTCCCGGCATGTAACATACGGATTTATCTAAGCCATATAAGGGATTACCATCAGCATCGCAACGAGTGGAAAATTGTGTTGGTACATCAAAGAGTACTGTGTCAGGAGTATACCCCGCCTCAAATCCAGCTCCATAAACAAAGGGTTTAAATGCGGAACCGGGTTGTCTTTTTGCAAGTGCGACATTGAAATTTCCTTCATGAGCGATATCGAAATAATCGCGAGAGCCAACCAAAGCGAGAATTTGACCGGTCTTTGGGTCGATTGCGACGAGTGCCGCATTTGATGCATTGAACTTTTTCTCGTTATCCGCAGCATATTTACTCACAATAGCTTCCGCTTTTGTCTGCAGGTCCATATCAATAGTAGTGATGACACGTAATCCATCTTCGTTCAGTGACTCTTCTCCATACATTTCCGCAAGTTTTTCTTTCACGAGCATTACAAAGTGCGGAGCCTTAATACCTTGCTCTTGTTGGGGGATAAAATGGACTTGCTCAGCCATTGCCGCATCATATTCCTCTGAGGAAATTGAACCGAGATTCTTCATTTTTTGTAGAACAACATTTTTTCTGTCTTCAAGTAGAGAAATATTGTTTCCATACGGGGAATAGCGCGTTGGTGATTGGGGGAGAGCAGCGAGATATGTTGCTTCAGCGAGGGTAATATCGCTTGCGTGCTTCCCGAAAAATGACATACTCGCCTCTTCAACACCGTAAATATTTCCTCCGTAGGGTGCCTCGTTCAAATAGAGTGTGAGAATCTGCTCTTTTGTCATTTCCCGCTCGAGCTTGATTGCAAGTATCCACTCCGTAATTTTTCTGGTAATAGTACGCTCGTTGGTAAGGAGTGCATTTTTTATGACCTGCTGAGTGATTGTTGAGCCTCCTTGTCCAGGATATCCTGCGCGTAGGTGTAGGTTGACGAGTACTGCCCGAAGAATAGCTTTCGGTTCAATCCCAATATGCTGATAGAATTGCTCGTCCTCGATAGCGACGCTCGCATTTTTTATAAAGATACTTATTTCTTCAAAAGGGACAATTGTGCGCCGAATATCCTTGTGGACATCATAAAGGAGAATTGTTCCGGTTCTGTCGTAGATTTTGGTGGATTGGGAGACTTTTCGTGTTTCAAAGAGAGAAAAATCAGGAATTTTTATAGTTGCGGCCCAAAGGAGAAAACCACTCACAAGAAAAATGCTCGCAATAAGCCCGATGACGGTGAGTAGTTGAAGCCAATAGAGGATTCCTCCCTTGTGTTTAGGACGTTTTCTCATGATAGTAGATAGTTTAACATAAAATTGAGCGGGAAAAGACAAAGATACGGTGCTGTGTTAGGATTTGTTCTATGACCACAAAACCAAGCATAAATGAAATTGAGGAGATTGTTGACGATATTCTCACTCGTGGTGTCGGGACTTTTGTCGACCCTGAGGATGCATTCAGAAAAAAACTCATTGCCAAAGCAACTGGAACGAGCACAGAAGATGTTGTGGTCAAATTTGGTGTTGATCCTACAAGGCCAGACATCCACCTTGGTCATGCTGTGGTCCTTCGTAAACTGCGCCAGATGCAAGACCTCGGTGTAAAAGTCATTTTTTTGATTGGAGATTTTACTGCACAAATTGGAGACCCCACAGGCAAGAATAAGGCACGTCCGGAAATTGAGCAAGCCGCGATTGATGCAAACATGAAGACTTATCTGGAGCAGATAGACAAGATTCTTTCACTGGATGAGAAAGTGTTTTCCTGGATTCGAAATTCTGATTGGTTTTATAATATTTCTGACATTGCCCCGAACCTCGACACAAAAGTAGAAATGAACGTTGTACTTGATGGAAAGAAGGCAACCTTTCCTGTTCCGTCGGGAACACTCGCATGGAAGGCTGAAGTCTTTCGCAGCACGCGCATGCAGGTCGCGCGGTTACACAAAGAGAATATTCACGACATAACGCTTCGTGGATTGCTTTGGACACTGAAGCATATCACACACAGTCGACTGCTTGGACGTGACATGTTTCAAGAGCGATTAAAAAATAATACTGAGTTATATATGCACGAAGTCATGTACCCAGTTCTTCAGGGTATTGATTCATATGCACTCGCACTGATTTACGGAAGTTGCGATCTTGAAGTCGGTGGAACTGACCAGACGTTCAATATGCTGATTGGGCGTGACATCATGAAGGCCAATAATATGAAAAATATGCAGTCAGTACTTTCGTTTGAGCTTCTGCTTGGTCTAGATGGTAAAGAGAAGATGTCTAAATCGCTTGATAATTATATAGCAATTACTGATACACCGAATGATATGTTTGGAAAAGTGATGTCTGTTCCAGACAGCCTGCTTTCAAATTATTATGAACTTTGTACATTCACTCCGATGAGTGAAGTGGAAAAGATTGTTGTCGGTCTTGAGAAGGGGAAATTACACCCCAAGGAGGTGAAGATGGATCTCGCCCAACAGATTGTTGAAATCTATCATGGAAAGAAAGAGGGAGAGAGTGCGCGGGAACAATTTGTGAATACGTTTTCTAACAAAGAAATGCCAGAGGATATTCCCGTGGTAAAAACAAAGAAGGGTGCACTCCTTATTGATATACTTGTTTCGGAACACATCGTAGAGTCGAAGACTGAATTTCGTAGACTGCTCTCTGCGGGTGCAATCCGCTTTGTGTCTGTTGTTGTCGAGTAGGAAATAAAAACAAACACTCGCCCATATCGGGCGAGTGTTTGTTTTTATTTCAGTTATTCATCCTCCATCTCATCATCGTCATCATCAAGAAGTCCAAGGGGGATATCAAGCTCATCTATTGGTGTATCGAGCGGGTCATCGAGGTAATCATCACTGCTCTTCGTGTTTTGGTCATCAATCCCGACGAGAACATCATCACTGGGAAGAATCCCTCCTGCGAGAAAATCATCACTCATTTTAAACTATAAATTATGTGTATTATTAATATACCGACCACCCCCGTTAGGGTTATTTCATTATGTATCATAATTGGAGGTTTTTGTGCAAGGGGGGGCAGAAAGCTGTGGATAAATGA
The DNA here is from genome assembly GCA_000999395.1 of Parcubacteria group bacterium GW2011_GWA2_47_7. Lineage (GTDB taxonomy): Bacteria > Patescibacteriota > Minisyncoccia > Phycocordibacterales > UBA6899 > MHLP01. Next base: position 12,575 of record LCOM01000010.1, read on the forward strand.
GCCGCTCAGGGTTACTTCTTTTGAAAGGCACCTGGTCGGGCTCTCCTGCGGAGCCCGCCAGCACTCTCGGTCAATCGCTCCATAAGAATGGAGACCAAGCCGATTGCCCTGCGAGAGTCCTTTCAAAAGAAGTAACCCCTCGCTAAAGAAGGAGGTGTTTGTCTGAAGCTGTGTGGCCACTAAAAAAGCAATAGTTCGCTTTCAAGGAGACGAAGTTTAATATTTAGTTTGCCAATTATCTTTTGGGTGTCTTTTTAATAGAAGAAAATACTCGATTGGGCTGGTAGAAATTATGATTTTCGTGACTCTGTGTATCTTGCGTGGGCGAGGGCGGTGATGCCGAGGGCAATGGCGTCGTATTCATCATCGAGCATTTTTTTTGTTGGGAGTTCGACGAGTTTTTCCACCATCTTGATAACCTCATCCTTTGTTGCACGACCGTGGCCTGTTGGTGAAATAGATTTCTTCGATAGAAATAGTATCTGGGGTATATGTTTCTATGAGGCGGATGACTTCATTTGCTACGGCAAGTAGTCGGTCAGGAAAATTACTCTTGGGTTTTGTTTCAATACAAGCAGAATAGAGAAGGCTTGGCTCACTTCCCGTACCCTCAAGAATGGAAACTCCACACCTTCCGAAACCGGGATCAATTGCGAGTACTTTCATTTTTCTATTGTACCATCTCAGTAAATTCAACTATTGTTTGACGATCTATAGATATTGTATTGCAACCATAGAATACGCTGGTATTAATTTTACGGAGGCATATACTAACACTATCGGAATCTGATTCTGATACAAAAGTATTCAATCAGATTCTGATTAATAAAAGGCCCACACTTGTGTGGGTCTTTTTATATTCGCCCAAATACTTTAAATAATAAAAATAAACCCGACAGCTATGTCGGGTTTGTTTTTATTGTATAAGTGGCTAGTCTGCATTCGTAAATACTTCCTGTACCTCATCATTGTTCTCGAGGTCTTCAATAATAGTCGAGAGTACCGCACCGTCTTCATCAGAGAGGGGAATGGTAGCATTGGGCACCCATCCCTCTTCAGTTTTGGTGAAGGCCCATGCGGCAGCACCCTGTGCAGCAAGTGAGCCACCACTCCTCGTGAGGATGTGTTTGATCTCCTGTGCGGCTTTGTTGCGATTACCCGTGAATGCTTCGATCATAAGTGCGCAACCGCCAGGACCATAACCTTCGTACGTGAGTGATTCCATAGTTTCCGCTTCGTTTCCCAAACCCTTTTTTACCGCACGATCGATAGTGTCCTTCGGCATGTTTTCTTTCTTTGCTTTTTCGATGAGCATGCGGAGTCCCGGTGAATTGATATCACCCCCCGCCTTGCGAGATTCAGTAGCAATAAGACTTCCTAGTTTGCCGAATACTTTCGACTTCTTTGAATCCTCGACACCTTTCTGTCTCTTAATCTGCGCCCACTTACTATGTCCTGACATAATGTTGATGATAATGAGTAATTACAGTAATTTTTCCTGAGCATCCTTCGGATAGTCAAACCCTAAGTGTTCATATGCTTTTTTTGTTGGAATTCTACCACGGGGAGTACGCTCTAATAGTCCAAGTTTGAGTAAGTAGGGCTCGTAGACTTCTTCGATGGTCGCCTCCTCCTCACTTGTCGCAGCGGCGATTGTGCCGAGTCCAACAGGGCGCCCGCCAAATTTTTCGATAAGGACGGTGAGCATGTGCCGATCCGGCTGGTTGAGACCTATTTCATCTATCTCAAGTAATCGGAGGGCTTCTTTGACTGCATGCACATCCAGACCTGTTTTATTGACCTGCGCAAAATCACGTGCACGTTTCAGAAAATAGTTGGCAGTGCGGGGTGTGAAGCGACTACGCGTGGATATTTCTTTTCCCGCGCCCTTTTCTAAGGGGACCCCGAGAATTTTTGAGGAACGGGTGACGATTTCCTCGATTTCTTCTTCCGTATAAAATTCGAGGCGAAATACTCCACCAGAGAAGCGTGAGCGGAGTGGTGCTGAGAGGAGTGCGATACGCGTGGTTGCGGCGATAAGAGTGAAAGGGGGGAGTTCAAGTTGGATGGTGCGCGCGGAAGGACCTTTGCCGATGATGATTCCCACTTTTTCTATGGCGGGACCGGAGGTGATCTTCATCTGAGCACTGGTCTCTTTGGCGATGAGATGTGCGAGTGTCGTTTTTCCGAGCCCAGGAGGACCATAGAAAAGAAGGTGCTCCGGTGGATGGGCACGTTCCTTTGCGGCAGACAAAAGAATTTCCAAATTTTGTTTGATGTGTGTTTGTCCGACATAATCAGCCCACGCTTCTGGGCGCAATTTTTGGTCTAAGAATAAGGCCTCTTTATGGGAAGATTGTCCGTTGCCTTCAGATGATTCATTATTTTTTTTCATATTTTTTGGGTCTTTTCCTTCCTCATTATTATGACATGATGTGTTGCAAACAAAGGGGATTTTATAAAATGAGTACTTCTTTCTTGACAATAATTATGGTTGTGCTACGCTACCCTTAGTTCAGAAGTTGGCTATTCACGCGTAAGACGAATTGCCAATTTCTTTCTCAGTATGCCACAAGTTCGGCTCTTCCCCAAAAAGAAAGAGTTTAACTTTATGCAGTTCGGTTTCTTGACAAAAGAAACTAATTGTGATATACTGATTAAGTAACGATCTTCTCACGAGTCCAGAGTGACAAATAAGAGCTTGAACATGTCACCCTTCAAATAATTAAGGCCCCACAGGCTTCCATGATTCATATCCGAGGACCCACTGGTTGTCGCCCCGTGCGCACGTGCTGGCGGACACCTTAGGAATGCATTTAACTTTTTTCAACTTTGATTAAAGTAGTTATTTGAAGGGTAATGTGCTGAAGTATCAATTTTGTATGTTGGATTGAGGGCGGGTTTATAAAGCGCGACGGGCCACCCTTCTCTTAATCCAATCGGCAAGATAATGAGATGATAAAATAACCGCTTTACGCGGTTATTTTATTGGTTGGTAAAAATTTGCAGAATATTTTCGTTTACTGTGATACAAGTTCGGTGAACATATTACTCATCTGCCTATCCGGACATCGCATCTTTATTGCCTCGAACATCATCCAAATGATTGCCAATCAATTCCCTGTTGACTATCGGCTCTCATCGAGACCGACGGCGCGCTCGATTTCCGAGAGTGACGTCATTCCCGTAATGCATTTCACCATACCGTCTTGGCGCATATCGAGAAGCCCTTGTGGCTTAGATGCTTCCTTTATTTCGCGTTCACTCGGGTTTTCTCTGAGTATTTCTTCGATTGCACGGTCCATGAGGATTCCCTCGTAAATGGAAACTCGACCCTTGAACCCAGTAAAGGAGCATTTCTCACAACCCTTCGGTTGCCAAAGATGTTCTGGAAATTCGACTTTTGGGCGATATTTTTTGATTTCCGGAAATTCCCGATTAAGGGCGTCGAGTTCCTTTCCCTCAAGGACGTATTCTTCTTTGCAGTGAACACACAATCGGCGGACAAGGCGCTGTCCAATGGCGATGTTGAGTGCGGAGCTTATGATCTTTGGATTGACGCCGATATCAATGAGACGGGGAATAGCACCTGCGGCATTGTTGGTGTGCAGGGTTGAAAAGACAAGGTGACCGGTCAGCGCGGAGTCGATGGCGACGGATGCGGTTTCTTCATCTCGGATCTCACCAACCATGATGACATCAGGGTCTTGGCGTACGGCGGCGCGAAGACCGTGAGAGAAGTCATATCCTTGGTCGTGGTCTATTTGTGTCTGTGAAATGCCATCGAGGTGGTATTCAATAGGGTCTTCAATGGTTATAATCTTGACCTGAGGGTTACGGAGTTTTTTGAGACAGGCATAAAGTGTCGTCGTTTTTCCGGAGCCAGTCGGTCCAGTCGTGAGTATCAATCCGTTTGGTTTTCCTATCTGTTCCATCATGATTGCGTAGAAATATTCGTCCATCCCAAGCTCTTCAAGTGGGACAGAAATTGAATTAGGATTCAAAATACGCATGACGACTGATTCAGCATATGCGGCGGGAAGTATCGATGTACGCACTTCGACATCAATACCGCTAATCTTAATAGTGAAACGACCATCTTGGGCCTCATGGACGATATTGAGCTTTACTCCCGCTAGGAGTTTGATGCGTGCCAATACCTTCTTGTAACTCGCGTGAGTAATTTCAACGACGTCTTGAAGAATACCATCAAGGCGATAGCGTACGCGTACAGTCTCTTTTTCGGGTTCAATGTGTACGTCGGATACGTTCGTTGCAACTGCACCACCCAAGATGATTTCAACGACAGTGGAAAGTGAGTGCACATCTCCGGATGCCGTGGCGCCCTCTACGACGGCGCGGACATCAGAAATCGTCTTGATTGATGAGACGTACTTTTGCATTGTTTCATTCGAAACAGACATGATCCCCGCTGTTTCAGCCTTTGCATGGGAAACTTCTTTGTATATCTCCCACGCTCGCGCGATGCCAAATTCTGATGCAATCGACATCGTAGAAGTGTAGCCTTGACGAGTGAGTTCATCCAATACTTGGGCAACACCCTCAATATTCGGAGTGAGCACGGCGAGATTAACGTTGTGTTTGTCTACTCCATAGACGATGAGTTTCGCTTTCCGCGCTGTTTCTTCCGAAATGAGGCGTGCGGCGCCATTATTAATAATGACACGTGAAAGGTCTACATAAGGAAGGTCGTAACGCTCGGAAAGAATTTTTGCGAGCCCCTCGGCCTCATTTTCTCGCATATCGCTGTATGCTTTTGTTTGCTTTGGGTCTTGGGTAAATGTCATGAATACTATTGTACTCTGTCTTTCTTGGCTCAACAAGAATATATTTTTATGGTTGACAAATTATTGATAATGGTGTATAGTGGCTTCATGAATAAGACGAAAGAGATAATCATATTTCTTCTTGCTGTCGTGTTTTTCACGGCAATTCCGAGCACCTTTGCGCTCGCTTATCAGTCTGCGCCAATTGCGATTACAAAAGCGGCGACTTTTGTCACCGAAAAGAGTGCCAAACTGAATGGGCAAGTGAATCCTAACGAAATGACCGATACCATCCAGTGGTTTGAGTGGGGTATTTCCGGACAAAATAATACTCTTTATGAAACGAAACGCGTGAGGGCATCAGGCTCGAATCGTAATGTGATGGTAAATGATACGGCCGATATTATTGGGCTTGCACCGAAAACACAGTATTTTTATCGGCAAGTTGCAGAAAATAGTCGGGGGAAGGATTTTGGTCAAACCGTATATTTTACAACAATGGCGCTTCCTCCCACACCGCCCGAGCTTGTTATTATTGAGACGAAGGACCCAAAGACAATCGCTGAGACGACAGCAATACTCGAGGGTTACGTCAGTCCTCACGGAGATAAGGCAACGAAAGCATGGTTTGAATGGGGGCAGATGCAGCAGCTCGAAAACCGAACTATTGCAAAGACGGTTCCTGCAAACTCTGGCTACTTTGACAGTGCACTCACCAATCTGACTCCTGGGACAACATATTTTTATCGTATTGTCGCAGAAAATAGCGTCGGGCGTGTCTATGGCACAGCCCGTATGTTTTCTACGAAAGGAACACCTCCTCCTTCTGAGGCTCCGATAAGTCAAGTATTACCATCATCTCCATACGGGGGGGATAATACTGCCCGCCCAACCACATCGAGTGGTGCAAGCGCCGCCGGTTCATCCAATGGTCTACCCGGATCTTCAACCGCTAATCGCCCCGGTGATTTCTTTGGATTATTTAGCAAAAAACCGGCGTCAACTGGTGCGACGAGCGGTTCAAACACTACTCAATCGACACAAACCGCGAGCGTTGCCGAAGCTTCAGGGCCGATAACCTCTATTTGGAACACCTTAATGGGCGGCTCAAAGAGTAATGTGGTTATTGAAAAAGTGGGATCGACAGACGTGCCGGCGCATTCTCCCGTTGAGTATCGTATTGCGTATCATTACCGCGAACCGTCTGTTGCCTCTGATGCAATGCTCTTGATCGTGTTGCCAAGCGATGTGGTGTATATCGGTGACAACACCAACAATGAACTATTGCTACAGGAGGGAACTGGTAGTGGAGAGCGCACCTATATATTGCCCATCGGCAGGCTTGAGGAGGGCTCCACGAGGACGATGAGTATTCTTGGAATGACCACAGGAAGCGCAGGGGGGTTTCCTGATGTTCATGCGACGTTGCGATATCAAAATGCAACCGGAGCACATGTTGTGGATTCGGGTGAAGTCGGCACCGAGACCCCCACGCCAGAGCAGCAGGTTGCGGCAAGTGGAAATGGTGGTGGCATCGGATTTCTTCCTAGCTCGCTCTGGGGCTGGCTACTCTACATCATGGTCATTGTGCTCGCTATTATTGGAATTCGAAAAGGACGAGAATATTACGACCGAAGAAAAGAGGAAATTGCCAGTAGTGGTGATGAGGATGACAATGTCCGGCTAGCACGCATGTTGCCTACGTCAGAAGAAACGCCGATCAAGGCCTAACCATTTTTGCGAAAGAGCCCTCACGTTTGGGGGCTTTTTGTGAGAGAATAAGAATATGGAAAAACTCATTAAAAATATGGGTGATATGGAGATTGCCACCAAGGAGATTCTTGAGGCAACTATCTCAATAGCTGAATCTTCACCGAAGTTGCATGCGACAGTTCTCGGACTTTCAGGCGAGCTTGGTGCAGGGAAGACGACTTTTACGCAGTTTTTTGCGCGAGCGCTCGGAATTTCCGAGTCGGTGCCGTCTCCGACATTTGTAATCGCGCGGTTTTACGATATTTCGGGACATGGTCCATTCCGTCGACTGGTGCATGTTGATGCGTACCGAATCGAGTCGGAGGAAGAACTCCGTCCTCTTGGATGGAAAGCGATACTCGCAGAGCCCACTAATCTTATTCTTGTGGAGTGGCCGGAAAAACTCTTGGGACAATATCCTGTTGATGCGAAGACAATAACTTTTCGCGTGGTCGACGAAACGACTCGCGGTATAACGGTATGAGAAGAGATTTTTCAAATAAAAACCTTGAAGAAATTCCCTCAAAATGGTTCGACCGATTTATGCGGAAGGTACTCGGCGCGAAAGATGTTATTTTTTTTGCGCAGAAAGAACAGAACATTCAAGCACGTGATGTGTTGAGGCTTTTTTATGAGTCACTGCGGAAATTTCCCCTAAGTATCATCGCGGTAATTTCGGCAACAATTTTTTCGAGCATTCTTTTGATTATCATTCCGCTCTATTACAAAAATTTCTTTGATGTATTATCGAGCGGGGGTGATGCCACTGGTAATGCAATATTACTGCGCAATACGATTCTTGTGATATTTGGACTCAATATTACTATTTTTGTTACTCGCCGCATTACGAGTTTTGGAAATAATTACCTTGCATCGAGCATGACGGCAAGTTTACGGTCGCGCGCCTTTGCTTACCTCATTGACCACTCTCAGCGGTTTTTTACGGGAACGTTTACTGGCACCCTCGTCCAGCGAGTAAATAGATTCGCCAATGCATATGATCGACTCGCGGACCGAATCATTTTTGACATTATTCCGATTATTATTCAGGTGATTGGGGTTGCATGGATATTGTTTCGCGAGCGACCAATTATGGCACTCATCGTGCTTGTTTGGGCATTCATATTTATTTCGAGTAACTATGCCTTTGGCCATTGGAAATTAAAATATGACATTGCAAGCGCCGCACAAGACTCAAAGACCGCTGGGGTGCTCGCGGATATCATCACCAACCAGCCAACGGTTGATGCACACGGCTCGCACGCTATTGAAAAATCTCGATATCAGAATGAAGTGAACATCCAAATGCGCATGTCGCGCTTCAGGTGGAATCTGGGAGAATCCATGGAGAGTATCCAAGGTTTTTTTGTTGTTCTCGTTGAATTTGCCGTCTTCTATGTTGGTGTCGGGCTTTGGGTGAAGGGGGAATTTTCTATCGGGTTATTCGTTCTTGTGCAGGCGTATATCATCCGTCTCTCAAATCAACTTTGGTCTTTTAGTAGAATTATTCGAGATATCTACGAAACATTCGCAGATGCAAAGGAAATGGCTGAAATTATGCTCGCCCCGCACGAAATCATCGAAACTGATGAGGCGGAAAAAATCGAACACGTGGAGGGAGTAATTCAATTCGATCACGTGAGCTTTGGTTATCAGAAGGAGGAAACGGTCATTGATTTTGCGACGACGATTAAGTCCGGGGAGCGTGTCGCACTTGTCGGACCATCCGGTGCGGGCAAGTCGACGATAGTGAAGTTACTCTTTCGTTTTTATGATTCAACGGAAGGAGATATTTTGATTGATGGAGTTTCCGTCCGCAAACTTTCAATCCGCAGCAGAACTCGCTCATTGCCATGAGTTTATTGAACACCTTCCTGCGAAGTACGAAACATTAGTCGGAGAGCGTGGGATCAAGCTTTCCGGAGGTGAGCGTCAGCGCGTCGCGCTCGCACGCGCATTTCTTCGGAATGCCCCGATTATCGTACTTGATGAAGCAACATCCTCTCTTGATTCGGAGTCTGAGCGACATATTCAGGAGGCACTCTCCACTCTTATGAATGGACGCACAACACTTGTTATTGCACATCGACTCTCCACCATTCGCTCAATGGACCGCATCATTGTTATGGATAAGGGGCGCATCATCGAAGATGGAAGTCATGAGGAATTACTGAAACAAAAAGGAATGTACGCACATTTATGGGGGTTACAGCAGGGAGGATTTATTGCTGGTGGCACAAAAGAGAAGCATTTTTAAGGATTTTTGTACTCTCTCGGCGAGGACTGATATGATGTGGGGATGGTTACAAAAACTCATGCAAAACGACTTGTGCTTTTTGATGCGCATGCAATTGTGCATCGGGCATATCACGCACTTCCGGATTTTAAGACATTGGCGGGAGAGCCGACGGGTGGGCTTTACGGACTCTCGACGATGCTCATAAGAAGCATCCAAGAATTCTCTCCCGACTATATGGCGGCGTGCTACGACCTTCCTGGGCCGACGTTTCGCCACAAAGAATACAAAGACTATAAAGCAGGAAGGGTAAAAGCCGACGAAGAACTCAAGCAGCAGCTTGAGCGTAGTCGCGATATTTTCACGGCATTTCATATTCCGATTTACGACAAACCTGGATTTGAGGCGGATGACATGCTCGGGACAATCGTTGAGCAATTAAAAAAAGAAAAAGATCTCGAAATTCTTATCGTGACCGGCGATATGGATACGCTCCAGCTTGTTTCGGGAAAACGTGTTCGTGTCTATACCCTTCGGAAGGGCATCAACGATACTGTGGTGTACGACGAAGAGAAGGTGATGGAGCGCTTTGGATTTTACCCACTCCTCCTTCCTGATTACAAGGGACTTCGCGGTGATCCCTCCGATAACATCATCGGCATTGCAGGTATCGGTGAAAAGACGGGAAGCGAATTAATGCAAAAATTTGGGTCTATCGAAGGAATATATAAGGCACTCAAAAAAAACAAACAGGCGGTTATTGATACAGGAATCAAACCACGAATTGTGGAGCTTTTAATAGCAGGTGAAGAGGACGCACATTTTTCAAAAATGCTGGCGACAATCCGCCGTGACGCACCCATTGTCTTTATGCTTCCAAAAAAGACATGGCCGGAAACATTTACCGCGGACAGTGCGATTACATTATTTAATCAACTCGAATTTAAAACACTTGGTGCGCGCGTGAAATTGCTCTTATCGAAAGGGGGAGATGCAGAGGTGGTGATGGTAAATGGTAAAAAGAAAGAGAAAAAGGATGATGCGACGTTTTTTGCAAAGGAGGAGGTGTACGATCAAGAATTACTTCGGAAGACAGCGATAGGTTTATGGATACTCAATTCAGACCTCACTACTCCCGGAATAGAGGAGATCAAGGACCACACAGGGGAGGTCGAACTTGCGATAGCGCACAAGAAAATCATTGAAGAACTCTCCAAGCAGGGACTGCTTCATATTTATGAGGACATAGAGCTCCCGCTTATTTCCATTCTCGCACGTGCGCAGGAGCATGGGGCACTTATCGATATCGACTATCTCAAAAAACTATCACTCGACTACCATCAAAAGCTTACGGTTGCGGAAAAGGCCATCTATAAAGAGGCGGGAGAGGAATTTAATATTAATTCCCCAAAACAGCTTGGCGTCATTCTTTTTGATAAAATGCAGCTCACCGCGAAAGGGCTCAAAAAAACTGCGGGTGGAGCACGGAGTACACGCGAGTCTGAACTCGAAAAAATGAAAGACGCGCATCCTATCATTGCGTCAATACTTTCCTATCGGGAACTGCAGAAACTGCTCTCCACCTACATCGACAATATCCCGTTGTTGGTCGACAAGCACAACAGACTTCATGCGACCCTTCATCAAGACGGTACAACAACGGGACGGTTTTCATCATCGAACCCAAATATTCAAAATATTCCTGTGCGCGAGGGGCTTGGGGCAGTCATTCGTGATGCATTTATCGCCCCACCGCAGCATCTATTGATTGCGTTCGATTACTCTCAAATTGAGATGCGCGTACTAGCAATGCTTTCAGGAGATCCTGGGTTAACAGAAATATTTCAGTCGGGAGAGGACATTCATACCTCTGTTGCATCGCGAGTTTTCCGTGTCCAATCAAAAGATGTGACGAAGGAAATGCGCCGTCGCGCAAAGGTCATCAACTTTGGCATTATCTATGGTATGGGAGTGAACGCACTCAAAACAAATCTGGGCTCAACACGGGAGGAAGCACAGGAATTTTATGATCAATATTTTGTGACATTCCCGAAGATTGCCGCATATTTTGATGAGGTAAAAAAGGAGGCAACCAAAAAGGGCTATACGGAAACGATTATGGGACGACGGAGATATTTTCCCAACCTTCGTTCACGGCTTCCATTTATGAAAGCAATGGCGGAGCGTATGGCGATGAACGCGCCGCTGCAGGGCACCGCAGCAGATTTCGTGAAGATGGCGATGAAGAAAGTCGATGACGCGCTCTCGGGTGCCGACATGGCGTCGGAAGCAGTGCTCATTCTTCAGGTACACGACGAGCTGATTTTTGAGATAAAAGATGATCCGAAAGTGATAGAAAAAATGACAATCATCGTGCGAGATGCTATGACGTCGGTGAATGATGCAACAAAGGGTGCCCATATCCCGCTCGTTGTCGATAGCAAAATCGGCAAACGCTGGGGGTCACTTGTTTGAGAATAAAATCCTTACTGTCCAAGGGGACACCTTTAATTAGCGCTTGAACTGCAATAATCAGTGCATTGAGATATTCCTCGCCACGCGCTTGCGCACGTTGTACCATCGTAACTTTTCTGGCAGCGAGAAGTTGCTCCCACTTTGCTAGGTTCGACTTCCGGTCTTTAGGCACCTTTTTAAACCTGCTGTCACAATCGGCGATGTGTGCGCTGAAATCAGCATCTACTTGTTTAGCAAAGAGCGGTAGGGCCATACCCAACTCCTTAAAAAGTCCCAAATTGATAGTGTGCTACCGTTTTGAGGAAGTCAACGAACGGTAGCGATTATTGCGTCGAATAATGTTGTATTACATTAGAATTATCCGCACTTTATATCTGCTTATTGTGTGGAGTTTTTAATGAAAAAGTCATTTTTGATTGATGATTGAGCAAGATTTTCGTTGGGGTGCGATCTGTTTTTACATAGCGCTCCGTATTCAAAAATGGAAGTACTTTTGGGGTGCCTGATTGAGATCAAATTCGCAGTGGGGGGGTAGAATCACGAAAGTAGACGTTTTTTGTGAGACTCAGTGGGTTTCATGGTAAAATCGACCAATATGATAGAGATATTCATCGGGGAGGATACCCAGACAGCCAGAAAAGCCATACGCAAGGCGATTGGGCGTGTTTTGGGGCATGAATCAGCAGGCGCACAGCGTTTCACTGATGTGGGTTTTGATACTCAGGCTGCCAATGAGGCTATATTTGCCCAAAACCTGTTTGGTGAGAAAAACACGGTGGTTTTTGATGGAATTCTTGATGCGCCGGAGACGGAAGGTTTCTACTCCGAGTCTATGTTGCCGTCACCGAATAATATTTTTATCCGTGAAACAAAGCCAAATAAGGATATTTTGGTCATTTTCAAGAAAATAGGCGCTGTTCATGATTTTCCGCTGATAAAAAAGACCAAAAATGAGACAAACTTTGCCATTGCGGATGCCATTGCGGCAAGGGAAAAGAAGATAGCCTGGGTTGAGTTTACTAAGGCGAAGGCAAGGGGCGCTGCGGCAGAAGAGATTCATGGCACAATTTTTTGGGCAATAAAATTATTGTATTTGTGTGCAAATTGCAATAAAGAGGAAGCAATAAAAGCGGGCGTCAGTCCATATAACTATTCTCGCTATCTCACCAATTCAAAAAAGTTTTTGGATACAGAGCTCGAAGACCGGCTACGTGAATTAAAAGATATGTATCACAAAGCCCATCGAGGGGAGGGAGACTTCGACGCGATGCTTGAACAATATGTTTTGAAAGCCTAGTCTAAAAGACACCCTCAAGGACATTAGAAAAATAAAAGTTTGGAAAATGGAGCCAAATGCAAGACGGCAAGTCGATGATGTTCGTAAGGCGTATGCTGTATACGGCGTCGAACTCACGACGCAGCCAACGCGGCAGGTGGGTTCATTTTGCTAACTTTTTATAAAAAAATGACCCCCGGGCTGGAGGTCCTGGGGGTCTATGTTGGAGGAAAACTTTTTGAATTGTTGAAAGAACTACTGCTTCATGCAGTAGAACTCATAACAAAAATAGAGTCTACTGTATTTCGCGTCTGGGACAATTATAGCCATGTCCTTAATACTGGTCAAGGACAAACTGTGGATAACTTTTTGTGGTATATTGTCGGAACGATGAATACAAAAAACGGACAAATGATACTTTTTGTCGGTCCAACCTGCGTTGGAAAAACAACCATTATTGAGGCGCTTCGAGGTATTATTCCGAATACTGGGGTTATTATTTCCACCACGACACGTCCTATTCGTCCAAACGAGATAGATGGTGTCGACTATGAATTCACCACTGCAGCAGATTTTATTAACAGAAAAGAGGCGGGAGAGTTTTATGAGGCGGTTGAACGTCCGACGGGGTATTACGGGAGTTCCAGGTTGCAAGTACACAGTCTTCTCGAAAAACACCCTATTGTTTTCGGTGCACTTGATGTGGAAGGTTGTCGTATTGTAAAAAGTATGGAGCCTAATTCTTTAGTCATCTTCCTCTCTCCAGGTGATATTGGAGACTTACATAAGCGTCTGCTTTTGCGTGGTGCGGGGGAGGAGGAAATAGGCAAAAGACTTCATGTTGCGGAAGAAGAGATGCTGTCGCGAAGCGAATTTGACGACGAGATTGTGAATATTGACGGGAAATTTAACGAAACAATAGCAGCAGCGCTCACCATTTTCAAAAAACATGGAGTCATGCCTCTAGACACAAATATTGCATAAAACGAGAGACTTTCCATGTCTGATTCGTAGTGATTGAGGTCTAAAAATAGCAACGAAAAGGGTCCACCTTTCAGTTTGACAACAAATTTTTGAGGAATAGAGTTGCAGTGGGTGTGGTTATTTGAAAGAAAGAGGAGACTATTATGTCCGCATGTGTTGTGGGTGTACCCAAAGAATTGAAATTTCAAGAAGGTCGTGTTGGGCTGACGCCCGCGGGGGTCCGCGCGCTGACCACCCTTGGAGCCAAAGTGATCGTTGAGCAAAATGCTGGGGTTCTCTCGGGGTTTTCGGATAGCGCCTATGGAGCTGCCGGTGCAGAGGTTGTTGAGATTCCGCAAGTTGTGTGGGGAAATTCCGATATCGTTGTGAAAGTGAAAGAGCCTATTGCTTCCGAATATCAACATTTACTGTTGCTCAAGAATAAAACTCTTTTTACATACCTTCATTTGGCGGGGGGGCCGATTGAGCTTACTCGTGCGCTCATGAGCAATGAAATTACCGCGATTGCGTACGAGACCGTTTCAACACTTGATGAAGTGGGACGTCCAGTCTTTCCACTCCTTGTGCCCATGTCGAAGATTGCAGGAACTCAAGCGATGCGTGGAGCATTGGCTCGCTTTGAGCCAGAATATTTTAGTGATCTCAACGCGGTCATTATTGGTGGTGGGAACGTGGGGGAGGCGGCCCTGCAGAGAGCACTGGGAAGCAACGTGAGGTTTATTTCAGTGTTTGAGAGCTGGCATCAGCGCGAATGTGAGTTGAGAGAGAAGTATGGTAGTGATAAAGTAAAAATCTTTTCATTTTCTCTGCTCAATGAAGATATCGGACGCAAATGTTTAAAGATGGCAGACATCGTTATCTGCGGACCATTCCTTCCCGGCGGCAAAGAAGCTCCGATTGTGCTCACAGGAAAACACTTTGGCAAGCTGAAAAAAGGGTGCTATATCTCTGATGTTTCAATCGACCAAGGTGGTTCGACGTCATGGACCAAGGGGCATTCAACAAAGCCTGGAGAGACCTTTACTCGAGGCGCGCGCAATCTCGTATTTTCTGCCGTCCCGAATATTCCCGGCTCAACGGTTCCCATCGAGGCGACAAAAGCGCTGACTGAGGCCACCTTGCCGTATCTTCTCGATATGGCTTCCGAGTATCTCCGTTCTACTGCTGGTGACTATCGCGCATTACGAGAAGACGGAGCGCTTCGCAAAGGGCTTCAAACGTATCGTGGTTGGATCACTAATGAATATGTCGCGTCTCATCATGGGATTATGAGTGAGTACAAACCTCTCGATTATTTTTTCTCTTGAAAGAGCACCCGCAGGAAATTCCTGCGGGTTTTGTTATACTGTAAAAATGAAATCACGTCACACAGAAAAAGGATATCTTATTTTGATCGAACCGGGGGAGGAAATAGTTTCAACTATCTCGGCTTTTGTTGTTGCAAACAACATCGCAGCAGGGACTTTTACTGCAATCGGTGCGGTATCCTCGGTCGATCTAGGGTATTATGAGCTCGCCGAAAAAGAGTATCATTGGAAAAATTTTCAGGGGACGATTGAAATAGCCTCGGGAATAGGAAATATTGCATGGCTCGATGATGATACGCCCATCGTCCACTTTCATGGAGTCTTTTCTGGCTCAGATTTCGTAGCTTTTGCGGGGCATGTGCGTCATGCCATTGTTTCGGCGGCATGCGAAGTTGTCCTCATCGATTATCGTGACCGCCTCCTGCGCAAAATGGACAAAACAATTGGACTCAATTTGTGGGAATGTGACAAAAAAAACTGACGAAGGTCAGTTTTTGGTAGCGATTCTCCTTATTGGGAAAGCAATGATTTTCAGCAAGGATGATCTGCGGGAACGATGAGGTCAACTCAGATCACAACTCCGTGATATTTTTACCTATATTTTTATACTATCATCCATTAAGCCAGTCACGAGCTCGCGACCCCCACTCTCGTTGATTCAAGACATTTTGGAAGCACTGTGTGTAGTGAATAGCGTTTTCCAAAGATAACATTGTCTCCGTCTTTTGGTGCAATAATGCGACAAGTTTGCCAGCAGAAGCTTGCTTTGAGGACAAGTAGTTGCGCCTGTCCGGCGGTAGGGAGTCCACCGTCTGGAAGTGGGTCTAGTTTTTTTAAAAACATGAACGGACCAATAACAGTTGCGGGACATCGCTCGGAGGTAGTAGGTGCGCGTACTGCAATAATCAACATCATTCCAGACCTGAGCTTTTCCGGATGTAATACGGATAGCGATTCAATTTGACTTGCGTCAATATCGTGCCGCTTATCGTTCCGTGTGTCGCATGAGAGCAGAAGCAATTCTAATAGTGTGGAATTGTTTGCCGTATTAGCGGGGGGAAATGACATTGGTTTGTTCTCCAGAGGCGGGGGGTGTAGAAGGGGGGGTGCTTGTTTCAAGACGCAAAACTGATGATATGGGTGATGTAGGTTGTAAGTTGAGCATCCACCCATAAGTATACTGTTCTGACATGAACGCAGGATGAAGTTGACTTATTTATAGAAATGTGCTTAGATATAAACAGCCCTATCTCGAAGAAATCGGGAGAAACTCTGGTAAAAACCGGAGTGGAGCTTTAAAACTGTATATCTTGGGTATCTTCATGAAGACTTCATGTTTTGTGAGTACACTGAGTGTATTACAAATAAATACAGGCATAGCCTACATTGTTTATGAGGATACTTATTGTTGAGGACGAGGAAATGCTCGCAAAAACGTTAAAGACTGGACTGGAAAGTCAGGGTCATGCGGTAGATTATTTGATGGACGGAAAGGAAGGTGAGCGTCGGATCCTAATTTGTCACAAAGATTATGATTTAATCATTTTGGATCTGATGTTGCCGGGGAAGAGTGGGTACGACATCTGCAAGGGAGTACGCGCGGCAGGGATTCATATTCCCATTCTTATTCTCACCGCACTAGATCGGACAGAAGAAAAAGTGCTCGCGCTTTGGTAGTCAAAGACTTGGAACTTAATCCTGCGACGCGCGCCGTCACTCGGGACAAGAAGCCTATCTTACTGACCCTGAAAGAGTTTGAGTTGCTTCAGTATCTGATGAAGCACCCGAATGAGGTGATGGGAAGAGAAGATATTTTTGTTCACTTGTGGGATTTCGCCGATATGTCGATGAGTAATGTTATCGATGTACACATGAAAAATCTAAGAAAAAAAATTGATGATGGACACAATGAAAAATTATTTAAGACAATTCGAGGTGTGGGCTACTCAATCGAGGCATAGGCTGAGATACGATTGGATATTGTTTGTTCGCGTGAAATTGTTTGTCTTTTTCCTTGCATGTTCTTCGGCCTTCAGTTTTGTTGTGTATTGGAGTGAAAATCCTGACACAGGGAAAATTTTCTTAATGCTCATCGGGGCGACTCCATTAGACATCGCGGTACTTATCCACGCGAGCAAGATTTTTTCCCCAACGCTTACCCTGGGGCAAAATTTTTCTCACCTTATGATCTTCCTGCTTTTGTTCGTGGGTTCGTATCTGTGCACAAAAATGGTCATGAAAACTATAGTGCGCGGATATAACGATCAGCGTCGCTTCGCTTCTGTTGTCGCGCATGAATTGCGGACGCCACTTTCCGTCATGAAAACAACCGCCGAGATCAGTCAGATGAGGGGGGGTGAACTGTCGAAAGAGGAGGTAAAAAATTTCATAGAAAATACAATCCACGAAGTAGACAGGATGACAGAGATTATTCGCTTCTTTCTGCGATTTTCACTTCGTGATCGGTCGGCGCATCATTCAATGGCACCACTCAACGTCACCGATTCCATAAATGAATCAATCCGAATTATGGCCGAACCAGCGCTTGAGAATGGTGTAAGTGTTAATTTTCTTGATCACGGATCGAGCTATATTGTGTGGGGAAACTCGGTCGCATTTGGAGACATGCTGGTGAATCTCTTGAAGAATGGGATTCAATATACTCCGAGAGGTGGAAAAGTTACTTTTGAGGTAAAAAATATCAGTAACGGAGATGTGGAAATCATTATTGCGGATGATGGTCCGGGGATTGCTCCCAATGATCTTCCTCACATTTTTGAACCATTTTACCGAAAAGCATTACACAGCAATAACAACGTAAAGTTATTTGGCGGTGGAGCTGGCCTTGGGCTGTCTATCGTCAAAGACATTGTTGGTATGCACCACGGAAAAATTAGTGTCGAGAGCGTTGTGGGAAAAGGAACCAGCTTTCATGTTGTGTTTTCTCATGCATAACTCAACATGAGTAGACCCTAAATGACATGTGTTGGAAAAATTCATCACCGCTTCATGCGCGTTGCGTATACTGAGCAAAGATCGGATTACATGGTGCTATGTATCCGTATGTTAGTTTTTTTGATTGACTTGAATTTGATTGGGCACTTCTTTGCAAAGTTTCGCTCCTTGAGAGAAAGGGCTTTGTGTGCACACCTACCCCATTCGAACTTTGATTTTTTTCAGTGGTTTTGAACGCTACATTGTGAGCGCTATCATGTAAAAAATCCCACCAAAGTTCCCCCGGATGGGGTTGGTGTGTTCTCGAGTCATAAAGACCGAAAGAGTTATTTGTTAGTTTTTGTTTGGTGAAGTTTTTTGGCCGCATTTTTCTCGGTGAGCATAAAGAGATTTTATGACGCAACAAGAGATACATGTCAGACATAGAATTATTTCCCCGAAACGTACACTGCGCGTTCTTGTGTTCCCGGATAAAAAAAATTTTCTCTGGCGCATGAAGCGAACATTTTTGCGCTGGCGACACA
>LCOM01000011.1:0-3692 GCA_000999395.1 Parcubacteria group bacterium GW2011_GWA2_47_7
CCCCAGAGAAACCGGATATGTATTACTCGGTGTGATGCTCGCACTGTATTCTCTTGGCCAGTTTGTTGCCGCACCCATCATCGGGCAATTATCTGATAAGTTTGGAAGGAAGAAGTTACTCATGATATCCATTGCGGGTACCGCAATTGGGCAGGCGCTTTTTGGGTTCGGTATTTTGATTAAGTCGGTCGCGCTTCTTTTTGCGGTGCGCCTTTTTACTGGTATGTCATCAGGGAACATCGTTGTTTCGCAAGCGGCAATTGCGGATATTACGAGCCCGGAAAATCGCGCGAAGAATTTTGGGCTAATCGGTGCGGCATTTGGTCTTGGTTTTATTATCGGGCCGTTTCTTGGAGGAAAGCTTTCGGACCCGAGTCTCGTCTCGTGGTTTAACGCCTCAACCCCGTTTTGGTTTGCGTCCATGCTGTCGGTGTTGAATCTCATTTTTGTATTCACGATGCTCAAAGAGACAAATCTTTTCTTGAAGGCGGGAGAAACGCTTCGAATAGGGAAGTCTGTCACCAACGTGATTCATGCATTCAATGCGAAGCACTTGCGTCCGATATTCTTCACGAACTTTCTTTTTCAGATTGGGTTTACTTTTTATGTGACATTCGCGAGTGTTTTCCTTTTTTATCGATTTGGATTGTGTTTGCGCAAGCGGTGGTGACGCGCGTCGTCAGTAAGAGATGGAAAGAGACTCAGATTATCCAACGCTCTCTTATTAGTGTGGGAATCGCGATTCTCGCAATTTTTCTATCTCCGGCCCCTGCATGGCTCTACTTTATTGTGCCATTTTTCTCTATCGCAGTCGGTCTGTCTCAAGCGAACATGACTTCACTCTTGTCGCGCTCCGCCGGGCCTTCTATGCAGGGTGAGGTACTTGGTGTGAACGGAAGCGTACAGGCGCTCGCCATGACCATCCCTCCTTTGATTGCGGGACCCATTGCGGCAAAATTTGAACCGTCCGCTCCGCTTTTGGTCTCGTCCATCATCATTATCGTGAGTGGTCTCTATTTCATCAATCACATCCAAAGCGGAAAAAATCGCGTTTCAACATAGAAATATCGAGTTGAAGCATTGTCCACAATATTTCGGAGAATGGGCCCACGTCGACCATGGTGTGGGGTATAATTATAATATTCAATAACTTAACCATTTCATGGAAGTATTTTTCATTATTGTGTTTATGGTCGGGTTTTATGCACTCTATACCCGACAAGGCGCCATCCTCGACCGGATTAACGCTGTCGAGCGATTGATTAGCAGGGGGCAGTCGGTTGCGCAGACGGGAGGTGTGTCAACCTCCAGTGTGTTTAACGAAAAAGAGCGCACGGAGCGTGCCACAGTGGACACGGCTGATTGGGAGACTCCTCCCGAATCGGTTGCGACGGAACAGTTTGCCACAGGTGGAGTGGACCAACATGCCGTTCCTGCACCTGCTCCAGCACCGGCCCCTTCTTCGGATTATTTGGTCACATCGGCAACGGATACAGCCGCACCAGAAAAGAATGCGTTCGCGGATGAAGCCCAAGAGGAAAAGGGTGCCCGTTGGCTCGGGCGTATCGGCGGATTTATGGTTTTTCTCGGCATGGTCTTCTTCGTCAATTATGCAATAGAGGTGGGGTGGCTGACACCGCCGGGACAATTCATTCTTGGAATCTTGGTCGGACTTATCATGCTTGGTCTCGGGCACTTCCTTCGCGTTTCTCATCTCGGTAATCAAGCTTATGAGCGTTACGCAAACGCACTTTTGGGTGGTGGTATCGCCGTCCTTTATCTCATCATCTATGCGGGATTTTCTATCCTCCATTACGCTGGAGCGGGAGGGCCGATTATTTCTCAGACAACTGCGTTTGTGCTCATGATTTTGGTCACTGCGACGACGATGATACTTTCTGTGGTTTCGAATTCCCGCTTCCTTGCAATCTCCGCAGTGCTGGGTGGATTTCTTACCCCCGTCATGGTCTCTACTGGCGAAAATCATCTCGTTACTCTTGCACTCTATATTGCCATGCTCAATACCGGGGTCATGGGAATGGGGTGGTTCAAGAAATGGACCTGGCTCAATTATGGTGCAATGGCCGGAACCGTCATCCTCTTCGGTGGGTGGATGGACCAGTTCTATTGGAGGAATCCGGATGGACAACTCGGGATGACGTTCTTCTTCCTAACCATCTTCTTCCTACAGTTCTTGGTTACCGCAGTGCTCCACCATTTCCGCAATCAGGAAGAATCTACTCTTGCTGACTTTGCGTTTCTCACGCTTAACGCTGGAGTGTATTTCCTTGCTTCGTATGGAATTCTTCTGACGGAGCATAAGGACTCGCTCGGTTTCTTTGCGCTCGCACTCTCAGTCCTCCATCTTGCTGTCGCATATCGCTCCTATATGAGTAATCTGCGGGACAGAAAATTAAACCTCTTCCTCGTCGGCGTTGCGGTTGTTTTTCTCTCAATCGCTGTTCCATTGCAACTGTCAGGCTATTGGATCTCAATCTCATGGCTGACTGAGGCGGTCGTGTTGATTGGTGTTGGAGTGTACCTTCGCGAATATGTACTTAATATGTTTGGATGGATCGTATTTGCATTCGGACTCCTTTCTGTTTTGGGCGACGTCTCACAGCTTCGATATGGAAATTCGTATGGTGGTGGGTCGGGAATCCTGTCGTCGAACTTTACGCCTTTTGCAAACTCAGCATTTCTCATGCTCGTGATGTCCGTCGGTGCAATGTATGCCATTGGTTACCTCTATGCGAAATTCGAAAGCGGTGATAAGTGGAAACAAATCCTCTCCGGTATGGTGATAGCGGCAAATCTCCTCACCCTGTACGCGGTCTCTTCAGAAATCGGGATAAAGTATGACCAAATGATCCGTGACGTTGAGCGTAGTGCGCAAGTTATCGAAAGTAACACCCTCACCTATCAGGGGAACGGTCAGACATTCGGCGACGTGAATATCAATACCTATGAGTCGCGAGCGGGGATGATGAGGGAAATCGGTTCGCTCCAAAACCAAAAAACCACAGTGCGCTCGATTTTCTGGACACTCTATGCGATATTACTCCTTGCGCTTGGATTCATGAAACGCATTCGTGCACTCCGTATTGGGGGGCTTATTCTCATCTTCCTCACCTTTGCTGAAGTATTCATGATGGTGTGGGGGTTTGGAGACGAGATCTATCGCATTGTTGCATCCACGGTCTTCGGCGTACTGGCGCTTATTGCTTCATTTATTTACGTAAAATATAAACATCTTTTGAAGGATATCATTTATGATAATCATGAATAAAAAAATGCGCATTACCTTGGTGCTTGCCGCGTTCGCCTTGCCTCTCGTTGCGGCAGCAGCGTTCACCCCGACGGATTGGCAGTGGAAGAAGGCGATTACGCTCCCGTCAGAAGTATTTAGCCCTGATGCCTATGTGAAGATTGATCTCGATCAGCAGTCGAGTATCTATAGTCAGTTTGAACTTGCTGATCTTCGTGTCGTACGAGATGGATCAACCGAAATACCATACCAACTGATCACTGATACGACGCAGGACGGCAGGAAGTTTTTTCCTGCAACCATTCTCGATCGCGCGATTGACAACGGCGATATGGTGCTCGTCATTGATACTGGTGAGGCGGGGCAGGGACACAATGCTATCGACATTATATCTGTAACATGGTAGTAATAACATGTATTTACA
>LCOM01000011.1:3811-35211 GCA_000999395.1 Parcubacteria group bacterium GW2011_GWA2_47_7
ACCGAATTTTCGGAGGCAGGTCTCTATTTACAGTTCCGATGTTCTTCTCAAATGGAGTGACCCGAAATGGGGATGGATAAATCCCATTTCGAGAAACGGCGCTCTTGTGCGAAGCACTGATGCGTTTATCTATCACTTCAATGACACGGAGCTTAGTTTTTCCGCTGGGAATAGCACCGTATTCTACCCGGAAACGAGCTCTCGGTATCTTCGAGTGGTGATCCACAAAGAGAATGAGAAAATGGAACTTCTCGGTATTTCCGGAGTACGTGTGTATCGCGATACCCTTCCTGTCAACAAAGAGGATGAAATGAGCGTGAGTGCAACAATCGGCGAGAATCAGAAGGAGCAAAGCACAGAAATCATCATTGATCTTGGTGGAGGCGGATTGTCGACTAAAGCGATAACACTCAACCTCAAAGATGGATCCAATTTCAATAGACGCGCGACGATTCACGGAAGTGCTAACGGGGAAAATTGGTCACTTATCGGGCAGGGATATCTCTTCCAGGTCTTCACGCCTCTTTTTAGCGGAGTGGAGCTTACCCTTCGTTACCCCGAAGTTTCTTATCGCTATCTGCGCGTCGTTGTCTTCAATGACGACAATCAACCCGTTCAGTTTGGTCATACAGTTTCACTTGGGAGCACCCTTCGCTCGGTTGTGTTTGCGGCGACGGTGCGCGGGGAGTATGCACTGTATTATGGAAACACCAATGCCAAAACGCCTCATTATGATCTGGCACGATTTTTTCAGTACATCGAAAGTATCACTGTTCCGAGAGCGGCACTCGGCACACAGACCCCAAACGACGCCTATGCTCCGGCGATGCCTCCCAAAAAGCCATTCACTGATGAGTATCCTCAACTTGTCAATGTTACACTTATCGTTCTGATTACCATCGTGACGCTTCTTATGTTTGCGTACATTAAAAAACTGAAACTCGAGAGGCCTCACGAGTAGCTTCCACGGTGAACGCTTTTTCGCTATAATGATACATATGAGGAAACCACACGTAGGTGAATTAGTTTTTTTCTGGATACTCTTTGGCATCATTGGATTGCTGACGTTTTCCATTATGAGTCCATACCTCACTCCGCTTTTTTTGGCTGGAGTCTTTGCTGTTCTGTTTTCCCCCTTGCATCGACGAGTTTTGAAGTGGATGAAGGGAAATGAAGGCGGAGCTGCACTGGGGACTGTGCTTATTGTGCTCTGTGTGGTGCTTATCCCGCTTATCTTCTTGGGGGTGCTTATGTTTCAGGAGGTGCTCTCTATTTATGGTTCACTTTCGGGTGGGAGTAGCGCACTTACCGCTGTCGATGGATTTCTAAATGTTTTTGAGGGATTTGTACAGCAGCTCGTCCCCACATTTCAGATTCATGCAAACGTTTATACTTATCTTGAATCCATGCTCGGGTGGCTCGCTTCGCACCTGAATACGTTCTTTGCGGGCATTCTGTCATTTATATTTCAGATAGTCATCATTAATGTTGCAATGTTCTTCCTCTATAAAGATGGCGCGCGCTTGCGAGCTTTTGCATTAAAGTGGAGCCCCCTTAACGATGAGTACGATGAAAGCATTATCGCAAAGATCGGCACAGCTGTTTCGTCTGTGGTGAAGGGTGCGCTTACTACCGCCATCGTGCAGGGAACGCTTGTGGGTATAGGATTTGCAATCTTCGGTATCCCCAATCCTGTATTGTGGGGAGTCATCGCGACGGTTGCCGCACTTATCCCTCTTCTTGGCACAAGTCTTATCACACTGCCCGCCGGTGTATGGCTTCTTTTGACGGGGCACGTTGGGATGGGAATCGGACTTATGCTGTGGGGGATCACTTTTGTTGGGCTCATCGACAATTTCCTTAATCCTTACTTGATGAAAAGAGGGATGGATGTGCATCCGTTCCTTATTCTTCTTTCTGTCTTTGGAGGGCTTGCATATTTTGGCCCAGTCGGCTTCCTCGCTGGTCCGATTGTGCTCGCTTTTTTCTTCGCGCTACTTGATATTTACCCGCAAATCGTTCAGGGTCACGTCATTACCGATACTCCGCCCAAAGAATAATTCGTTGACTTCGTGTGAAATATCACTACCATGAATGACGGACCAGTTAGTCCGTTGTCATTTTACTGAAAGAAACATGATGAAATACGATACAGAAATACACGTCGGCACAGATGGGACGAAGTCATTCTTGACGTTGCCTGATTTTTCAACATTTAATCCCGAAGCTGCTGTCACAGAACTTGAGGCGTTATTCACTGAGGGGAGAAATCAGGCAGATGTGGCTGCACAAACGGATGTGCATACCTTTGCGTCTCTCATTGAGGTAGCGGAAGAATTCGGTGAACGACTTCAGCGTGTGTATGGTCCACTTTCCCATCTGGATGCTGCGATGCAGACTACTGCTGTCAAAAAAGCCCACGAAAAGGCCGTTGCACTCTATGCTTCATTTGGGAGCGATATGGGCATGCACAAGGGGCTCTATCTCGCCCATAAGCGTTATCAAGCTGGAGGTGAATACAAAACACTGAGTGAAGAGCAGAAGAAGATCGTTGATGATGCCATTCTTGATTTCGAACTCTCCGGTGTTGCGCTTCCCGAAAAGGAAAAGCGGCAACTGAAGAAGCTCGACGCAAAAGCGGCAAAGAGAGGGGCGCGATTTGGGAACAACCTGAAGGCGGCGATGCAACTCTGGAAAAAGTATATCACCGACGAGAATCAACTCTCCGGCATCCCCGTTGAGATTAAGGAGGCAATGCGCGAAGCGGCGATACGGAGTAGGCGTAAGGGTTACCAGCTCTCGCTTCAGAGTTCCATCGTATTTTCCGTGCTTTCTCATGCCGACAATCGTCATTTGCGCAAAGAAGTCTTTGTGGCGAGTGCCGCGAAGGCATCGGATATTGGACCACGTCCCGACAAGTTGGATAATCGTCCCGTGATGAATGATATTCTTCGCATTGAATATGCGCGTGCGCGACTGCTCGGAGTAAACGATTACGCTGAGCTCTCATTGCGCAAAAAGATGGCCGATTCTCCCGCGCAGGTATTCGTATTCCTCCGTGAGCTTGCTGCAAAGGCACACAAGCGCGCGCATAACGATTTCGAAGAATTGGAAGAATTTGCAAAGAAAAAGCTTGGCATTTCTCCGCTCCTGCCGTGGGATATCGCGTATGCGTGTGAAAAACTGAAGAAAGAAAAGTGTGGTGTTTCGGAAAATGAGCTGAGGCCTTACCTTACTGCAACGAAGGTATTTGCGGGTCTATTCGGTCTCGTGGAAAGGCTGTATGGGCTTACCATCAAAGAAGACATTGAGGTCGCGAAGCCGTCCGTGTGGGATCCGTCGGTACGGTTCTTTAGGGTTTATGATAAGTCTGGATTTTTGCGTGCGGCATTTCACTCCTCCATCCAAAGGCAAAGAGGGTCAGCTCACTCACGATGAAGTTGTCACCGTGTTTCATGAGTTTGGTCATGATTTGCACCATATGCTCGGTCTCCCCAATTACGGCTCATCGAATTGGATGCGCGCCGAATGGGATGCCATTGAGCTCCCTAGTCAGTTTATGGAGAATTGGTGCTGGGATAAGGAGATGTTAAAGTCGCTGTCGTCTCATATTGATACGGGCGAGCAAATTCCTGACGACCTCTGTGATCGGCTCATTTCTTCGAAAAACTTCTTCTCTGCCTATGATCTATTGCGTCAGGTGGAACTATCACTCATGGACATGGAATTGTATCATGGGGCTCCGCGCGATATCGATGAAGTTGTAAAAGCTGTTCGCAAAGAAGTGCGCATCAGCCCTGTCTACGAGCTCGATCGTTTTCCGAATACGTTCTCTCATATTTTTGCCGGGGGATATTCGGCGGGGTATTACAGTTACAAATGGGCCGAAGTGCTTTCTGCTGATGCGTATGAAGCATTTGTCGAAGCCGGAAACATTTTTGATCCAGTAACCGGCGCTAAGTTTATGGCTGAAGTATTGGAAGCGAGTGGAAAGCGGCCTATGAAAGAGAATTTTGTCGCATTCCGCGGGCGAGCACCGTCCGTTGACTCTCTCTTGCGTCACGGTGGGCTTCTGTAGAATGAAATAGATACACACCCGACATTGTCGGGTGTTTTTTTGTATGTCAGAATACTCGGATGACTATAACTGAGAAGAAAAAACATTTTAATCAGATGCTCTTTCGCTGGCACAAGGCGCATTACCGCGAGATGGCGTGGCGAAACACCCGCAACCCCTATCGTATTCTTGTCTCTGAGGTCATGCTGCAGCAGACACAGGTAGAGCGAGTGAGGGAGAAGTATGCTGAATTTTTGAAACAATTTCCCTCTGTGCACATTCTTGCAAAAGCTCAGCTTGGTGATGTGATCCGCGCTTGGTCGGGCCTCGGCTACAACCGGCGAGCAAAATATCTTCATGAGTGTGCAAAAGAAGTGCTACTCAATCATCAGGGAAAATTTCCGAATGATATGACGACACTCATGACACTCCCAGGCATTGGCCTGTCTACCGCTGGGGCGCTCCAAGCGTTCGCTTTTGGGGAAGATGAGCCGATGATAGATACAAACATCCGCCGCATCCTCACCCGCACCTTTTTCTCCCCAAAAATGTCAAGACTAAGACTTGACATGGTGGGGGTGTCGGATAAGGAGTTGTATGTGTTTGCGAAGTCGCTGATTCCGAAGGGAAAGGGGAGGGAGTGGAATTATGCGATGCTCGATCTGGGTGCAACGCTTTGTACGGCGCGACACCATAGTAAACTATGTCCACTCGCAAAACTTCATGGACCTGTATCGGATTTCGTTTATAAAAAACCGCAAAAGAAATTTGCAAATTCTGATCGCTTTTATCGAGGCCGCATCCTCTCACAATTACTCATCAGTCCACATACATCAGAGAGTCTTCAGGAGGTATTGGCACTCGAGCAGGGCCGACTGGATCTCATACTCACGAAGCTCGCGAAAGAGCATTTGATTGTGGTCAGCAAAAAATCCGTTACACTTCCCTAGTTTTCTAATCGTTGTCCAACAATATAGCAAGGTAAGACCTTGATATATAAGTAGAAAAATATGGCTTCGCCTCAATTTTAATTCAAAAAAATATCAAGGTCTGACCTTGATAAAAAAAGGAAAATAACTTTTAAAATATGATTACAAAGTGTGGGAATATGTTTGGTAGACCATGGTGAGGAGCTTTGCACTTGCAATATGATAGTATTTCTGTAGTTTAGCTATTAATACTTACATATGGAAGGAGTAACACATCGTGAGTCGGCAAAAAAGAAGTGGATGAAGAGAGGTGTATATACCGTGGTCGGTGTTGTACTTTTTCTTTATGGTTTTGTGTGGCTCGGTGATCATGCAGACGATATCATTCGCTGGAAGGTAGATCGCGACGCGCGTGCATATGAGGCGGTGCTTTTGGCTGAGCGCGAACAGTTGCAGAAAATGGAAATGGCGGACACCTACGGTTCGACAACTCCGGAGGGAACGGCTGAACTCATCGTGACGGCACTTGAAGCCGGCGATATCGGCCTCGCATCAAAGTACTATTACGTTCTTGATCAGGAGAATGCACGCACGAGCTTTGAAAAACAACTCAAAGAGAAGGGTGATTTAGATACTGCGATTACTTTTTTTAAGGATATCTTAAACGGAACCAAGGGGTGTAATGATGCGGGCGATGTGTGTACGTTGAGATATGAATTTCTTACCAATAAAGATCAATATATTAAGTACGTGAATAATCCAGAGCCACAATTACTACCAAGAGGTAGTACTCAAGTTAAGTCCAATGAATTTAATAAAAATATATACACGGGAAACTGGAAAGCCATAGAGCCTTGATCAATGAAAATTTATAAATTTACAATTCGGGCCATCATTTTGCTGATAACCTTGTGGCTTTTCGCGCAAGGTTCTTTTGCCTATGCGCCGGAGACAACGCATCCTGGGCTCACTCAGGAAATTTTGAGCTACTACGAGCAGTTGAATAAAGGTCAATTTACCCCCGACGAATCCGCCTTGCTCATACAGGGTTCAACGGATGAAGATAATCCTCTGGACCGTTGCCTTTTTCACTTTTATGACCCAATATCAGGAAAAGGACTAAATGGCAACAAACCTTCGTTTTTGTGGGCCACCTCGGACCTTTCTGGTAATGAATTTACCTGGAGCAATGGAATCGAGGCATATGCCAATGGCGATGAACGCATGGCCATGGTAACCCTTGGACACATCCTTCATCTCATCGAAGATGCTTCGGTACCAGACCATACGCGCAATGACTCGCACAAGGGTGATGGTTTGCGCGGTCTCTACACTCACCCGAGCCCGTTTGAGGACTGGACGAAAGCCAACAAAGATAGAGATACTCTTGGTGGGGTAGGCGCGAAGCTAGCGCGAGAAGGTGTACCGATAAATACATGCACCGATATTCGAGCGTGTTTCCTTTTTATGGCCACGTACTCAAACGGTAATTTTTTTAGCAGAGATACAATAAATGAGACGTCTTTTCAGTCCCCAGTACAGACCTCGGAAGACAATTATTATGGATATGGCATCGATTCATTATCTGGACAAGAAAATAAGTTATTTATGCGGACTTTAGATAAAGATAATCATGCAATATCTATATTAACTGACGGACAAGATTACTCAGTCATCTCAGAAAATTTTGACCGCTTAGCGCCTGAGGTGATAACCGTCGGTGCACGAGTGATAGAGCTATTTATGACTGAGGCAAAGTTTGCGCGAGCCGAGCAGTTGGCGAAGGAAGAAGAGGCAAGAAAACAAGCAGTCGCAGAGCAAGTGGCATTGAATAACCGCTTGGGTAATGCCGGTTTCTTTGGGCAAGTCGCATTCGGATTTACGGATATATTCATTTCTACTCCACTATCGGCAATAGAGCATGCCGGAAGCAAACTTGCGTCAGCTTATGGTGGCGTCACACACATTATAGACGTCGCAGAAGTGGGCTTTGATTACAACATGAGATTTGCGGCTGAAAGCACTAAGCTTGGTAATGAAGTGGTGGCGAGCGTCATGAAAGAGAAGGCTGTTGCCGGTGTG
This sequence comes from Parcubacteria group bacterium GW2011_GWA2_47_7, assembly GCA_000999395.1. Classification (GTDB taxonomy): domain Bacteria; phylum Patescibacteriota; class Minisyncoccia; order Phycocordibacterales; family UBA6899; genus MHLP01. The sequence continues at coordinate 10,880 of LCOM01000011.1, forward strand.
GCGCGCACGGTGGTGGTCGCCCAAAAAACCGGTGACAAAATTCAAGTAGGGGTTAATTCAGCAGTGAGTGAGGCGGAGCGATTAGCAGAACTTTGGCAACAACTTGCGATGGCACAACGCGTGCTCTTGGCGGTCGTAAACGCGTCCAATACAAGCAGTGAGATTACTCCCGTCAGCGAGGTTGCTGGGGCATCGACGGAAAAAGTGTCCTACGTTGTGGATGCGAATTCGCTTTCTTCCGGTGGTGGCGGGAATGGTGGCGGAGGGGATCCTGTGGGTGGTCCATCAACGGTTATTTTTCTCGCAGATGCATCCGCTCGAACCTTGCCCCCAATCCCAGATGCGACGACGACCGAGGAAGACCTTGAGCAAATTTCTCCTTTGCCGCCGGATGCTCCGATATTTCTTTCTCCGAGTGATGATGAAGTTCTTGCTACAACTACGGTGACGCTTTCAGGGTCTGCCGGTGCAGGTCTCATCGTTGCACTCTCCTGGGAGTTCGTCGATGCTACGGTTGTCTTCGAAACGCGCGCTTCGTCTACGGGCGAGTGGTCGGCATCAGTATTGCTTCCTGTGGGGGCTACAACAATAGGTGCCGTATCCGTGGGTGAAAATGACCTCGTATCATCGACCACGCTGCATACCGTCATCATCACGTTGCCTGTCGAGAGGGTCGTCACACCAACATCGCGGGTCATCTTTAATGAAATTGGATGGAGTGGAACCGATGCGTCATCGAGCGATGAATGGATTGAATTGCATAATGCAGGTGATGCTTCGGCAGACTTATCTCACTATAGTTTGAATATTCGTGACGCAACGGGGACCGTCTCCATTGCTCTATCAGGAGTAGTTGGTGCGGGAGAATATTTTGTAGTGACAAAGGAAGATGTATTCACGGACATGGTTCCCCTTAGAAACGAACTTGCTGATGAGAAGTTCATGCTCGCAGATGACGGAGCCGAACTTTCTCTGACTGAGATGACTGACGCCGGTGAAGTCGACATCGACCGATTGCCACTTTGTGCTGACTGGTGCGGATTTGGTGGTGAAGGGCACTCGATGGAACGATGGCGTACTGACCGCGAAACCGCGGCATGGAGCAACTGGGGAGAGAATGACGGGAATTTTATGAATGGTCTTGATCGAGACGGGAACTGGGTCTATTACGGCACACCCGGAGTACGTAACTCACTCAATTATCTCCTTTCGCTCACCGACACCATTGAAGGTCTGCAAAGTTTCAGTAAGGGGGCGGGCGTATATGTCATATTTTCCACGTTAACGATTCCTGCCGATGCATCGCTCACGCTTGGCGCAGGGACTGTTGTGAAGTGGCAAGCCGGTGGGAATCAGCTTATTGTTTCTGGGTCTTTGAGTGCGATGGGAACGAGCGAGCAACCGGTAATTTTTACTTCAGTCTATGACGATACCATCGAAGGGGATACCTTTGATGATGGCGATTATGTGGAGAATATCAAGAGTATACAAAATGGCATATCACTTTCAGGTGCCTCGTCGACAATTCTTCTTGTGAACACAGAGATTCGTGATGCCGGAACTGCGCTTGTTTTGGATCAACATGCGTCGGGAACATTGATTCACGTTACGTTGTCAGATGTGACAAATGACGGCATTGTACTTTTTGCATCGTCCACTCTGCTTGCGGAAGATGTCTCACTTTTAAACATCGCTGATGACGGAATTTTGGGCTTCGGTAATTCCTTGGTTTCTGCAACCAATCTGTCCTTAACGAATATCGGTGATGATGCACTGCTGGCTTTTGACGGTTCTTCATTTGTGCTAGCTTCAACCACACTACGTGCAATTGGTGGAGATGGTGTCGATATATTTGCGGGAACGATCGATTCAACAGATCTCACGATTAATGGTATTCATGGTCGTGCGGATGCAATCGGGCTATATTCGAGCAGGGGAATACCCTCAACGGGAACCTTTGGTGGATTAACCATCACAGATGTCGGCACCGGAAGCGCCATCGGACTATATGGTTCATCTGCGACGGTAACCGACGCATATATGGTCGGTGGGGACGATGATGGCGTTGAACTCTATAATGGTTCGACGCTCTCGCTATCTTCTTCAACGGTAAGTAATTTTGTCGATGCTGCGATTCTTTCATTTAATAGTACGGTAGATGTCGCGAGCTCAACAATATTATCAAGTGAAAATGGCATCGAGTCATGGAATTCCTCTGTGACGATTCATGATTCTACGATTGCGGGGAACACAGGATTTGGGGTCATCAATCAGACCGGGGAGACTGGTGAACCTGTCGATGCAACAGGGAATTATTGGGGCGACCTGGATGGTCCGACAACTCCAGAAATGTTCCCAGAGGTTGAGGGAGACATGGTGTCAGACGGGGTCGTTACTGATCCTTTCCTTGATGCCGACCCAACGGGTTCGACCGACGTCGTGTCGATCATCACACCAATTCCTATGCTCATGTAGTCGTTGCTCTCACCGTCTCCACTTTCTGTATGCCTATTTCCAGAACTTATCGCATGACGTATGATTCATGGATAAACGAATATGTATTTATTTTTTGACACAGAAACGACGGGATTGCCTCGGCGATGGAAGGCGCCGGTTACGGATCTCGACAACTGGCCACGCATGGTCCAAATAGCATGGATTAACTATGACAAAGACGGTACGGAGACTGGGAAGGAAAGTTTTATTATTAAGCCTGAGGGATTTACTATTCCGGAGGAGTCTACGCGCATCCACGGTATCTCTACCGAGCGTGCGATCCGAGAGGGGGAGGAGCTCTTGACCGTGCTTCAGAAATTTAAGGATGATATGCACGTCGCAGAGACGCTGGTCGCACACAATATGAGTTTTGATGAGATGATCGTCGGTGCTGAGTTTTTGCGCGAGCGCATGGCAAGTGACATTTCTTCGATAAAGAAAATATGTACGATGGAAGGGACGAAGGAATTTTGTGGGCTTGAGGGTCAGTACGGATTGAAGTGGCCGAGACTTTCGGAATTACATCAAATATTATTTGGCATCGATTTCACTGAGGCGCATAACGCTGAGAATGATATTCGTGCCACTGCGAAATGTTTTTGGGAGCTCAAAAAGAGAGGAGTCTTGTAATGTTGCTGTTCTTTGATGCATCATTCCTCATGTTCAGGTGGAAACAGGGTGGTCAGAAGGAGAATTATCCACCGCGATTATTTGCATGAATTTCTATTCAGGTGTACATTCTCTCCGTACCGGAATATTCGGTGCTATACAAATGGCCTCCATAGTCGGGGGCTATTTGTTTCTAGAGACCACCTAAATCATGGCTTCCGTTAAGCGTATTTCCACAATTTCGCAGTTTTTCTTTTTGATGCTAGAATGCACCTCATGATTACGCTGTTCATTAAATTGCTCGTCAATGCCCTCGCCATATTTCTGGTGGGGAATTTTATTCAGGGTATTCATGTTCCTGACTATGTGACCGCTCTGTGGGCGGCAGTTTTGCTCGGTATTCTTAATGTGACCATCCGTCCGGTGCTGAAGTTGCTATCCCTTCCGATCACCATCCTCACGCTCGGGCTTTTTGCCTTTGTGGTGAATGGGTTCACGTTTTGGCTTGCGGCGAAATTCATCAACGGGTTTGCAGTTGACTCATTTTGGTGGGCAGTAATTGGCGCATTCATCGTGTCCGTCATTTCAACGATATTGAATCGCCTTGTATTAGGCAGCGATGGTAAGGTGGGAGATATTCATAATGATAACATTCGAGACATATGAACAATACAGATAAAAAAATTACCGTAGTAACCCACAGTGGAACGTTTCATGCAGACGAGGTTCTTGCTGTTGCCGTTCTGGAAATTTTTTTTGACGGTAAACCCTATGAAGTAATTCGCACGCGCGATCAGAAGATTATTGATGCGGCAGATTATGTGGTTGATGTTGGTGCGATCTATGACCCTGAAACTAACCGTTTCGACCATCATCAGCACGGTGGCGCGGGTGCACGTCCAAACGGCATACCCTATTCTTCTTTTGGTCTTGTGTGGAAACACTTTGGCGAAGCGGTCTGCGGTTCCAAGAGCGTGGTGCAAGCAATCGACGAGCAGATTGGTTATCCTGTCGACATGGGAGATAATGGCATTGATTATTATGGACTCGTGCGCATTGATACAGAACCACTGATCTTGCAGTTCATCGTTGCGATGTTTCGTCCGACGTGGAAGGGGGATAGCTCTCACGATGAGCGATTTTTTGAGTTGGTGGTATTTATGCGTCGATTCATCGAGCTCGCCATTCAGTCTGAGCGAGACAAGGTGGATGGTGCAGCATATGTACACGAGGCATATCGCTCTGCGGAAGATAAGCGCCTCATTATCCTTGATGGAGCCTACCCGTGGCAAGACGTACTCGCCATGCACCCCGAACCGCTTTATGTCGTAAAGCCAAAAAATCAGAACACGTTCTGGGAGGTAGAATGCGTACGCGATAATCCCCATGGATTTGCCAGTCGCAAAAATCTGCCGATGGCATGGGCGGGAAAATTTGACGGTGAATTGGTCAAGGCTACCGGTGTATCAGATGCGGTCTTTTGTCACAATAAACAGTACATTGCGGTGACGAAAACGAAGGAAGGCGCAATTAGACTTGCGCGAATGGCGCTCAGCGAGTAGAGTCAACCAAGACGCGGGGGGAGTGTGTATGTCGTAGGCTCGCGTGACCTTGGGCTACTTTTTAAGTACCGTCACGAAAAAGAGTTTCATGCGGAAGACGGTGGTGCGGGGAAAAAAGACAGCTTGCATGGAGCAAATGGCGAAGATCTTATCCTCAAATTTCCGCTGGGTTCAATACTTACCAATCTCACAACCGGAAAGGTGGTGCATGTGCTCTCCGAAGAGAAGCCTGTACTTCTGCTGAAAGGAGGAGATGGGGGCTTCGGGAACGAGCATTATAAAAGTTCCATCGTGCAGGCGCCAACACGTACCACGCCCGGCTATCCTTGTGAGGAGGCAGACTATCATATCGAATTGCAGCTTCTTGTGGATGTGGGATTTGCGGGATTTCCAAATGCAGGAAAATCTTCACTCTTAAACGTACTGACGAATGCAGATGCGAAGGTGGGTGCATATGAATTCACGACGCTAGAACCCAATCTTGGTGCATTTCACGGGTATATTCTCGCTGATATCCCGGGGCTTATTGAGGGCGCATCGGAAGGAAAGGGTTTGGGGCACAAATTCTTGCGTCACATTAATCGTACCAAAATGATTGCGCACCTCATTTCACTTGAGAACGAAGATGTGATGGCCTCATACAAAACGATTCGCAAAGAGCTCGAGTCGCACAGTGAAGAACGCACCAAAAAAGATGAAATCATCATTCTCACAAAGACTGATATTGTTGATGAGGCGACAGTAAAGGAGGCGATCAAAAAACTCTCAAAACTCAAAAGGCCAATTTTTACCATGTCGATTTACGATGATGCATCGATCAAAGTCTTCGCCGACGCATTTGTAAAAATGTTGCGTGACAAAGAGAAGGAGCAAGAGAAGTAGGCGAATAAGCGTAATAATATTTTACCCAGTTATCAATCATGGTGATTTTTCTGTACATATTTGCAACACGTAGATTATTACGCTAGCCTTAGTGTAGAGTTTTTTAAATAAAGGAGTGAGCATGGCATTCGACCACCAGAGGTTTCCCGATATGGTTCCATGTTCGTATGAGCGAGTGCGCAAGGTGTTGCGCACAGGTGATATTCTTCTTTGTTCCGGCACTTCAGTATCTTCTCGGCTGATAAGGGCGGGAACAAAAAGTGATTTCACTCACGCCGGATTTATCGTGCGCAATGAGGTGATTGATCGTATTTTTGTGCACGAGAGCATTGAGGCCAAAGGGGTACGTACAGTAACGATGCGAAGTTATGTGAATGATTACTCTGGTAGCGGCAGGGGGTATCCCGGGCGCGTGATGATTGCACGACATGCCAGATTTGCGGAGATTGCGGACGAGATAAAATTGGCGCAATTCGGAGCAGACCACTTGTCCTATGCATATGACTTGAGTGAGATGTTTCGGATATTCATACGTATCTTGGCTGCAAAATTTGGGTATTTACGCGATGTACTTGAGCGAAATAGAGAGTACACTTGCGCCGAATTTCTTTTTGATTCGTTTCACGCCGCTGGTGTTTCGTATTCGCACGATTCACGAGGATTTATCCTTCCTTGTGATATTCCTAAGGATAAGGATACCTTTCCACTCGCGGTGGTAAAAATAGAGAACTAATCGAATTACTTTTACTGAGAGACCCTGCATTGCAGGGTTTTTTCATTTCTGGTTGAGACTTAGGCGCGATATTACTCGCTGACCTTCTTTCTCCACTTTTTTCTTGTTCGCCACAAGATAGCTTTACAATTTCAGTACTCGCAGGCCCGATGAAATTATCGTTCGCGAGAGAGTAAAATAAAAAAAGGGGGGTGGCGATGAGTATAATCAAATAATATAAATAGCCACAATTTTGGCTTTTGATTCATTCCTCCATAAGGAGTTCGTATCCTTTATGCAGTCTTTTCTCTGCAAAAGTGCGCAGGTTATCGTTTTGGGGTAGTTCTTCCGGGTGGATGGCTCTTTGGAGATATTGCCTACATTCTGAAGCACGAGTATTAGTCGTGCGGAAACGGAAAAATTGTCAGACATATTGCTCTCCTGGGATTGACAGAAGTTTTCTTGCTCAGTCCAAACAAAGTTGTGCATTTGTCAACACTTCATCGGAGGTGAGTTATGCTAGAATCTTTATATCTATGGCATATAAAACAACCATTGGGCTCGAGATACACGCGGAATTGAAGACGATAACGAAGATGTTTTGTCGGTGCAAAAATGACCCCGACGAGGCTCGCCCAAATTGGAATATTTGCCCCGTCTGCACTGCCCAGCCGGGAAGTCTTCCTGTCATCAATAAGAGCGCGGTAAAACATGTGCTTCGCGTTGGAACTGCACTCGGTTCACAGCTTGCCGACTTCACAGAATGGGATCGCAAGAATTACTTTTACCCTGATATTCCAAAAGGATATCAAATCAGCCAATATAAATATCCGCTCATTTCGGGTGGAACACTCGCGGGAGTGGATATCACTCGCGTTCATCTTGAGGAAGACACCGGAAGTTCGCGACATGACAAAGGGGACTATTCGCTTATTGACTACAATCGCGCGGGTGTACCTCTGATGGAACTTGTGACCGAACCTGTCATTCATGATGCGGAGACCGCGATGCGTTTTGCAAAAGAGTTACAGCTCCTCCTGCGCTATCTTGGTGCGTCCGATGCAAACATGGAAAAGGGAGAAATGCGCGTTGAGGCGAATATTTCTATTTCTGAAACCGATGTATTCGGAACAAAAGTAGAAGTAAAGAACATCAACTCTTTCAAGGCTGTTGGAGATGCGATTGCTTATGAGATCAAGCGTCACAAAGAGGTGCTTGGGAGGGGGGAGAAAATCGTGCAAGAAACACGTGGGTGGGATGAGAATGCCTCGAAGACCTTTAGCCAGCGCAAGAAGGAGAGTGCGAATGATTATCGATATTTCCCGGACCCCGACCTCCCGAAGATGAATATTTCCGAGATTCCGGAATTTCATAATCTGGGAAAGACGTTGCCAGAATTGCCATGGGAGCGTCGTGAGCGACTTTCAAAAGAGTTCGGTTTCCCCGATTCCATTACGGAAATGTTTGTCTCTGACCTTGTTATTGGAGGTTTTTTTGCAGAAGTTGCACTGAAGTTCGCTGGTGATAAGGAACTTATAAAGTTGGCATCAAACTATCTCACCTCAGATCTTGCTGCGCTCATGAATTCAAGCGATGGGAGCATGGGGAAGATTACCCCTGAAACATTTATTGTGCTCATTCGCATGATAAAAGCAGGCGATGTTTCATCACGTGGAGCAAAAGACACGCTTGCAATCATGTATCGCGAAGGAGGACTCGCTCGGGAAGTGGCAGAAAAAAATCATCTTCTCCAAAAGAGTGACATGGGTGCACTCGAGACGATTGTGAAAGAGGTCATTGCGGCCAACGCATCTGTGGTCGCAGAATACAAAGGCGGAAAAACGGCATCACTTCAGTACCTTGTCGGACAGGGAATGAAGGCGAGCAAGGGTTCAGCGAATCCGCAAGTACTGGGAGAATTGTTTAAGAAACTCGTTCGATAAAAATATCATTGTAACTATTACCTTTTATTAAAAATATGTCATACTGTACTCCATGGATATAGGCAACAAAACACTATCTCAGCTGTCCGATGAGGCAAAAGAGAAACGCTATGTGTCGCTTAATACTGGAGCGAAAATATCGGGTTACACGAAAGAATATTTGGAAAGATTGTGTCGACTTAACAAAGTCGAGTATCGACTCTGGAATCATGGGGAATTTGTCGTTGAACTTGATTCGTTGCTGGCGGAGACACATGCAATTTTGCTTTCGTATCAGGACATTGAGTTTGCAGAGAAAAGCCTTTTGATGCCAGACATCGCACCGACTAACGCTGACCAAAACAAAACTACAGATAATTCAGCAGGTACAAAGGGTGATGCGAAGCTCGAGACTGACCGTATATTATCGGAAAAGGTCGCCACTGGAATCACTCAGACTGTTCCGAGTTTTGGTGGAGCGGAAAGCAAAAAAACGTTCCAGGGTGGTGCGTCCTCCTTTTCAATCATAGGGCACGCAGTAATATCAAATCCGTCGCTCAAAGAAGGAGCTGAAGAAAAGAAAAAGATATCCATAACACCTGAACCGCACCAAATTGCGCACGAGGAGCATGTGGTCAATGTAGTAGCGGAGACGTCGACACCAGTTCATATTCCAGAGGTTACCCATATCAATATTTCTCACGATGAAGATATTCCAGCTTCATCTAGCGATACTCTCATCGATGAATGGGACTCGGCACTTCTGTCCGAAAATCCGAAGATGGCAACGGATGTGGGGTCTAAATTCCAAATGTCCACAAAAGGTGTTTCAGTTGGCATAGCTTCTACTCCTGAATATCACCCGATACAAACGTCGATTGACGCGACGGTGCATCACGAAGACCTCCCGCTCTTTCCTGCCACATTTAAGCAACAGAATGCTCCTTTATCTCAGGAAACCGCGGGGTCACGCCCGAAGGAAAAAAACAATCAAATTCCCGACCTTGGTGCCGATAAACGCGTCATCGTATTTGAGCCAGAGAAGTATGTCGACCATGATGCGTCATCGGAGGCTACTCATTCTTTCGCGGAGAGGACTACTCCCACGAAGCCTCTCGCAGTTCCTCATGCTCCATATTATATGGCACCCTCCTATGCTCCTTCTCCTGACTCTGCCTTGTCGCCAGAAAAGGCATCATCGTTGCCTTTAATGAAAGTTATGCCACAGGTTGTCGCGGGGGTTAAATCCAAATTGCCCGCTATCGAAGGAGAGCATCATTTGATTTTTCGGGAGAAAAATCCCCTCATCAAGAGCGTCGGATTCAATACCGCAATCGCACTCTTTCTTGTGGGTGCCGGCGTTGTTTTGGTAGGAGGAATGGACAATAGTTTGTTTTTTAAAAATGATTCCTCCTCTCTGGTAGCTGGAGTCGGTGCAGCACTTGGTTCCGAGGCAGATATTGTGTCACCCGATATTCATCAGCAAATACCTCTCGAACAGGCCATCCTACTTCCGTTTTCCGATGAAATAGCTGTTATGTCAGGAGGGTCAGATGATTCAATTATTGTTCAACCAGTATTTCGTGATACCGCAGGACTTGCTCACGAATACACACTTCCATCGGATCCTAGTCAATAGTTCGCGATGAGGTTGGGATAGGGGATAGCAATAGGCGTCATTTCTTCATATAATACAAAGATGAAGAGGAATGGAATATGTGGATCACGTCTTTTGGCTTTTGTCGCTCTTTTCGCATCCTTTTTTGTTGCGACCAATTTTGCATACGCCGCTGATGATGTTCCAACTGGCGCGTTTATTGTTCGTCCCGCAAAAGTCGAACTCGATATTAAGCCAGGAGAAGAACAAACGACTATACTGACTCTTTTAAATGGAACCGCTCTTCCGCTTTCAGTAAGTACCTCATATGAGGATATTGCGGGCAATGCACAGCAGTCTCCGAATGACGAGCCGGTAAAGCTTCTCGGAACGACGGGTAGTTCATACTCACTCAAAGATCTTTTTTTTGCGCACGATACTTCGGTGGACATGCTTTCCGGAGAAGAAGTTCAGATTCCGATAACAGTGAAGATTCCAAAGGATGCGGAGGCGGGCGGGCGTTACGGATCAGTTATCCTTACCTTTAAGCCGATTCTTTCTCCTGGCAGTCCTCAGAATGCAAATGTGGCAATTGAGAGCAGGCTCGCGACGCTTTTTTTTGTACGCATTCTCGGTGATGCAAAGGAGAGTGGCCAATTGGTAAAGTTCGGGATTTTTAATGATGTCAAAACCGTCCTCAAACCAACCTTGGCTGAGCCGCTTCGCTTTCAGGTGACATATGAAAACACTGGAACAGTACATCTAAACCCATATGGACTTCTCACTCTTTCACCGCTGGTTGGAAAACCAGTGTCTGTTGTTATTGACCCGCAGGCGGTGCTACCTGGCGCGACGCGGATGCGTGAGGTTGATATAAGAGATGAGTTTTCCGTCGGATATTATCGCGCACACCTCAATCTTAATAGGGGGTACGGGAACAACGTGGATGTCGCCGACGTCAGTTTTTGGATTGTTCCAGGGACGGCGGGAATTATCATGACCATTGTTGGGCTGGTGTTATTCGCGTGGCTTATTCGCCGTTCACTCTCCCTATCGAAGCATTCCGTAAAATAAATCATGAACACCTTCCATCGCATATTTTCTGTCTCGTTCACTGCTCTTGCGGTAATGATTTTGATGGCACCGATTGCGTTTGCTTACGTTGCGTCAAGCTCGAGCTATCGTGTGCAATCGGACAGTATTAATGTGGGTGGAGTCATTTCCACGTCGACGTCGTATACCGCAGAAGATACGATAGGTGAGTCGGGGGTCGGAACATCATCAAGCGCCTCCTACAATATCAAGGCCGGCTATCAGCAAATGCAGGAAGTATATATCGCAGTCACCGCACCCGGGAACATTTCACTTGCACCAAACATCCCGTCTAATGGTGGCGGTATATCCAATGGCCAATCTGTTTGGACGGTGACCACAGATAACTCCGCGGGCTACAGCGTAAATATTCGTGCATCAGGGACTCCGGCACTTGTTTCGGGTGCGAATAGTTTTACTGACTATGTTCCGTCGGGAGCAGATCCGGATCTAACCTTTACCACACCGGTCGGTACAAGTCGCTTTGGTTTCTCGCCGGAGGGGGCGGATATTGTTCAGAAATATTTAAACAATGGGGCCATCTGTAATGCAGGAGCGATAAATGATATTAATACATGTTGGGCTCCGTTACTCACGACATCCGATACCATCACGCAACGCAACACGCCCAATCATCCGAGCGGTACCGTCACCACCGTTCGTTTTCGTGCGGAATCTGAGTCGACGAATATTCAGGCGGCGGGGAGTTATACCGCTACGGCAACGTTGACCATACTTCCTAATTAGCACGTGAGGGAGTAGTAGTTTTCTTAAAATGCTCGCAAACAAAAATTACATTCGCATACCCTTGTTCCTTGTCGTTTTTTGCGCACTACTCTTTGCGGTGGACGCCAGTCGCGTGCCTGCATTCGCTTCAGAGCAGCAATTTACGATTGGTTTAACGGTGACGTCGGACGTAACACCCCCGACGGTACCTACCACGCTAACTCCAGTCGTATTTTCAAGTACGCAGATAAATCTTTCATGGACTGCGTCGACCGACAACGTTGCTGTAGAGGGCTATGTTGTACGCAGAAACGGCGGGGCAATTTCCACGACGACGCTCGTTTCACTATCAGATACGGGACTCTCCGCCTCGACGCAGTATGCCTACACCGTTGAGGCTTTTGATGCATCGGGTAATTATTCAGGGCAGACTGCACAGGTCTTTGCAACGACGTCTGCTCCTTCGGGTGGCGGAGGAGGTGATGTCACGCCACCATCAGTGCTCGGTTTTACTCCGATGAATGGTGCAACTGGCGTATCTTCCTCGACGCAGCTCTCGATGTCATTTAGTGAACTGGTTAGTAAAGTATCGGGAGATTTACGAATCAAGCGTACGTCCGATAATTCAATTGTTGAAACCATACCTGTGTCGGGCGCATTCCCGGGATTTTCGGGGAGCGCCACGTGGGCCTTTACCACTACTGATAGTGCTGCACCGATAATTTCGGGCGTTGTCTCAACGACCACCTATACGACGGCGACAATAAATTTTACGACGAATGAAAATGCATTAGCCACGCTATCGTGGGGCACGACGACTGCATATGGTATGGGTACAGCAAGCGAAATTAGCTACACGCTTGCACACACAATGGGTGTGGGTGGGTTGGCGACAAACACTTTGTATTATTTCCGTATTACCACAAAAGATGCTTCAAACAATGTGAGTGCAGCATCTACGGGGGTGTTCACAACGCAAAATCCACCACCTCCACCGGACACCACCCCTCCCGCGAACCCGAGTGCATTCAGCGCGACGCCGTCCCTAACCTCAATCGCCCTCTCGTGGGTGAATCCTAGCGATGGGGATTTCCAAGCGGTTCGAGTGTTGCGTCGCACGAGTGGCTATCCCTCAAATCCGACGGATGGAGTGATGGTTTACGATGGAAACTCGCAATCCGTCGTTGATGCCGGTCTTGCAACTGGAACGGCCTATTTTTATACTATTTTTGCGCGTGATGTGGCACTCAATTATTCATCAGGATCAATTACTTCGGCAACAACGCAGACTGGCATCATAATTCCACCTCCTTCTGAAACTTGCTCAGACGGCATCATGAATCAGGATGAAACAGGAATAGATACTGGAGGTGTCTGTGCGTCGCCTCCTCCACCTCCGCCCATAGGAGGATCATCAAACTGCTCCAGCATTGTCATTGCTAATTGTCGCATACCCGCTGCATCTTCAGGGTCTACTGTCTCAGCGCCAAACACGTCGTGCATCTTCGGCGATACCGGGTCTTGTAGTTTTGTGTGTAATAACGGTGGGTGGACGAGTGCGTCGAATTCGTGCACAACTTCATCTTCTCCGATCATTCCTCCTATTACGAGTACTTCTACTGGACCATTTCCCAATTTTCCTGCGACGGGAACCCCAAGTGCGGGAATCCTCGCACTCACATTGGGAGATTTCGTCTTCACTCAGTTGGGTGATATCGACGAAATTTTGGTGCAGAGAAAAGGGGTTGTGCGTACGAACGCTGAAAAAAACCTGCGTGTTTCTATCGCATATGAAAAGTTACCTGACGTGCTCAAGACTATTGCAATTACTGTCACGGATCCAAATCAGAACAATAAGGAGTTCTCCTATCTCTTGAGTGTGAATAGTAGAAAAACTGCATTTGAGGGTGTTATTCCGAAATTATTTTCTGTTGAAGGGAAATATCCTTTCTCGATAAATATTCTTGATCATGAAAAAAAAGGTATTGTACGACTTTTGGGTACATTTGATGCGTATATACCGTTTAAAGTACCCTCAATAGTTCCTCCTGCTGTCGCGGAGGCAATAAGTCAGGCCATTGAAAACATACAGGCCCCGGTAAACTCGATTTCTCCCGTTGCTGCACCAATCGGAGTAGTCGTCGGTGCTGGTCAGGCAGTACTCCTTGCGACAAACGTGGGTTCTGTTTATGACGTCTACTTGCTCCTCCTGAAGCTTCTCGCACTCATCACTGGACTCTTCCGGCGTAAGCGTCATGAGCCATGGGGTGTTGTCTATGACTCCATAACAAAACGACCACTTGATCCAGCGTATGTCGTAGCACAAGTACGTGACAACAAGCATTCGAGTGGCGAGGCTATTACCGACCTCGATGGGCGCTATGGCTTTCTGCTCAATCCCGGTGAGTATGTGATTGTTGCCAATAAGACTCATTACAAATTTCCGTCGGACAAATTGAAGGGGAGGGCGCGCGATGAATTCTACGAAAATCTCTATTTTGGAGATCCGTTTCAGGTACGTGAGGGAGGCGCGATTATTTACAATATTCCACTTGATCCGATCGAGTTTGATTGGAATGAATTCGCAAAAAATCAAGACAAGGTGTTCCAGGTGTATTCACGCAATGCCAATATTCGCATGTGGATATTCAATATCATATTCTATGTTGGATTGATATTTTCCACACTTACGCTGATTATTGGTCCGTCCATACTGAATGCTCTTATTGTTCTCGTGTATGTGAGTATCATCGTTTTCCAGTTTTTCTGGAAAGTAACACACCAGATTACACGTGTAATCAGCAAACAAACAGGAAGGGTTTTGCCGTTTGCCCTTATCAAGGTATGGCTTCCAGGATTGAATACGGTAGTAAAGAAGTTGGTCGCAGATGAACATGGAAAGTTTTATTTCTTGGTTCCTCCAGGAACATACTACGTCACTATCGAAGAAAAGCTTCCGGATGGTACCTATCAGGAAGTATTACATACCAAAGAAATGACACTTAAGAAGGGTGTTGTGGAGGGTGATTTCCTCGTGTAATTTCTTTTTCGCCGTGGGAATTCACTGATTGGCATACACTTGCGCAAAGTAAACCCCCCTAATATCTCAATTTTATGGTTATTATTGTTTCCCCTTGCCATTTTTGACGATTTCCGATAGTATCATTCCACACGAGCGACGAGCGCTAATGGCTAGTAATTGAACACATATGTCACAAGATCAACTCATCCAACTTAAAGCAAAAGGGACCGGACAGGTATATTGGACGCGCAAGAACAAAAAACTCGTTACGCGCAAGATCGAACTCAAAAAGTACGATCCCAAGAGCCGCACACGCGTTACCTTCAAGGAATCAAAGAAATAAACTCAAAACCGCGAAAGCGGTTTTTTGTTGCCACTAAAGCGAATAACGTTTACAATGTACATAACTGGAAATGACTAAACTAATTCTACAAGTTAGGGCGAAATCGCTTCGAGAAGACGGAAATTCTATTAAGCAGATATCTCACGAATTAGGAGTATCAAGTAGTAGTGTTTCGACGTGGGTAAAAAGTGTCAAAATAAATTCTAATGGTCTATCAAGAATAAATACTAGGGTTTGTGAAGCAAGGGCGCGCGCATCACATGTTTTGCACGAAAGAAAAATATTGCGTGTAAAAGCTTCAAGCATGAAGGCTGCTAGTTTGTCCAAGAATCTCCTATTGTCTACGGGCATGAAATACATGCTCGCCGCACTTATCTATGAATGCGAAGGCGGAAAATCTGAAAAAAGTTCGCTAGAGTTTACAAACTCAGATCCTGATTTGGTGCGAATATTTCTCCGATTACTCAGAGAATCTGTCTCGCTTGATGAATCAAAATTTCGAGTTGTCATGCATCTGCATTCATATCACGATGAAGCAGTTGAGAAGAATTTCTGGTCAAAAATCATACAAATTGACAAGAAGCAGTTTTTGAAAACATATCAAAAACACGAGTCAGGAAATGCCAAACCAGGATACCGTGGATGCGTGCAAATTAAGTATTTTGATG
The DNA here is from genome assembly GCA_000999395.1 of Parcubacteria group bacterium GW2011_GWA2_47_7. GTDB lineage: Bacteria > Patescibacteriota > Minisyncoccia > Phycocordibacterales > UBA6899 > MHLP01. Next base: position 26,511 of record LCOM01000011.1, read on the forward strand.
TTAATATCAAGCGCGTATTGCTTGAAGGGAAAAAAATCTTAGCAATCAAATTGGGCCTATAGTTTAGCGGTAAAATTCTTCTCTCCAAAAGAAGAGTCCGAGGTTCGACTCCTCGTGGGCCCGCAAAGACGAAATAACTGCGCATGCAGTTTTTCGCTTTGCGGGAGACGGAGCGGGTACCGAGTCAGCAGACGAGGTCGCGAGTCGGGGTCGCGGAATTTTGTGAGTGGCGACGAACAAAATATCTGTGACCGCAACGATGAATGTCGTGACCGATTCCTTGTGTATACTAAGTAAATCGCAAAGGCGTATTGACCCTGTAAGGGCCAATCTCCTCGTGGGCCCGCCGAGTTGCGTGCAGTTATTGCTCATCACACAGAGTACTTCCATTCTCCTAAAGCGGAGTACCACTAAGAAATATCGGTCGCTTAAGTCGCATCGAGAAAGTATGCTGAAGCACTGCCGTTCTTACTTTCAAGAATTGGATAATGAAAAGACTTGAAATTGGGACGTTTTTGTAACGTCTTGATTTGACAGGCTTTCATAAGCATAGGCCTGTATTTTTTATATTGCTCAAACCAGTCAGCGTGTTAGCGTAAATATAGATGTAAATTGTAAAGGAGAACGGCATGAGACATCTCGTTCGCGCGCTGCTCGTACTGTTTGTTGTGCTCCTTTTTGGGAGTATCGCGACCAGTGTTGCTGGGGTTCGTAAAACTTCGGTGAGTGTACCGAGGTTGACGTCAAAGCAATTTGATATCAAAGATGCATTTGATGAGTGCATCGCAAAATCTACGTCCACGAACCCAGTTGACGGAGTTGTTGAATTCGTATTCAGTAAACAGGATATACGTGAGCAATCCTTTATCCGCAGGTGGTGGAAAAAAGCATTCCGTGGTTCTAGGGATCATCTTGGTCAAGAGATTTGTCTTGTCCGTGCGTTTGGGCTCAAGGGATTTCGAACGCAAACTGAAATAGATATTGAAAACGGTCGACTTTTGGTGACTCCGAATTCTCCGCATCTTGATATTCCGCAGAGCATGGTCCCGATGCATCAGCGTCTTGTGCGCCGATACGTGAGCAAGTACATCGCTGGACTCGTTGTATCCCTTCGTGCAAGGGAAGTTGAGGACGGAGTTCCTGTCGCTGAGAGAAAGAATCTGCGCATTACCGATATGGTCAGAACTTTTTGGGACCAAGCTAGAGTGGTCAGACGTGGTCTTTCACCAGCCGATTGCCGATATGCATTTCTCTGTTCGTCACACACGTCAGGCTCAGCCATTGATCTCGGAATGAAGGATATGACGAGCGCGGAACAAGTCCGATTAGAGAAACAGCTTATGTCCGACCAGCGAGACAGAAAGATATTTTTCATTATCGAAAATAGCCATTATCATGTTTTTGTCCTTCCGCCCGACTATATGGGTGAAGAATAAAGACACAATCAACACCCCGATTCGTTTGGGGTGTTTTTTAATACGGTTAACATAATTTAGGGTTCGCTAGGCGAAAGATGTGTGCGAACAGTTTCTTCAATTGCAACGGTGTCATTTTTCTCAAACCAGTGGATGCGGCCATCGCGTTTAAACCATGTGAGTTGTCTTTTTGCATAATGAAAAATTTCATTTTCCAATTGTGTGAGCATTTCTTCGCGAGTGAGCTTTCCCTCCAGTAATCGTGCTAAGTAGCGATACTCCAATCCCAGTGATTCCATACGTTCAAATGACAGACCTGCATCTTGGAGTGTTTGCGCTTCGTCAATCATGCCGACATCGAGCCGTGCGAGAAGCCTTGCGTGAATACGTTCGCGGAGGGTATAGAGGTCGGTTGAAATACCGATTAAACAGGGGTCATAGTGAGAGTTTTTTTGTAGCAGGGGAACGTGCCCTAATTTCGTGGCAATCTCTATTGCACGAATAAGTCGATGAGGATTTTGTTTATCGACGATGCTTGCAAAATCTGGGTCAAGGTCAAGCAGTTTCTCGTAAAGCGCACTTGTGCTAAAGGGGGCGAGAGACTCTCTCAGTTCGGGGTTTGGAGGCACATCCGGAAGAATGAGTCCGTCCACAAACGCGCGTATATAGAATCCTGTGCCACCACAAATGATAGGAAGCTTGCCTCGGGCGAGGATATCCTCCACGCAGGTTTTTGCCATATCGCAATATTCACTTGCCGTGAAGATCGTCTCAGGGGGTGCCACGGAAAGCATGTGGTGTTTTATGCCACCCATTTCTTCTGTGGTGACTTTTCCCGTGCCAATATCAAGTCCTTTGTATACTTGGCGAGAATCTGCTGAAATCACTTCACCGTCGAATTTCTGGGCTAAAAATACGGCTAAATCACTCTTTCCGGACGATGTTGGACCCACTACGACGACAATTTTAGGATTTTGACTATTCACTCTTTTATGGTATCATATAGCTCTTACTAATCAACTAAAAATAAAAATATGCAAAATGAGGAACTCGCAGTGCTCCAGATCGGCGATACGATTCCCGAGCTTACGCTCCCTGCGTATCATCCAGTTAAGGATGAAGAAGTCGCGCTCAAAATAAGCGATTACAAAGGAAAATGGAAGGTCTTTGTCTTTTATCCTGCAGACTTTACGTTCGTTTGCCCGACTGAGCTTGAAGAAATGGCGGAGAATTATGCTGACTTCCAGAAAGAAGGTGCAGAAGTTTTTTCCGTTTCATCCGATACGGTCTATGCGCACAAGGCATGGCATGACAGCTCTGAGGCTATCAAGAAGATTAAATATCCGATGGTCGCGGACCCTTCGGGAAAACTCAGTAAACTTTTTGGTGTGTACATTTCTTCAGGTGGCGATGCCGGGCTCGCACTCCGTGGAACATTTATCGTTGACCCGAACGGAGTATTGAAGACAATCGAGATCCACGATAATTCAATTGGAAGAAGTGCCAAAGAAGCTCTTCGCAAACTCAGAGCAGCAAAGTTTGTCGAAGAACATGGCGGTAATGTTTGTCCCGCAAGCTGGGAACCGGGAAGCGATACCTTGAAGCCGGGAATGGATTTGGTTGGGAAGATCTAGTGCTCGGGACTTCGTGAATCTTTAAAGCACTCGCTCAGAGTGCTTTTTTGATGTTCGTTTTTTGACATAGACAATTATATTTTATCAAGAATGAGGATTACATCCCGCAATTTTGGATATTGCTAAGATTACATCATTACGAATTTATACGTTTTATTGCGGATAACGTAGACAGAGAGATTGCTCGGGGGAAACAAGCACAAGGAACGTATCGTTTCTGTATACCTCGCACCAATTGTTTGCACGAAGCGCGGTATAGAAAGCTGAGTCTTGCAGTGGGATTAAGCCGGAGATGTAGGCTCGTAGAGGTGGAGGGAAAAACCCCATTCGTTCATTGAGACTTCGCCTAAATTCAGCGTTATCAAAATATGACGACAACACCACGATAGAAACGTCATGCTTCAAGAATATATTTTTCAACCCCTCACCGTCATGAATGATGTTCAGATAGTCCGCAAAAGGAGAGTCCCCAGCATCATTTTTCCAGTGTGGCGCTCTTCCGTCAATAAAGAAATGTGACGTAGGAGAACCCATAATAAGGGAGCCACCGAGATTGTAATCATTAAAGACGTTTCCTTGCACGCGAGATTGCAGCGACTTGAGCACCTCGCCTTCGAGAAAACTTGGCCTGGAGAAGGGGTGTAAAATGTATGAATACAAGGAAAGACTCATCGCGATGATGATGCTGCTGAATAAAACCGCGTAGAAATATGTTTCGAATCGGCGAATAGTTTTTTGCGTGTTAATAAGTGCGTTGAATTCACTCGCGCAAATGTGTATGAGTGGTAAAGCGGCAAAAAGCAAGAAAGGAAGCATTCGCGTATGAAGAATTGATTCGATGGCGAAGAAACCTGTGGTAATGAGAAGCGTCGGGTGTATTTTTCGATAAAAAGTAAGGACAAGGATAAGCAAGGGCGAAATAAAGAGAGGGAATAATATGGGCCAGCTTGCGAAGGAGGAGGCCCATTCGGATATTTTCGAAAGTTGGGAAAATGTCGAAGAGTCCCATATTTCACGCCAAAGACTTGTTCCGTAAGGTGTAAAAAAGGTTGTGATGATACTGAGTAACAAGATTACATAAAGGTTATAATGAGTTTTTAGATGAATGTATTTATTCTTTTTGTAGACGGCAACAAAAAAAGGATAGACGAGATAGAGCCCAAAGAGCAAAAGGCCCGCCATGAATCCTGCATGAAGATTAGACCAGAGAATAAAAATAAAAGGTAGAAGCCAGAAATATTTCTTTTGCCGATCAAGTATGAAGCGTTGATAGAAAAGGTGTGCAACGAGAAAAAAAATAGCGACGCTGAGGATCTGCGGTCGTGTTCCTGAAATCGATATAAACATGTAGCCTCCCAGTGCTGCAAAATATAGCTCTAAGGGAAATGATATTTTTTTTATCCACCACACGAACGGAAGCAGTGAAAGTAATAGGAAGATGATTTGGGTAACGTACCACAGATCGGATTTCCAAAAATACCAGAATACGCTATCAACAAGCCATTCATGGTCTATCCACTTGTGATTTGGCATAGTGTATAACCACGGCTCTTCATGTGGAACTTGCCCTGTCTGTTCTACGATTTCGCCAGCCCGCAGATGCCATCCTAAGTCTGGATCACGTGTTGAAAAAACGTTTATCGCATATAAAACAGCGAGAAGAAATATGAGAAGTATTTTCAATATTTTCATTTCGCGAGCCTCTATCTGCATTACACATAGTATAGCGGAATTGGTGATATTTACGAGACCGATTTTGGTGCTTGCTACAGCGCTAGACCTCGTTAGGTTGCTTCCAAAAATCCATACGGAATAATTCGTACCTACTTTGCGGTTTGGGTGTGTTTTGATTTTTTTCCATAGTTTGCTAGACTCCTTTCACAAGCCGGAGTGGCGGAATGGTAGACGCGCACGACTCAAAATCGTGTTTCGAAAGAAGTGAGGGTTCAAGTCCCTCCTCCGGCACAAATACAAAAATGAGACTGCACTGCAGTCCATTTTTGTTTGTGTCGGAAGCGAGCATTGCTCGCGGGAGAGACTTGAAAGCCGCAGCATTGCCGAGGCTCTGCGAGGTGCGAGGCAGGGTCGTGAGCACTTAGTCGTTTGACGGCTTTGTGGCAAACGGCTTAGTGACTCCTGACCAAGTCCGCATTATCCCGCCTCCGACACTTGTGACAAAGAGGGAAATGAGGGTAAATTGTCGCACTAGAACGGTTCCATTATCTTGTGTTACAATGCAGTAGTAATGCCTGAATTTGTAAACAATGCCATTTTTTGGGTTGAGGTTGAGAAGATTAAACCGAACCCCTATCAACCTCGCAAGGAGTTTGATGAAACGCATTTACGCGATCTCTCCGATTCTATCCGTCAGTACGGTGTGATGCAGCCTTTGGTGGTGACCAGAAAAGAGACGGAAATACCGGAAGGCGGAATGCAGGTTGAATATGAACTTATCGCCGGCGAACGGCGCCTTCGTGCGTCGAAACTCGCAGGTCTCTTGCGTGTTCCGGTTATCATTCAAGCAGTTACCGACCCACGTCTCAAGCTCGAACTTGCCATCATCGAAAATCTTCAGCGCGAGGATTTGAATCCCGTCGATCGCGCGCTTTCCTTCTCACGCTTAGCTCAGGAGTTTAGTTTAAAGCATACGGAAATAGCCAAGAAGGTCGGTAAGAGCCGTGAATATGTTTCAAATACCCTACGGTTACTCGTATTGCCGAAGGAAATGCTCGATGCCCTTGCACAGGGAAAAATCACTGAGGGTCATGCGCGTCCGCTTATGATGCTTACGGATCGCGTGGCGGAGCAAGTTACCTTATATAAGGAGATTTTGTTCAAGAAGCTTACGGTCAGAGAGGCTGAGCAAATCGCCCGCCATATCGCCAAAGATAAAGTGCGCAAAAAATTACCGCCGGACCCCGAAATGGAACTTATCGAAAAGGAACTTGCGGAAACTTTGGGTACGCGCGTGTCTATTGAGCGAAGGCAGGTGGGTGGAGGGAAGCTCGTTATTGATTTTTTCTCGAGTGATGATTTGCGGGCATTGCTTGAAAAGGTCCATTTCACTGAACAGCTTGCGTTGTTGCGTAACGCGGGAACGGAGATTGCAGACAAAAATAGGGCCATGCAGACGCTCACTGAGAGTACCCCTGTGCGGCAACTCCCCGTAAATATCACCACTTATGACTCCGCGTTGCCTATGACAGAGGAAGAGTCGCTTCCCATGATACAAGGCGAGGTAAAGATTCAGTCTCAGTCTGCCGACCCGTTTGACGGATTTGGTGACGATACCATTCAGCAGCCGTCCACACCGTCTTACGGGGAAGATGCTCCATCAGCTCCGGTCGGGGCGGGTGCGTCGTCTAGTGAAATAAAAGAGGACGACACACTCTATTCGGTGAGTAATTTCACTATTTAATATTACTTCTTACTCTCAGCTTCTTTTTGTAAGAACGATCTGACGCTTTTTTTTGCGAAAGTGGTTTTTGTATAGGCAAGCCACTTATTTGAAGGATGGGCACTTTTTTTAGTGATGATTTCAACGATGTCTCCATTATGAAGCTTCGTGTCCAAAGAAAGGAACTTGCCGTTTATGTTGGCTCCGGATACGTGATCTCCTATATCTGAGTGTATGGCGTATGCAAAGTCTATTGGACTCGAGTCTACAGGGAGGTCAACGACATCACCGAGTGGTGTAAAGAGAAAGATTCGGTCACCAAAAAAATCCACCTTTAAGTTTTCAAGATATTCACCCGAGGCCGAAATGCTTTGCTGTAATTGTGATATCTGTTTTACCCAGTCGAGTTTGCGAGCCAGTTTCCCATCTCCCTCGAGAGGGATATTTTCCTTATAGGCAAAGTGCGCTGCGATTCCGAGAGAGGCATCCCGATCCATCTCCTCAGTTCGTAATTGCACTTCGATAATTCCACCGTCACCGGTAAAAATGGTTGTATGTAGGGATTGATATCCGTTCGGTTTCGGAAATGCGATATAGTCTTTGATGCGTCCGGGTAGCGGCCTCCATACGCTATGAATGATACCGAGCGCTCGATAGCAGTCGGAAAGCGTGGGCACGATAACGCGGATAGCTGAGAGGTCATAGATTTTACTGATATCCATCTTTCGCTCCAAAAGTTTTTTGTAGAGACTGTACATACGCTTGATGCGAAACTCCCCATGCACATTGATCATTCCGTTTTTTGCAAGCTCCACCTGAATGCCACGATACGTCTTTTCAAGGCGTTTTTCGTTCTCCCTGGTTCTTTCTTTGAGTAGTTCTTGGAGTTTTTCATACTCTTCGGGGTATGCGAAAGGGAATGCATAATCTTCAAGCTTTCCTTTGATCTTACCAATTGAAAGCCTGTTTGCTATCGGTGCATATATCTCAAGCGTCTCGAGTGCGATGCGCTGTTGCTTTTCTTTTGGTACATATTTGAGGGTGCTAACATTGTGAAGGCGGTCTGCGAGTTTGATGATGATGACTCGCAAGTCCTTTGCGGTTGAGACAAATAATTTGCGTAGACTCTCGACATGGCGTTCGACGCCGCGATACTTTAGTTTTCCCAGTTTTGTGACACCGTCGACGAGGATACAAATCTCTTCGCCAAATTCTTTTTCGATATCTTCTGCGGAAACGTTTGCGTCTTCAACGACGTCATGGAGGAGACCTGCTGAAATCGTCGTTGCACCCATTCCCATTTCGGCGAGCGTATAGCCGACTGCGGCAACGTGAATAAAGTAAGGGTCGCCAGAATAGCGCTTTTGGCCGTGATGTGCTCGCTCGGCAAAATCATAAGCCTTTTGTACGAGACTAATATGCTCCGGCTCCTTGCTTCGCATAATGCTTGTTATTTCCTCAAGTGTCTTGACACGTTCCATATTTTTTATCATATTAAAAAAAACAAATTAATGCAATGTTGTGTACAAATACACAAAACACCCACATTGTTTCGTGGGTGTTTTGCATGTTATTTCAACTTATTCAATTTGTGCGGGTTATGATTCGGGCACTCCTTCTTCGAGCAACGCTCAGGAATAGTTTTTGTTCCTTCCATCATGAGTGATTGGCACATGGGGCACAATGCACCGGTTGGCTTCGCCTTGATTGCGTGTTTACACTTTGGATAATTTGAGCAGGACCAAAATATACCAAAGCGGCCCTTCCGTTCGATCATGTCTCCCTCGTTGCAGATATTGCATTTCACTCCGCTTGAATTGACGGGATTCAGATTCGCATCCTTTTTGATGTATTTACATTTCGGATAGTTTGCACAGGCGATGAATCGTCCGAACTTTCCCTCGCGCTCGATGAGGTCACCCTTGCCGCAATCTGGGCATTTTTCTCCAGTGAGTCTTGGTCCCTCAATTTCTGCGCCATCAATACCACGCAGACCGTCACACTCCGGAAATTTTGCACATGACATGAACTTTCCATTCTTGCCGAGCTTGATAATCATTTCTCCGCCACACTTCGGACAGAGCATGTCCTTTGGTGCCTCGCCGAGGTTGGTAATCTTTTCAATTTTGTCTTTTGATTTCACTTCTTTTAAAAATGGGCCATAAAATGCTTTCAGTGTTTTTGCATACGAGCGTTTCCCAAGGGCAATATCATCGAGCTCTTGCTCTATCTCTGCGGTAAACGTGTCGCTGATG
>LCOM01000012.1:0-27537 GCA_000999395.1 Parcubacteria group bacterium GW2011_GWA2_47_7
CCGCGAAGCGCCCCTGTTGCTTTGAAGTCCTTTGCCCACCCATCGAGACTCCCCCACCCTGCAACAATTTTTTGCCCAAGTGGTGAGTTGGGATCGAGCGCAGCTCCTCCTTTTTTCATATTCGCAAAGTAGAGTTCATGCAACTTCATACCGTTCCATTCCCAACCAAAACGACGCTTGATCTCATTGTATTCAGGTGTACCAAATGCTTCCTCCTTCGCCATCACAGAAAGCTTTTCTTCTAAAGCATTTGTGTTTTTTACATACCCCTCATAAAGCCCAAAATGGTTTTTGAGTAACGTCTCACTGAATCCTGGTGTCCCCAATAATGAAGAAAAATCTTTTGCCGTGTACATATGAATAAATAAATAAATGAGTAAGGAGAGAACATTGTAGCACAAATTGCCACGTCTTTTGCATAAAAGACGAACGTGCCCATACTACGTTGGTCATGATGATGCGACGATGAGGTTCGCACGTACATCAACAATAGCCAAAAGGAGGGCATTGATGTCTTTTTTTGTCGTTTCGCGACCAAGCGTGATACGCAGACCGCTTGACTCGCCGTCGTGTCCGGCCGAACACAGCGCTTCGAGTACGTGGGAATGCTCCGCGTCAGACTCATTGCAGGCACTCTTGGTCGACACGGCAAACCCTTTCGCATCAAGCGCAAGACAAAAAAATTCGTGATCCACGCCGCGAATAGAGATATTGATGTTGTTTGGTATGCGCGATGTAAGACTTCCGTTTATGGTGACCCCCTCCATCCCTCGGAGTTTTGTTATCGCATGGTCGCGAAGCAGAGCAAGGCGTACCGACTCATCGACTCGTTGCTCCGCAACCCTTTGTAATGCCGTGGCAAAACCCGCGATGAGCGGGACATTCTCAGTTCCCGCACGCAAGCCGCGCTCATGTCCCCCACCAACGGTTATGGGGTTTACTGGTATGCCTCGACGTACAAGAAGCAGTCCGACGCCTTTTGGTCCGTATATTTTTGCAGCATTTATAGTAAGCATGTCCACACCGAGGTGCGGAACTTTCAGCTCGAGATAATTCGTCGCCTGACTAGCATCGGTGTGAAGCAAGGGATACATATCATCGCCTTCTATGCGTACATCCCGAGCGACTCCACGCACGTCCTTTTTCCATCTCCGAATAGCGTGTGCAACTTCTCGAAGAGGCTGCACCACTCCAATCTCATTGTTCACGTATCCAACCGAAATGATAACCGTATCCATTGTGATGGCATCAACAAGCTCATTGATATCAAGCAGGCCTTCCTTGTCGACAGATATGATGGTCAATACCGACCCCTCCTTCTGCAAAACCCTCGCGCTCGCCAACACAGCGTCATGTTCGATTACACAGACGATAATGTGTGGAATTTTCTCCGGATGTGTCGCCTTCCATGCGCCTACCGTACCGCGTAGTGCGAGATTACAAGACTCGGTCGCGCTTCCGGTGAAAATAATCTCATCCGGATGTGCACCAAGCTCATCAGCGATAACCTTCCGCGCTTCCGATAGGGCATTTTGTGCCACAACACCTTCCTTGTGTATTGATGAAGGATTGCCAAATGTGTCAGACCAAAACAGGCTCATGGTGGTAAGCACTTCTTTTGCTATCGGTGTCGCCGCTGCATGATCAAAGTAAATTCGCTTCATTACGTCTCAGTCTATGATGTCACAATCAATTTGACAACATCCTTGAACTCTTTTAGATTGACGACAGATTTATACTTTCTTGGGGAAACTCTATGCAAACGAACTCAGGTCCCTCATTTGAGGGGATCATTGCTATATTGGTGATACTCGGCCTTGTTGGGTGGGTTGCAGGAAACTACCTTACTTGGTTGGCCCTCTTGGTTCTCACGGCCGTCTGCATCGCCATCTCGATGCTATTGGAAAGAAACGAGGGGCGAGTGATACCATTTATCAGCACGATATTTATCTTTATCGTTGCGTGGACCACCCAGTACCACGTAACAAATCAGCACTGGGTTGGTGGCTTCCTCAAAGAATACATTCTTCGATGAAACACAGGGACGGCATTGCCGTCCTTTTTTTGTATCATTTTTTTGCATTTTCGCAAAGCTAGGCTATCATATACAAATGACACCAACTTTCATTACGAGCATTCTTCTCGGCATAGCTATTATCGTGCTCGTAGTATGGCTTATCCTCCTCGAACTACGTATCAAAAAACTGCTTGCCGGCAAAGACGCGCGCTCACTTGAAGACACTATTTCGAAAAACCAGAGCCAATTGGGAGAGCTTTTTGCTTTTAAAACGGCGGTAGAGACAGAAATGAGCGCCATGGATGCACGCCTCAAAAAAAAGATACACGGAATACGCATGCTCCGCTTTAATCCATTTGCAGGTACAGGTTCCGGAGGAAATCAAAGCTTCGCTACCGCATTCCTCGACGAAGAAGGCAACGGCGCAGTACTCTCTTCGCTCTATTCTCGCGAAAAAGTTAGTATTTTTGCAAAACCGGTCATCAATCGAACCTCTGAATTCGAACTCTCCGAAGAAGAGAAGGAAGTGCTCAAATAACTTAATAAGTGGTCGTTAAGCCACGGCAATCTCGACAGCACGCGTATTACGTGGTAGTATCGCACTATTCCTCTTATGGTAGCGATAAACACAAAAAAGGCAGATTCAGCAAGTAATGAGCGCCCACCCATCGTGGTAATTATGGGCCACGTCGATCATGGAAAATCGACGCTACTCGACTTTATCCGAAAAACAAATATCGTCGAATCTGAAGCAGGAGGCATCACCCAACATATATCCGCATACGAGGTGATACATAAGGATGCAAAAAAGGGTGGTGAAAAAAAGATCACTTTCCTTGATACGCCAGGGCATGCGGCATTCCAAAGCATGCGCTCTCGTGGAGCAAGAGTAGCCGACATTGCCGTCTTGGTCGTTTCTGCAGAGGATGGCGTCAAGGCGCAAACCATCGAAGCTCACAAGGCAATTATGGACGCGAAGGTCCCCTACATCGTTGCCATCAACAAAATAGACAAACCGAACGCGAATGTTGAGCGAACAAAACAAACGCTCGCAGAATCTGAAATTTATATTGAGGGATACGGTGGTGATGTACCATTTGTCCCCATATCAGCCAAATCAGGAGAAGGAGTTTCCGAGCTACTCGACATGATACTCCTCCTTGCCGAGATCAATGAGCTTGTGGGAGACGCGAGCGTACCCGCAGAAGGTGTTATCATCGAATCCAAAATGGACCCTAAGCGAGGTATTGTCGCAACACTGGTTATTACAAACGGAACTCTAAAAAAGGGAATGTTTGTTGCCACTGAAGGTGCAATGACTCCGGTACGAAGTATTGAGAATTTTCTGGGAAAGCAAATCGATGAAGCAACATTCTCGACCCCCATTCGACTGACTGGCTGGAGTACACTTCCAGGCGTCGGTGCGTCTTTCATGTCATGCAGTGACAAAAAAACAGCAGAGACGGCCGTTGCCACAGGAGAATGTCGACCCAAAGCACCGTTCGTCCGCGATGAATTACCTGCAGATGGAGTACTTTTTCCCATCATTCTTCGTGCTGATGTTGCTGGTTCGCTAGAGGCACTTCTGGACGAGATAGCCAAGCTTTCACACGAGCGCGTGATACTTAAGGTTATTCAGAGCGGTGTCGGTGCGGTCAATGAAAGCGACATAAAACTTGCTTTTGGCTCGAATGATCCGGTCCGAAGGGCACCACATGTGGAATCAGAAGAAATCCTAGGAGAATTTCGTATTATTCGCTATTTCAGCCAGCAGAAAAATCTTCAAGTCGTAGGAGGCAAGGTTACTGCAGGAAAAATGGTGCATGGAGCACGATTCAAGATCATGCGTCGTGATGTAGAAATCGGTGAGGGCAAGATCGTCGAATTACAATCCCAGAAAATTAAGGTGAGCGAAGTGCTCGAGGGAAATGAATGCGGACTGCAAATAGAATCGAAGTTTACGCTCGCGGAGCGGGATGTACTGATTCCCTATATCGTCGTCAAAAAACAATAGCTATGAGCAAGCTGAAACACCAGAGGGAGGAGTTCATGCTCAAGGACCTTGCCGCAGATTTTCTCTCACGAGCCTCTAATCGAACATCACTTATAACCGTCACGCGGGTAATTCTTTCTGATGACCAGAAGCGCGTTGACGTCCTCCTCTCCGTACTCCCCAAGGAAGCGGAGAAAGCGGCACTTATTTTTGCTAATCGCATGACAACAGAATTCAAGGAATACATCAAAAAGCATAGTCGCATACGCATTCTCCCCCGCATCCACTTCTCCCCCGATTTCGGAGAGCAAAATCGCCAGCGCATCGGCGAACTCCTCGAAACCCTCGGTGAAGAATAGTTCCGCTGGAAATCGGTGGTTAATATTGCTATAGTGTCTTGCAAGGCGTAGTGGCGAAGTGGTAACGCATAGATCTGCAAAATCTACATGCACCGGTCCGATTCCGGTCTACGCCTCCCTAAAACATTTTGTTGCAAAATGCTCGGGCGATTATTTTTGCAACAAAAATGATTTAGCCAAATTTAATGCCGGCTCGGGTGGTGAAATCGGTATACACGAGAGACTTAAAATCTCTTGCCGAAAGGCGTGCGGGTTCAAGTCCCGCCCCGAGCACAACAAATCGCTGTAAGGCGATTTTTGGCTCGGGGTCAACTGATCACCACAGGAGTACTTCATTTTTCAAGAGCGGAATACTGCTTAGAAAAATTGGTCGCTGCTTCAGTTGATTAGGGACTTAAAAAGCTTTGCAATATTTATGAAGAATTTCTATTCTGAGTAAATCGCAAAGGTGTACTGAATCGGTAAGATTCAAGTCCCACCCCGAGCACATAGCATAATGTTGATTTTCACACATAATTTGCTATGATAACAAAGTTCAATAAAATGCCTTCGTAGCTCAGTTGGTAGAGCAGCTCGCTCTTAACGAGACGGTCGCAGGTTCGAATCCTGCCGGGGGCACCACAGTAGATAAGTCAGCATTAAATTGCTGACTTATCTCGTATATACACCCCAGTTTAGCGGTTCCAAATCCTTTTTCTTTGTGATAGGAAATTCCTTCGGGAAATACGAGCTTTTGGAACCGAGCTTTTGTTTCCGGCAATAACTCTTTCCAGAGGCGTGGGAGGTTTCGAATTTGTGCACTCGCGTAATCTACCGCACTCTCTATGTCGAATTGCTCGATCCTTGCCTCACTGTAGGAAATTTTTATGGCTGTAATTTTGCTATCAATTTCGTCTCTTCGCTCCTTAAACTCAGCAATCGTATAGTTTCCCTCTTCGCGCATCTCAAATATGTTTTTACGCTGCTTTTCTAGGGTTGCTAGTTGTGTTTTAAATTGTTCAGCCTTGAATTCAAACTGTGCACCCTGCTCACTCCAATAATCAATCACGCTAGCCTTAAAGACCCTAAGAAACTTTTCCGTAGGAGTAATCTTTTTCAAATATTCCAAGAAATCCTTTTCGAGCTTTTCTGTTGAAATAATTTTTGCCTTCATTGAGCACCCAACGCGGTAGCAATGGTAGTAGTGATAAATACCGCCATTGCCTTTTGGGGAACTTCCCGTGAGTGGTTTATTGCACTCTGAGCACAAAACCGTTCTCTTGAGCGGGAAGAGTGGATTCAGGCGATTATATTTATATAAAGTATGTTTACCCGAACGAATCATTTGAATTCTGTGCATTTCCTCCAAGGTAATCATTGGGGTATGTAGTCCTTGTATGAACTTGTCTTCCCCGGATGGATGGGGCCAAGGGTTCGTGAGGAGTCCAGCGTAAAAAGGAAGTTGTTTCCCCAGAATTAAATCAATTGTCTGTAAGCTAATTTTTTTAGTGCCAAGAAGCACATTGAGGCCATCATCTTCGAGCATTTTGGCGATATCAGCTTGGCTGCATAATCCCTTTGAATACTCTCTTAACGCCTTTTGGAGAATGGGAAAAACGCGTTCGTCAGGTAGATCGGGAGCCGTTTTTTTAAACCCTCGCTTCTTAAAAGAGTGTGACTTGTAGCCCATTGGACAATTCCATGGCCATAATCCTTGTTTCAACTTAGCTGCCATCCCATTCATTGAACGCTGTCTTCTGATTGCGTTATCAAATTCAGAGAAACCCGCAAGAATCGTTTCAAATAGTCTTTGTGAGGGATCGTTTCCGATGGGCTCAGTGACGGAATGCAGGGTAACATTAAATCTGCTCAGCATTGCTTTGACTTCAAAATGTGCCTCCGCATTTCGGGAAAATCTATCTAACTTCCACACAACAAAGGCTTCAATCTTTCCCGTGTTTTTGCGGCAATAATCAATTGCGCTGAGAAATTCCTTTCGATCAATAGTCTTTGCAGATTCACCCTCCTCACAAAAAATCATCTCAACTTCGATTCCTTTATCTTTGCAATACTGAATACAGGCATCTTTCTGTGTTTCAAGAGAAGTTCCTTTCACCTGCTCATCACTACTGACTCGTGTATAAATAATTCCTTTCATAAACTAAAATGGACGGTCCTGATTGACCCAATACGCTTGCTCGCAAGGAGTAGCCTCATTAGCAGGACCGCCCATTACAGTCAACGAGGTATAAAAATACCTTGCGAAAGAATGAACGTATTGGGTCAATGTTTTAAGTATAGCGGTCATGATGTTTTTTGCAAATTAGATTGGATATTTATCTTTTTCTTTGTATAGCGCATCGAGTCGCGCATTCCTTTTTGTTTTTATTCCTCCATAATATTCTCGCAGCCCAATTTCTAGCTTGTCGATCTTGCCTTCTATGAGTGAGCGCTTTACGTTATCATATCCGGAATGCCGTTTGTTAAAGACTTGAGTGGGATATTTTATTTCGTGACAATTCCTGCAACCGAACAGCTCCTCACCCAGTGGTAGATAAAGAACCGCGACTCTTCTGAGGCAGGGTGCGCCATTAACAGTAAGTGGGCAAATAAAATAATACCGAAAGCCACCCCATTGTTTTGTAGTCCTCGTCAGTCTTACTCGACAGTGGATCCTTTTGTGTACATCATCCTGTTCAACAATAATGTACCCCAACTCGATACAGTCCTCATTTGGTTTTTTTTGAATAACAACAGAATTTCTTATATCAGCATCACGGGCATAAGACCCAAAAACAAACCCCTCCCAAGTGATTGTCAGAGTTCCTCCCTTCCGCAAAATACCCATCTTTCGGAGATGCGATATTGCAAGTCTTTTGCTTTGGAACGAGTTTGCCATATTTTGTATTTTCATTTGAAAAACAGAGAGACGAGGGGGACTTATGGGGGTTTTTGCACCTCCAGACCTAAATTTATAAGGAATTGCTTGTAAAAGATAAGATTGGCCTCAAACCATCGTCTTTATCGTCACCATCGTCAAAAAAACCGGGACCGTCTTTTTGTGCTGGTTTCTCAGCCTCTTCTTTCTTCAGATGAATGAACCTTTTCCCGCCACCCTTGCTTGTCGAATAGGCAATTCCATCTGCAAGTAAATTCACTCGTAAGATATTGAGCTTTTTTGAGAGATGATTCGAGCCTTTTGGCCAGTCTTTGTCCCTAAGCGTATCGACGCCCAATGACGTTTCTGCGATAGCAACCAAGTGCGACAACAGATCAGAGGCAACGCCATCCCACAATGGATGCCTCTCGACGAATACCCTCAGCGAATTAGCTACGTTATCTTGGCTCATAATTTCGTCGTGCTGGTCGCTCAAATTCTTTCTGTATGCCTCCATAAAATCTTCTGAGGTATATCCCATGGCAATGGCGATTGCGGAGCCCCAAACAGCAAAATCAGCCATTCTGGGCAGTCGTTCGATGGATATAGTCTGGTGAATTGCCATCGCCTTGCTGAGCAAATCAAGAATCCCGCCTAGTATGCCGGGTAGGTCATTCTCAAACTCGTTCAGAATAGTACCCTCCTGCTTTCTCTTATCCTCCGGAATACTTTCCAGTTCGAGTAATATTGCCCTCTCTAATAAATCGGGACGAGTTGCCACTAAATTTATTCCATTCATCCCAATAATCCTTTTGAAGTTATATATAACTTCTTCATCATTCGAATAAAGCTCCCTTTTCGTGAACCCGCTACCCGTGATCGCCTTACACAGCAAGTCTGATATTTGCTCTGAAACAAATGACACGTTATCGAAGAACAAAAACCAGTGATGCGAGAGCGCCATTACCAACTCCTCATTATTCTTTGGAAACGTAGTGACTTCAATTGCTGATGGATCAATCGTTTTTCTCAAAAGCTTTGAGAGCATTGATTTTGCCGATCCTTGCGGGCCAAAAATAATCGGCATTACGTGAGCAATGTCTGGGATAAAACACGAAACAACAAAAACAAGTAGGAGTAACTGCTGTTGCTCGTTTTTAATATTAACGAACTTTAGCAACTGTCGAATATCACCTCCACTCACCGGAACAACCTGCATTTTTTGATGTTTGTATCTTCGAAAAAGTATTGGGGGGCGGGAAACAACTTCCCATCCTTGTTTATTTATTCTGATTGCATCCCACTTTTCGCCAGATAAGTCGTACCAAAGCTCTCCATCGTGCCAAGCAACGCGATTATGAAGAGCATGTTCTTTGCCGTTAAAACAAGCCCGTGCCTGAAAGATACTTAGCGCACCCTTAATTGACTCCGTATTGGCGGTTTTCCCATGAGCATCCCAATATTTCATGCTGAGCAATGTTTCGAGCTTATTGCTTTTGCATGGCCACAACTCATGGTGTCCATTGATCTCAATTTTTATATACGGATCGTTATTTTGATCATGAAATAACTCAAACCCTTCGTTCTGCTCAAGCAGTCCAACAACCAGATCGGAGGACCTTTCTCGATTATCTTTTTTGTCAGTACGATTGCGAGAAAATTCTTTTTTCTTTAAACTCTCCCATGTTGTGAGCAATTCTTTGTCAGGTGTTGGAGGAACAAGGTGCGATAAGTTCCACTCTCTTATCGCAGGAAGAGCCGTATCCCACAACTCAGGAGATAGATCGTGTAGATACTTTCCCATAAACTTCGTGAGGGTGAAATTTCGAGTGCCCTCCTTAACGTCAGATTCAGAAAATGCCTTCCAGTCTGTCTTTGCTTTGCCTACTTTCGCCTTATTCAAGAGCCAGTCTGGCGTGTCCGCCAATTCAGTCACATCAAAGGGGATACTCCATTCGTATGTTTTTCCTGAGGCGTGAACGGACGGAGGCAATACGACATACCCTCCATCTGCCTTTAGATCAATCCCTGCACCGAACAGAACGCCGTTTGTGCTTTCAACATATCCACCCGGATGTTTAAAGAAAAAATGCTCACCGCCACCACCCGTCTTCGATGACACTGTGGGTGAAATTGGGAACTCAAAGTTTTTTGAAGTCCGATCGTGCTTTTTGTCGAAATCCAAACAAATAACACCGGATATTTTCCCAGTAACGAGTCCGATATTCACCCCACTCTTACTAAACCATTTCCGTATGTCCTTCCTTGTCGCCCTTTCTGACTGATAACGTTTCCATGCCATTAGTGGCTTTTTATCTTTCCCAACGGGGATAATAGATAATCCCTGTTCACAATAGATTAGAGCAGCCTCAAGCACTTCATTTATATTTACATTTTCCTTCATAATTTTACATTTATTTTTTTTCTAATTTCCACTTCTCAAATACGATTTCTGCAAGCTTTCGAAATGCATCACGAATTTCCTCCACCTCCTTGTCGGAAAGTGAGTCGTCGTCCAGCAGTTCCTTTGTACGCTCAAGTGAAAGCATTACTCCAAGAATATATTTTTTGCCAGCATGACTTCTAGTTGTCGCTCTGAGCGGTCATAAAAAAATAGCCCATATTTGAGGGGCTATTTGGGGAGAGACTTTTCATTACTAACAGCAACAAAGCATCACTTCCCTTTCAATTTGAACTTTTCACGATTTATAGAGTATCCCTTCGTTTTAAGTCGAATTATTAAATCTGAGTCTAAAAGAAGTTTGGTGCGTATTAATCGATTGAAATCTGAAATGGCGTGGCTAATGATTACATAATCTCTCTTAAGTTCTTTTTGAAGCTGTGCAGCACTTACTCCATCCGTATCCCGGATACATTTAAACGCATCTAATCTGATACTTTTATTCTTGATTTCATACCGAGGGTTTCTTGTTTCTTTATTACAATAAAAGCCGAAACGATCTTCGTAGTAGAGAATAGTCACACCGCCCGTTTCGTCTGTTCGCATGCTAAGCTTTTTGTACGCAACCTTAAAGTTTTCATCCAAGATAATCTCGAAAAGGTGTGGTACGTAGTTGGGACCTTCAAGGGGGTCACCGTCCACATGCCTATGAGTGGTTTTAATAACCCCCTCCTTATTCAAATATGCTTGAGCTATATTAAATGCCTCATAGGCAAGACCAATACGCTCAAGATCCCTGTCGGTTACAACCACCAATATGTCCTTGGTCTTGCCTACATATTCAGCATAGTCATGAGTTACCAATGCATGGTTTAAAAACTCCAAGACAGTTTGGATTTCTGCATCAAAAGTTTTAGATCCTGTGGTCATGGCGAATTAGTGGTGTTTATGGCATTATATTAACACAACTAAATAAGCAAGAAGTAGCCTAAACCACTGAGTAATCAGTGGCATGGTGAAAAGTCCGGTAAAGATCAACAAACCCATCATATGGGGCTGTCTTTACCGGCCCGTCGGGAAACTGACGTGGAGGGCGAGAGCCCTCACCCATGTGGTGGGCTTTTTGCTGCCACATGAGCAGGTGTGGTGGTGAAGAATATGACGGAAAAAGAAATATACAAATACATACTTATTTTTATACTTTTGATTGGCGGGTCTGCTGTCCTCCCGTCAGCGATGAATTATTTAATTAAGACATCAGGACCAATGACGATCTTGATTCTTCTTTTGTGTCTTCTCTTAGTCATAGCAGGAAAACAACTCGTCGGGTGGTATAAAAATGAGAAAAAAGAAGGATGGGCAAAAAGAGATATTCTTAAGCACTTCATTCAAGCTATCTACTGGGTATTTTTGCTTGTGGGACTAGGACTTCCTCCGGTCATGGCTTATGAATACTTTCCAAAATCGCTTATTGCTCAACTGCTGGGTGGGCTAATATATTTAGCTATGGCGTTTTTTTTGATAAAAAAATATGGATAAAAGCGATAATAACAGGGTCATGTTCAACTTATACAAGGGCCGAATTAACCGCATCCAGTATTTAGCTGGCTATGCCTCAACCTTGCTGCTTGGTGTTGGAAGCCTGTTTTTGTGGTGGCTAACTGGTAACTATTTTGGCTCGAAACATGCAACACTCCTAGTCGGTATCCCGTTTACGCTCTGGCTTGTTATAATACTCATTTTATTTTTCTACATCATCATTTCACTGGATGTTAGACGCCTGCATGATCTAGGCCGTTCGTGGGTCTCAATATTTTTAATTTTCATTCTTGGACCGTTGTTTGTTATATATCTTGCATCAACCAGGGGTGATCGAACGGCAAACATTTATGGTGATATCCCATCAGGTGACATCAAGGATGTGATTCCAACTATTCTGGGAAAAATTGGTGTAAGTAAAAGTACCGTTCAAAAAAGTGACCTAGTGTCTACTTCCAATAACATCTCGCCATCAAAAATTTTCAACATAATTATGAGCATCGGCATTGTTACCATGATTATAGTAATATATTCGCTGCTGTAACTAATTAATCATGCCTATAGACCAAGAAGTCATTGATTCGGTTAAAAATGATGAAGGCAACATTCTCACCTTCGCGTTACTTGATGCTTTACGCAAACTTAAGCCGGAAGAACCGCTTCAGTATATTGAGGAAATACTGAGAACTGATCCTGGCATATCCTCTTCCGAAGAGCGGGTCAAAATGTCAGCAATAGACATGCTGGAAATATACCAAGGCAAGAAGAAGCATATTTACTGCACCGACCCATATAAAAGAGCATATGGAGATAAATGGCACGAAAAAATGTTCGAAGACATGGAGAGCAACTAACCGAAAGGCTCTAAGTAATATTCCCAACATTCCGAACCTTACCCCACACTAAGCAGAATCAACTTATCGGAAAAAAGTGTGAATGGCAGAATGTTAATTTAAGCACTCTAATCCTTTTTCTTCTTTGGTTTTCCATCAAGCCCAAACGTGTGTCCCTCTGGGGCCATGTTTCCAAACTTATCAAAGTCCCATCGATCTCGTGCTCTAACCGCCTCAAGTTCGGCCTCTGCATCTTTGCCAACGGCAGCAGCAAATGCGTCCTCTATCGCAAATGCTTTTCGTGATGCGAGAATATGCTTTTCGCGATATGATTCTGACTTAGCGTTATCCTTCTCATCGTAAAACTCCATAGAAAGATAATTGTAGGTGCTACGATCTTCTATTGCCCCCATATAATCTGTCCAGTCATTCCGCAGTTTTTGTGTCATTTCATCATTGTATCGATTTGCACCAGCAAGCTTATTGTACCAAGTAAGCATGAGCTTACTATAAACGTATGCCTCAAATCCACCGATGGCGTCAGGAAAATCAACTTCATCGCGCAATTTTGTTTCAAATTTATTTTGGATGTTGAAGACTACCTCCTCACTTATTTGTGATGTCTTCGGTTCTTCCACTTCAACGGTCGTGTTAGTGTTGCCTGAGTTTTTTTCTGAGCGCCTTGCAAGCCACCACACGACGACGATAATCACTACTATCCAAAAGAATGTCATATTGATTCATTCAATTTATCATAAGTTTGTGAGCGGGAAAAGCATTGATACCTCTTTTCATGTGGACTGAGGGTGACTGAGACAATTCTGTTTTATTTTTTCTGCCTCATGGAAGCAGAAGTTTGAACTTGTACTTCCACGGGGAGAGTGAGTTTGATTGGCACGAGCGCTGGAAATGCATTCACTACACGACTGTATAAATCTATGCTCGCCTTGGGTGTTTCGACAGTAAGAACAAGGGCGTATTTAACTTTCTTCACAATGTTGCGTGTGCCACGTCGCAGCGCGTGGATGTGAAATATGGGGTCTTTAACTCCTCTAGAAAACTTACGCAGAACTCGGTTGTCCACGCTATCCCATTTTAAATCGGAACGAAGCTCTCCTTCAGTTGCATACGGGGTTGGGCCTGATTCGCTTATCGGAAAATTGTCCTGTTTCCACCCAGTTGCTCTAAGCGCTTTAATCATCGCAAGCTGAATAGAGGTGTCAACACCCATAACCTTACCCTCATCGTTCTTGAAATTATATTTATGCGAGTTTGGGTAAAATGCCGTCACCACAGAAGATGAAGTGTAGTCATCAGGACTATGCGCATCTACTTCAGTCAAAACAGCTACTGTCCACCTGATGGTGGCCTTGCCTTCCTGTATTTCGTTAATCCACGGAATTTTAAATTCAGCATATTTACCAGACAAAAGTTCACCTTGATATAAAAGGGTGTAGGTTTTGTCTTCACATGAGACAATTTCATCAATACTTTCCGGAAGTAGGCCGTGTCCCATTTCAATGGAGTGTTGCCCGGCCTCATGCTTAATGGCAGAATGGAGCAACATTGCTCGTGCCGTTAATGCATCTATGGCACCATTACTTTTGCCAATCAGCATTGCACCATATTGGGCAACAACGGGGCTAGCAAAACTAGTGCCTCCACTTAGAATTTTTTCTCCTGCGGTAGATCCTATGAGGTGAACTGGAGTTTGGTCACATCCCCCAAATGCAACAATATCAGGTTTTAATTTGTTGCCTTCACGACCTGGGCCAAAGCAACTATACGGCGCTCGTAATACTTTTCCTTTCCTCTGGGTGTATGCTCCTACCCCCAAGCCGTTAACCATATCTGAGGGTGCTTGTATGCGACCGTATTCTTCTCCTAACTCACCGGAATTACCAACTGCATTACAAAACAAGACGCCGTGTTTTGCAGCAAGCGTATCGCAAGAGTATGTAAATCTGCTTATGGCATCGTCAAGTATCGGTCCGTCGGGGCCAACGCTTAAGTTGTACACCTTGATGCTCTTGTTTTGGGGCACAATAGACTCGATCGCATCAATAGCGGCATACAGATCAGGGTCAGAGTGACTGTCATCAGCAAGGACCCTAAAACTTTTCACATAAACATCGGGTCGAGGAAGTTGACTAGCGTTTGGATACTGATTTAGTGGCCCATATAAAATTGCCCCCGCAACTTTTGTTCCATGATCAACGAACTCAGCAAGTGGGACACCTCGTACTCCATCAGTATTATCAACATAGCCCTTTAAATATGGATTACTCGTGTCAACTCCGCCATCAAACATCCCAACCACAATCTTTGACTTACCTACAAAGGAGGGAGGCGTTGGACCGCCGTTTACACTACTGCCCCGAACTATCGGCAAGTTGCGAAATTGTAGTGTGTGCAATGTCCTTAATGGATTGTACCCCTCCAGCGCCTTCAGAAGCTTTCTGTTTCCCCAAAGACTTGCAAACGTAATGCCGGTTTCATATTGTCTTACATTTAAGTCGCTTATATCGACTCCATTTTCTTTAAGAAGATGAGAAAATTGCTTAATTAGTCGTGCGTTATCTATTCCAAACGGGTGTAGCACTACCTCAATTCTCCCATCCTTCCAGTCATTCGCGACTCCAAGAATCTGCTCGGTAGGGGTGAGAATATCGATGTTAGAAATTTTTCTAACATCCATGACAAAGTTTTTAGGTAGCAGTGACTCTTTGGCGCTCAGCCTTCTTTCCAATGCAGAAAGGCTTTGATCTGTGACGCGCATAAAAATGAGCTTTGCAAGTTCCTCGTTCCCCTTACTTTTTTTGTGATAAGCACGAGAGCCAACATCCCTAATTGCATCCTTGTCTGGTTTTAAATTAAAAATTGAGCTCGGATAATATGACTTGGCCGAAAACTCTGGGGCCATCCTTACGCAAACGACATACTCATTCGGCAAACGATAATTTAGTGGGAGCTCCTTGATTGTTTCTCTTGCGTGCTGAATTCCAGAAAGTAAATTTTTACTTGCTACCTCAAAGGAGGTGTGGGGCTCCGTCATGGCAGCAAGTTCACGGACCGTAATCAAATTTCCAAGTGCCTTCTTTGCGATAAAACAGAAGTTTCCTCTTATTTTTTTGTCGCTTGAAAACATTTCGAACTCCTTAAATGTGGCCTCAAGAGGAGTTTCTTCTTTCAAGACGACCCTTCGTTTAATCCTTGAAGCTATCTTGCATATGTCTGCCGAACTTTTCCCTTCAAGCATTTCAGCAATAACGACGAAGATTTTTCCATCAATTCCCGTCTCTGCAAAAAAATCACCCAACTCCTGCTTGAGCAAAAGAACTCGCTCGTTCACTTCGGGGAGTTGCAGTTCCAGGACATTGTCAAATCGACGCCAAATTGCGCGATCGAGCAACTCTGGGTGATTACTTGTCGCGATTACTACCGATGTAATTGGCCATTCTTCAAGTTCCATCAGCAAAACATTAACAACACGTTTAATTTCTCCCAAGTCGGTGACATCATCTCGACGTTTTGCAATTGCATCAAACTCATCAAGCAAAAGCACGGAATGGGTTTCCTTTGCAAATTCCAAGACTTTTTTTAGATTATGCCCCGTTTTTCCCAACAGGCTGGATATGCTTGCGGAAAGATCTAAGACAACAAGATTCTTATCTAACATGGATGCAATATGTTTTGCCAACATGGTTTTTCCTGTACCAGGGCTTCCCGTTAAAAGTATACTACTTGAAGGCTTGATATTTCTATTCAATAAAACTTGAATATTTTTTCGCTCGTCCAAGAAGTTATTGATCTGATCCATCGTCTCATGCCTAAGTACGGGCTGCTTGTGGATTTCTAGATTTGGAGTGATGATAGTAACCATTTCGAGCTGTGTATCGTGATCAACGGGAAGTGGTGCTGGGTTTTCACCTCGCAAAACACCGCCCCTGGAAAGTGAGTGCTGACTAACAAGTTCGTAGATTGCTTCCGTTGTGTCTGGGCTCTCTTTGTTCAATAGACGAGCAAGCGCAATGCTTATTATCTCGGCTTTTTCTTGATTTTTCTCAAGGCCAGAAGCAACGAGATCAACTATGAGTCTATTGACTGAAAGAGATTTGTTAAGTGTTTTTGTCATATAATTTAGAAACAATACAGAAATACTATTATTTATCAACGTCTTGTATGGTAAATGTATTTTATCAGTCAAATACCATACACTCAAGTGTGGATAACCCAAGAACCAGTTAGGTTTGGTGATTTGAGTGATAAATTAAAACCAGTTCAATTTGTCGAGCCGCTCATTGAAAGCGCCTGATATCTCCACGAATCTTGTAAATGAAGCACCAAAAAAACCCGCCTTGAGTGGCTTCCAACTCTCGCGCTCTCGCTTTGCTTCTTCGATAATTGTTGGAATAAGATTTTTTCCACCAAATGGCTCTCTGCTTTTCCACCCAAAGCGGCCAATTGGCCCTCTGGCATCACCACCAATCACAAAGTGTTGATTGACGTATGACCAGGCAGCAAAAATTTCATACTTATCAAACACTTCTTCATAACTACGGCCCAAAAATAGCAAGTCCTCTAACGTTGGCTGAAGAGTTTTAAACAAATACTCGCTTCTGGGTACGTAATGCCTTTCATGCCCTGAAATAGTTTTGAAACTATCGCTAATTTCAGAAAGCCTCCTCGACACAATTTCATTTATGGATAACTCCTTTCCGATAGTGTCTGGAACTAGGTGCACTGGAGTTTCTAAGATTACCTTCAATGCGTCATATTTTTGTTCTGCAACTGCCGCAATTCCTGCTGAGTACATTAGGAACTGAATTGGATACCAAGAAAGGTTGAGCCAAAGAATCGTACCGGATGAACCCCTGTCTACTTCGGATGTTCTTACTAATATTTTTTTCAGTAACATCAGTTGGTCAGGGGTCCCCCACTGGGTGAGTAATACCGCAATCCTTTGAATGTCGTGAGCAGATTCTTCATACTTTTTTATTCGATCAAAAAACTCCTCATTACTCGCCCCTACCCCTTCTGCGGGAAAATGCCTCAGGTCTATTTTGTCAAGAAATATTTTAATGTGTCGCTCTACGAAATCATTCAATTTTATTTTTTTACTCGGTTCTGAAAGTAACTCTTTCATTGTTTCTACTATTGCCTCCTCTTCTAGTTCTGTGCCCGCCGTTTGAGGAGAGGTATTTATCAAAACATCATTTTCTTCACCTTTCTTATTTTCGGATGCGGCGGATGTGTCATTGGGTCCCAAAAGTTTCCCCAAGATTGAGGTATCAAAAATAAAATCACCATCACCCTCAACGAAACCGTAGTGAGGAGTCTGGTGTGAATATTGGTCCCCAGCGACCTTTTCGTAAACATACGACATAACTCCACTTGCAGAAATTAAGCCATCCGTTGTTGCTGCACCACCTTCAAGCACATTGAGAAGATGGGCGGTAAAAATCGAATGCCCGGGCCTTACGCCTTAGCCCACCATAACAAGCGTCCATGAGAAAAAAGATGTGTTTTGCCGGTATAAAGTCCGCATTACGAGTAAAGTCATCCCAACGAATTAACGTATTTATATCATCAGGATTCCCATCAACAGGAACGAGATAGCCAACATCACCACGACTGGAAACTTTTGTTACGCCGTGCCCAGCAAAGAAAACAAGTAGGCGATCATCGGCTTTTATTTCGGCATTTTGGGCATAGTTTAAATAAGACGCAAGAATTGATTCCCTTGTTGCCGACTTCTCAAGAAGAATTTTAATGTTTTTTTGTGGGAACTCGAATTTTTTCTCAAGTATTTCGGCAACAGACTCAGCGTCTTGTTTGGCATAGCTTAAAGGAGAGCATTTTTCGTATGAGTTAATTCCGATTATTAATGCGTGGCTATTCCCGTATTCCGCGCCATAGACTGTTGAATGATTCATTGCGATTCATTATACAACCTAATGAAAATCCGATTAAGTTCACCTTTGTAAATGTACTAAATGGCTGGGTGGTATAAAAAAGCATCCCAGATAATGAAAAAATCGACACATTTTCAAGTCGCACTATACATCCACGCAGCTCAAGGAGTCTCGTCTTGCCATGCCGGGGGTACCGGGGGGGGGCGGTCTGGACGATAAAGACGATAGTTTTGAGTAAACTCTACACAGCAAGTTGACCAATCAACTGGCCAAGATCAAGGTACGCTTTCAATTCCTTAAGAACTTGGTTAAAATCAAATCCAGTGAGGGGCACCAAAAGAAAAATCCGCTTGATGCGGATTTTTCTTTTGGTGCCCCCGAAGAAAGTGCCCTGCGTCACTTTCGAAAGGATTCAAAGCCTATTTCGTTATGTACGAAGAATTCCTATTCTGAGTAAATCGAAATTGGGCACTGACGCAGTAGGCGTCGAAATTCCTGCCGAACGAGTGCACTGTCCACATAATGGAAGAAACTCCTGCCCCAATGGGATCGCAAGTACTTTGCAATTGTGAACTTGCTCCTCATTTGTTTAGTGATTCGTGATTAAAGCGTTCATACTGCGTTAAGCGGATTTTTCTTTTGGTGCCCTGGGAGAATGCCGAAATTCCTGCGGGGCATTTTCCTTTTCTTCTAAAATCCGTTACTATTCCACTATCACCTGCCCAGGTGGTGAAATTGGTAGACACGCCAGTCTTAGGAACTGGTCCCGCAAGGGATGGAGGTTCGATTCCTCTCCTGGGCACAAAATGACCACACAAACGCAAAGCGCTTGTGTGGTTTCATTTTGTCGCCAAGAGAGGAATCGAAAGACGGAGGCGCGAAGCCGGCGCATGCTTGGATGCGACGTTGCCGAGTCGGGGTCGAGAGTACTTAGGCTTTTGTATTCAAAAGGCTTAGTAACTCGTGATCTAGTCCTCTCCTGGGCACTAAAAGGAACGTTCGCAAAATGGGTCGGAGGAAAATCGCATCTCGAAGCTTACCTTATTCTACCAAGGGAACTCTCGTCTGCAATATTGCGAACAAAACTAACCAAGCTTTGTGACCAAAAGTTGCCTATATTCATCAACCTCAAACTTAAAGTTTGGATAACGTTGATTAAGTTTGTCGACAAATCCATGGTTGGTGAGTAGTCTCTCGGAGAAATCTACACTGCGTTCTCCGTCTTGCATGAATAGTGATGCGGTTAAAATTTGTGCCTCCCCTACTTCGCGAGAAAACCATTTTTGGGGATCCCTATTTTCAATTATCCTATCTTCGATCTTTTGCCACACCTCAGGTACTAGAGCGAAGCTCGCATCGAGCCCATCAAGGTCGCCACAATCGATAGAGAGCATGGCAATTTGAGGATCCTTTCTCAGTTCGACCGGTAAATACGAAGGTGACATGGTCCTTCCTTGTTGTGTACTTCTCTGGGCATATATGTGTTTTACAAAATCAATATCCTTTTTCAATTCTTCTGTCGCGTTTTGATACGTAGATACAGCGTCAATGTTCGCGCTTTCAAGCATGAATTGTTTATCCCCGCGTAATGCTTCCGGAAAATTCACCAATTGCTGGTAAATTTCTCCTGGATTATTTTTGAGCTGTGTAAGATATTCTTCGTTTGATAATTGAGTTTCAATTTCACCCTGTTGTTCAGACAAAGATGCAATAATTTCTTTTGCCTCTCGCTGAGCGTTCACATTTTTGAAAAGATTTTTTTGAAGAATTTCGTCGCCGATCTCTTTTCGTTTCTCGCTCGGCAGCCCCGCCCTTCCCGTTGCAACTTGCTCAGGAGTAATTTCTGCTCCAACGATTACTGTGCCGTCGTCATCGATCGAAATGAACTCGAACAGCCTTCGGTCTGGAGTCATGACGTACGGCGGAATGCCTTTTTGCGTAGCAGTTCTAACATATTGTTCAAAATACTTTGGGTTACCCATCATCTTTCCTGACTCATCTTCCTGCACAGACTTAAAAATACCAAAGACTTTGGGATTATTAACCACTATCTCATTATACCCATCGCCATCCTTTCTTTGACCTATTACTTCATCAATTTTTTCGACAGAAACGTCATTCTCGCCAATAATCCTGCGTCGCTTTATTCCTGTACTTATTGATCCTGCATCAGTATGAGTAGCTCCGTCGATATCTCCACCACCAACTATCACGCCGATGTTCCCAAACTCCTCTTGGAAAAGTGAAGTTTTTAAGCCTGGTGTGATCGATGACGTCGAGATTGAAGGCTCTAATGATAGCAGTAGATCAATATCATCTTCGAGCGTCGCTCGTCCGGTGATATTCGAGTTTGCGTTATGCCTCAAATCCTTGTGAGTAGTAAATGTATGAACAAGAAATGCATTGTTGCGAGCAAGTGCTTGCTCTACACTTTTCTGAATTTTTTCAAATTTTTCTTTTGCAAGTCCGTCGGCTTTTGAATAATGCTCGGTAAGTTTCTGTCTCAGTATTTTGAGTTTGTCATCATTATCAACAAGTTGCTTGATGTTCTCTCGCTCTTCAGTCACGTCTTCCTCCGACATCTCTGATCCTGCAAGTCTTTCTGCAATTCCATTTGCTTCTCCTGCGCGCATGTCGGTTAGAGCGTCATAATTTTTCGCCATGCGTTCGACGTCTGTCCCTCCTTCAACTGGAAATATTCCTTCAATTTCAGTCCGCGCAGTCAGTTCCCCGAGCTTGTCTCGGCTCCGCCTTCGTTCTGCTCGGATTTCCTCTGCTAGTTTTTGGCGCTCTTCCGCAAGAAATTTCTTTGATGCTTCTTTTTCGGATAGTAACTCTGGGTTCGCAATCGCACGTTCCTGCATTTCAGATACCCCTTCATACGCTATATCTTGTGGGTCAGGTGGTGCTAATTCCGCAGGGAGAGGTGGGGGTACTAGTGCTCCAAATTCAGGTGTAAATGGCGGGGGAACCCCGCTATTGGGGTCCCATGTTTCAGTAGCTTGAGAGAGCGGAGGAGGAAACCCATATTCAAGGGTCATTGGCGGAGGAACACCGCTATTTGGATCCCAAGTTGGCTGTATCTCTTCTGCTGGTTGACCCTCGTGCATGTATTTGAGTCTACACCAAAATCTGAACGGCTCAAATGGGAAGAAATGAGCCGTTCAACATTCCAAGCGCACACGCACACCGCCGCAGCAGGTTGCTCCGAGCGGAGCGAGCGGGGGTGCCTGAGTTATCCTTGCCCATTCCTCTCGAAAAAGGTTCGTGCAAAGAGTAGAGTAAGAGCACAAGCACAAAATCGCACCGCTAGGTGCTGATATTGTTTGCGCACAGAGAAAGTGCCCTATGGAACTTTCGCGAGAGGACTTGAAAAGCTTGGTGATGTTTACGAGGAATTCTGATTCCGAGAAAACCACCAAGGTGTACTGCGCCAGTAAGGGGTCAAAATTCCTCGTTCGTTTCTCAATCCTCCATGCTCAAAATCACTTGACTTTTAGTCAATTATTTGCTATAGTGTTACTAGTATTCGTGCCATCCTTTTTCAGGATGGATTGACAATTTCATAGTTTTCTAGAAGGAGGCAATAATGCCCATAACCCTTAGTTCAGCCGGCAACATGGCCGAAATCTTAAATACATTCTTGCGCATAAAGGGCAATAATAGTGGAGGATCCAACAGTGGAAGCGGTGCTTTTCCTCCCGCAAAGTCAGTGATTGCACTGCTCATCGAGATTGCGGTCCGCCTTTGGGAGGAGAGCGGCAAGTCCTATAAGAATCAGTCAGAGCTACTCGAAACCATGTTCTCTGCTCCAAACTTAGTTGGTAAAAAACTTTCTAAGAAGGAACAGAAAAAAGCTGCGGCGGTCATCGAAGAAATGACTGCGCCCGAACAATTGGTGTTTAGTATTGCGATGATGATTCTCAATCCAGAAGTAGTCACCATCAAGGTGCCGGCAGTGAAGGATGGCGCAAAGGTTGTCACTCCTGCATCGGAACGCACTGAAAAGAACGGTGTTGATCACCGTATCAACATCATGCGTGGTATTGCATCGCACGTGAATGACGACCTCAGCAACGCGAAGGAGGTTGCCGACATGTTGCGCGGTTTGGGGGCCATCAGCAAAAACGAGAAATCTTTTAAGCTGTTTGGCAAAATCCAAACCTGGGTGAAATCTATTCTCTGCTACGCTTGCGGTGTGACGTCTCTCAACGACATCACACTAGGGGTGCTAAAAGCGCGTGGGGTAAAGCTCATCAATCTGGTAGAGATGCCGGATCCGACTCAGCCGTTGCCGGGGTATGAACCATCACGGCTCATGCGCAAGTTCGCATGGTTGCCGGGAATGCCACCAATGCCACCAGAGTCTGCAAGGACTGAGACGACAAGGAGAACAGTTCCCTGGTGGGTTCTTGGAATGATTGCGGTCGTCATCATTACGGCCATATTTGAAGGGTGCGACTATCGTACCACGGAGACCACGAGTGGCTCCGTTGTATCGGAGCTGCACCTTGTCAATATTCCCGCATCTGCCGATTCTTCGGCAGATGCGGGAAAAATGGAGAAATGACCATGAAAAGTTTTTTTGATTGGGTCGGCGGTATCTTTGCCGCAATTGCCCTCATCGCTGGACGCACATTGATCGGAGCAAGCTACCAACGCGGTATTCAGTATCTCACGCCACACGTCGTGCGCTTTGTCGGCGGTGCCTTCCTTGCCCTCCTCATCATGCTCGTCACCGTTGTAACCGCGGCGTTCTTTGAATGGAAGACAGTCATTGCGCTGACGACCATTCTTTTTCCGTTCGTGTTCCTCCCCTTCTTCGCTCTGCCAGCATTCAGTTTGCCGATCAGTGCGGTGATTGCGGGATACGATGCAGCCGAAGAAGGAGACCAGGCGAATTTTCGTCTTGTGTTTGACGGCCTGCGGAAGTACTTCAAGGGTCTGTGTGTCGTGGTGGTATGGGTAACAATATTCATGCTCACCATCAACTTCGTACCAATCGGAAAAAGCTTTGTGATGACATCGGCGCTCCTTGCGCTTCTTATCATTTTGCTCGCTTCGTTCGGGACGGGCCTAGTCCCGATTTCACCACTGCTCCACCGACGGATTTTCTATCTCGCGGCATGGGGTATTCTCGGTGGAGTCGTCGCGCTATTTGCACTCGCTGTTCCCAATGAAGTCTATTCTCGCTATGGTATAAATTTCAGTGCGGGGGTCACCAACACTGAGAAGATTGCCTATGCAAACGAAGAAAAGAGCAAGGCTATCGTTGATGCTCGTGGGGCGCGCAATGAGCGCATCGTAACAGCTCTTATGAACTGCGAGGTGAGTACTTCCAAATTCACCATGAGGCAACATGAGAAATTCGAAGAGCGTTGCGGGAAATATGTGGATCCGAAGGGGCTCACGCGAGAGGAGGTGAAGGCATACTGGCCAGATTTTTTCGCTGATGTGAGTGGTGTCAAGGAGGACATCGCTCACGAGGAAAAATTCAGTACGGTAGTCACGAGGAAGTGGAATAAGCGGGTCTCCGAGTTTGGCCTTCTTTTGGTTGTCGTGGCAATATTCGTTCTCCTTCTGATTCTTTATAGACTTGCAAAATATCTGTTTGGCGCAAAAACATATGTTGCCGTCGCCAAATCGGTAGCAATCTCAAAGACAGCGACGACAAAAAAGGGTAGCTTCGGATGTTCACCCTTCTGCATTATTGCGGCACTCACCATTGGCGTGGCGCTATTTGCCTTGTACACTCACTTTGACGATAAAACGGGTAGTCTACCTATTGCAAGTCAAAATAATCGCGTTGATCTCGGTAATGGTCAATACGCGGCCCAGTGGACGAGCTGGGTCACACTAGACGGTGTATGTGGTCCTGGACGATTGGGGGTCGAGAAGGAATGCGTCAATCAGTGGTACACGAGAGAAACTCACGCGTCCTTTCGCCTGGAGGTCACTTCAAATGGAAGAGTTCTGAGTGGGTATCTGTATTCTGAGCGAGACCTTCCCGGACGGAAGGAAGGAAACATGGTGAAGGAGTTGTCCATCTTCCTCAAAACCGCAAGAAGTTGAGTTCTTTGCCTAGCAGAAGCAAACCGGGGTCCCTGACCCCGGTTTTTTTACTTCTTCAAAATAGAAACGACAAATACTTACGGTACAACGTAAGGAATGTTGGGGGCAGACATTGAGGGTCCGCCACTCGGAATGAGCGAATCTTGAATAAATCCGACAATACCCCAAATAGACACAATGACAAATAAACCGACCATCCCCCATATCATAAACATCTTCCCATCGGCTACTGCCTTTTCATCACCCGCGTGAGCAATAAACTTCACAACTCCCCACATAAAGAAAAAAACGGCAATCGACACGAGGAACGGCCCCATTAAACTCAATATATGTTCAATATCACTAATGATTGTAAATGCTGTTGCCGCGGAAGCCATTACAGGAAAAGTGAGGAGTGCAAATAGAATTGAATATTTTTTATACATACTTCATTACATCTATAGACGGATCAATCGAATTAATAAGAAAATGCATGATTGCAAACACCGAGACCATTATGGCCATACCAACGATACCCCAAATCATCCCGATACGCCCCTTCTCACGAAGTTCGGCATTATCCGGGTTCCATATATATGTCACGATACCAAAGATAAAATATGCCACCGCAACAGCAAACATGAGTGCGATAAGCGGGTTGAGTATATTGGAATAAATTTTTCCAACAAACGTCAACACTGACGCGGGTATGAGCACGGCAGCCTCGGCAATGTTGGGAAGAAATATGTTTATCATAGTAATAGTATATCAACCATCTTATTGTTTTGGAATACACTAGTCGCAGTTTGTATAACAAAAACCCGCACATCCTGCGGGTTCTTGAAAGACCGAAGTCAGTCTACTTTGTCCTTAAATTTAGGATGGAACCAAATTGCCCGTCGCTGGTGCGTTTACCACGGTCACAGATCCAGACAAACCAGTAGACTCCTGGACGTAACCGATTATTCCCCAGAACGCAACCATCACGAAAATGGCGATCATGCCCCAGCTCATGAGTGTCTTGCCTGACTCCTTTGCGGCCTCGTCACTTGCATTAGCAATATACTTGACCAATCCCCAAAAAAAGAGGAGGACAGCGAGAGCCAGTAAGAGAGGGATAAGCAAATCAATGATATTCTGAACAGCATTGACTGTATTCTCCAGTGGAGTTTGTGCGAAAGCCATGACCGGGCTCATAAGCAAACCTCCGATAATAAATTTCTTCATAGAACCAAAATAAATTAATAATAATCTTATAAACATCAAACAAACTATATATAAATGATATCCTACTTAACAAGTGTGGGCAATCCGCTTTTAGAGATTCCTGTGGATTACGACTTAACCTCCATAAATACTATTATATCACAAATTCTATTGCTAGTCAATAGAATCATATATATTAATATCAATCTGTCACAAACCCGGGAACTCCACCGGTACTGACCCCAAGGGTATCAATAATAAAACCAACTATTGCCCATAGCGATACGAGGACGACAAGCGCGATTATCCCCCACACGATGTATTTCTTGCCCTTTTCGCGCTCCGCCGCATCATTCGCATTCATAATAAATTTGACTACTGCCCAAATAAAAAAAACAGTCGCCAACATAAAGAACAATCCCCCGAGATCCTGAAGGAGCGAAAGAATCAACCCCTGTAGCGCAAAAATATCTCCAGCAGCGGCAAATGCTGAACAGGGGGCAAGTAGCGATGCAATACAAATCAAGTAGTTCTTTTTCATGATAAAAGGCGCTAAGTATTAATTGGTTGGCGTGCTTAAAAAAGGAATACCAATCCCGGCTCCAAATAATGTCATGGTGAGAATTTCAACAAACGCCCACATCCCGACTACCACCACTGCCCCGATAATCGCCCACAGGAGATATCCCTTCAACTCCTCTCGTTTCTTCTCGTTGTCAAGGTTTAACATGTACATCGCAATACCAAAAATAATGCCAACGGCAAGTGCGACGAAAAGTATCGTGATTATGTTTTGGATAATTTTGAGGAGCAATTCAATGAAAGCTTTGAAATTCGTAAATTGCGCGAACGCCACGGCGGGCATCAAGAAGACTAAGGATGTGAGATAAAATTTATTCATATATCAATTAAAATAAACTGGCCGTACCATATACCATATCGGCTAATGACCTTGCTCCCAATATAATGGCCGCACCAACAAGCGTCCACAGGATCCAAACTTTTGACTTCCTGACTTGCTCTTCGTTCCCGCCTGCGGTCACCATCATAAATCCAGCATAGACAATAGCGCAGACAAGAATTGGTGTCCCAATCAGCTGGATAATTTGGATAAGAAGATATATAAAGTCCGACATAGTGCTTCCCGCCCCAGGCGCAGGGTTTGTGAGAAGTAGCTGAGCATACACCCTACTCGCAGGAAGCAAGATGATGAGCCCTATGAGATATTTGTAATTATTTTTTATTAACATGAAAAAGGTGCGCCACCACCAGCCCCTAGACTAATAATCGTAGTCCCGACTGCAAGCGCAATTGCCTTTGCTCCAAGGAGAACGAGTGCCCCCAACATCGTCCACATGAATGACGTGCGAGCTTTCGATATCTTGGCCTCATTGCCCCCCGCCGTGACGAAGAGAAATCCCGAGTAAATAATAAACATTACTATAATCGGTACACCGATAAGGAACACGAGATCTACTATCGATAGTAGGAAGCAGGGAATGTCTGTGGCGGTGACTCCTCCTGTTCCCGAATTAAGAGGATTACAATAGGTGCCCGACGATGGGTTGCAGAGTGCCTGAGAGAACACGGGGAACGTCATGAGGATGAGCGCTGTCAAGGAAATAAGTTGTGTAGAATATTTTTTCATATCCTGTATGAATATTATGGACCGAGTAAATTAAATACGGAACCCGTTCCGAGGAAGAATGTGACGATGAACTTAACAACTATCCACGCGGCAAGTGCAATCACAATACCAATAAGCACGTTAAGGAATACATCGTGCGCCCGCGTGACCTGGCTTTCATTGCCACGATTGGTCACGTAGAGAAATCCCGCGTAGGCAAACATGATGGCGGCGATCGGCATCGCGATCTTGAATATCAGAAACTCAATAACACTCTGCGCAATCAGAATGACATCATTAAAATAACACTCTTCGTGAGTTCCAACCACCCACACATAACCATCGGGGTCCTTTACGATGTTGTCACTATCCAAATCAAATCCACAAGGAATGAGCGTTCCAGGTGGCGGAGGGGCTGCAAACACCAAATAAGGAGTCAAAAGGAGCATGAGACCAAATACAATCGGAATAAAAAGCCCCCTGTCTGTTTTTGCGGAAATAAACATAGATGCTAGTAATGTGATAATAGTTCAGAAATATCTGTCGAAAGTCGCGACACGGCTTTCGTAGGATCACTTAGTCCAGACGAAATTGACTCAACCATGACGCGAAAAGACTTATCGGATTCCTCGGGCTTCGGATCGAGCCATGTACGCGCACGAATTGCACCATCATAGAATACCGTCATCGCCGCATCGGTTGGGGTGACCTTGAGCAGGTCACGACGTACCGGTGGAAG